>NZ_JAGSHX010000001.1:660017-990026 GCF_018138715.1 Streptomyces asiaticus
CAGCAACAACGCCAGTGCGATCCGGGTCTGGAGGCGGTCGGTGCACCGGTACAGCGGATTGTGCCGCTGGCGCCACAGCGACAGGGGATGTACGAGCTCGTGGTGCGGGGGATCGGGAGGCGGCTGCGCGGGGGGTATCTCGCCGGACACGGTGGTTCTCCTTCCAGGATCGGGGGATGGCGTACCGGAGACCCCGGCCGGTGGGTCGGCGGGGTCGATGGGAGAGCGGTCCAGGTCAGGGCGGGGACGTGCCACTGGTCGACGGATGTCCGCGCGCGGCCTGAAGGATCTTGGCGGCGCCGCGGATCGCCGCGGTGTGTGGTGCCGGAACCGCCCGCAGCGGCGCGTGGGTGCCGCCGATGAGCCGGCGAGTGAGGTCGGGGCGCAGGGCGCCGCCGCCGGCCAGGAGGGCTCCCCGGGTCAGGGCCTCGGCGGTGAGGGACGTGCGGTCCTGCCGGAGCATTGAGGTGATCATGGTCGTGATCGCTTCGCTGATCTCCGCCGTGGCGCCGGCACCGGCGAGGTCGGCGGTGCCCAGGGCGGTGCGGCGGGCGTCGAAGACCAGGCCGTCGAGGAGGAGGACCACTTCGGTGAGGTGGGCGCCGACGTCCACCACGAGCAGCGGCAGGGAGAGGTCGGCGCCCACGGCCAGGGCGATGGCGCGTGCGGTGGGGACCGTCAGGACCGCGCGCGGGCGCAGCACCTCCACGGCGGTGCGGGCCCGTTCCCGGTAGGCGGGGCCGTCCAGCACGGGCGCGGTGACCACCACCAGCGGGCGGGTGAGGCGGGGCAGGCGATGGCTGAGCAGCCGGTCGAGCATCCGGGCCGTTCCGGGGACGTCGACGATGGCACCGCGCTGGATCGGGTACACCGCCCCGGCACCGGGGAAGGTGATGGTGGGTACGTCGAGGATCATGCCGCGGCCGGCGAGCCAGGCGCGGGTGCGGGCGCTGCCCAGGTCGAGGGCGAGGCCGCAGCAGTGCCGGCACGACGGCCAGGGCCGGTGCCGGTGCCCGGCGGGGGAGTCGGACCGGAAGCGGCGGAGGACGGTCATCGTCCGGCCTCCCGCACCTGCTGGCACCGCGCGCAGTAGCGGGCCTGCGGAACGATCATCAGGCGTTCGCGTTCGACGGGGCGGCGGCACAGGTGGCAGCTGCCGTAGCGGCCCTCGGCGATGCGTCGCAGCGCCGCCTCCACGTCGGCGAGGACCATGCGCGCGGAGGCGGCGACTTTGACGTGCACTTCGGCCTGTGCCGCGGAGCGGCGCCGGAGCAGGTCCTCGGCGCGGGGCGCCGCGGCGATCTGCCGCAGCTGTTCCTGGCGGAAGAGGCGCTGTTCGTGAAGGTTCTCCCGCAGCGCGGCAAGGTCCTCGGGCGACAGGTGCGCGGCCGGGTTGTCGATGGTCTGGTGGTTCACCACTTCACCCCTTTGCGCAGGGCGGAGACGAAGACGGGTCGGATGGGGCGGATCAGGCGGTGGCGCGGCCCTGGCAGGCGACGCAGTAGCGGGTGTAGGGGAGGATCTCCAGGCGTTCGGCGGGGACGGGCTTGGCGCAGCCCTGGCAGGTGCCGTAGGCGCCGTCGTCGATACGGGCGAACGCCTCGTCGATCTCGGTGAGGACCCGCTGGATCGCCTCCGTCTGCGCGGACACCAGATGGGCGTCCGTGCTCTGGGCGCTCTCGTCGAGGGCGCGCAGCTGAGCCAGGCGGCTGTTGCGGGCGTGTTCCAGGCGCTGGCGGGCCTCATGAGAGGTCAGCCGCCCGGGGCGGGGGCCGGTCTGGGCGGTGTCGAGCGGCACGGGTGTGGTCCTTTCGCGAAAAGCGCGCTGAGCGCGGCAGCGGCCGCCCGGTGCCGCCGGCCGCGGTCTCCACGACCGCGAGCACTGGCCGTACCGGACGGCTCGATCTTCTTCGACTCTGCTCGACTCGGCGTCGGAAGCCCATCGGGCGCGGACCCCATTTGCCCGGGGCAGCGGTGACCACGGGGCGATGGCGGGGCACGGCGCATGGGTACCCGATGACCCCGGATATGGGGAACGGACCCCATCGACCCCGCGCGGTGGGGGAGGCAGGCTGGGTCGGGCTCGGTCGTGATCAGTCGCGGCGGCTCAGTCCGGGGGAGCGATGAGCGACAGTAGAGCTGATCACACTCGGAGCGCAGGAGGAGGAGTTTCCCCGGTGTCGCTGTTCTGGCGGATCTTCGGGCTCAACGCCCTGGTGCTGGGCACCGCCACGGCGCTGCTGCTGTGGGCGCCGGTGACCGTCTCCGTGCCGGTGGTGCTGACCGAGGCGATCATCCTGATCGGCGGTCTCGCCGTCATGCTGGTCGCCAACGGCACCCTGCTGCGCTGGGGCCTGGCCCCGCTGGACCGGCTGACCAGGCTGATGACCACCGTCGACCTGCTGCGCCCGGGCCAGCGGCTGCCCGTGCCCGGCGCCGGCGGCGGCAGCGAGGTGTCCGAGCTGATCCGTACCTTCAACGCCATGCTCGACCGGCTGGAGCACGAACGTGCCACGTCCAGCGCCCGGGTGCTGCTGGCCCAGGAGGCGGAACGCCGCCGTATCGCCCAGGAGCTGCACGACGAGGTCGGACAGAGCATGACCGCGATCCTGCTGGTGCTGGGGCGCACCGCGGACGACGTCCCGGAGCCGCTGCGCGAGGACCTCCAGCAGGCCCAGGAGATCACCCGGGAGAGTCTGGACGAGGTCCGCCGCCTGGTGCGCCGCCTGCGGCCCGGCGTCCTGGACGACCTGGGCCTGGTCAGCGCACTGACCTCGCTCACCCAGGACTTCGCCACCCACACCGGGCTGCGTGTCGTACGCCGCCTCGACGCCGACCTGCCCGCCCTCGACCAGGAGAGCGAGCTCGTGTTGTACCGGGTGGCTCAGGAGAGCCTGACCAACGCGGCGCGCCACGCGGACGCGCGGCAGGTCGAGGTGAGCCTGCGCCGCGTCGGCGAGGCGGTGGCGCTGGAGATCGCCGACGACGGCCGCGGCATCGAGGCCGCCTGCGAGGGCGCCGGGATCCGCGGCATGCGCGAACGGGCCCTGCTCGCCGGAGCCACCCTGGACATCACCTCGACGCCCGGCACCGGCACCCGGATCCGCCTCATCACCCCCGCCCCCAGGAAGCAGCTCTGACCATGCCCGATCCGACCCCGCCCGGACCCACCACGGCCTCGACGGCGTCTCCCACGAACTCTCCCGCGAACGCGACGCCGATCCGCATCCTGCTCGCCGACGACCACGCTCTGGTACGCCGCGGCGTACGCCTGATCCTCGACCGGGAACCCGACCTGGAGGTCGTCGCCGAGGCCGGGGACGGCGCCGAGGCCATCGAGGCGGCCCGGAGCCAGGAGATCGACCTGGCGGTGCTCGACCTCGCCATGCCACGCCTGACCGGCCTCCAGGCCACCCGCGAGCTGGTGGCGCTCAAACCGGGCCTGCGCATCCTGATGCTGACGATGCACGACAACGAGCAGTACCTGTTCCAGGCGCTCAAGGCCGGGGCCTGTGGCTATGTGCTGAAGTCGGTCGCCGACCGCGATCTGGTCGCCGCCTGCCGGGCCGCGATGCGCAACGAGCCGTTCCTCTACCCCGGCGCGGTCACCGCCCTCATCCGCAACTACCTGGACCGCGTCCGCCACGGCGAGGAAGACCCCGACCAGTTCCTCACCCCTCGTGAGGAGGAGGTCCTCAAACTCGTCGCCGAAGGGCACTCCTCCAAGGAGATCGCCGAGATCCTGTTCATCAGCGTCAAGACCGTGCACCGCCACCGGGCCAACCTCCTGCACAAACTCGGTCTGCACGACCGGCTGGAGCTGACCCGCTACGCCATCCGCGCCGGTCTCATCGAACCCTGACGCCCGCCCCGCCCCCGACCATGCGTCCAGCGCCCCGCACCACCCCGACCGCCGGTCATCGGCTCGCGGGAACGCTCATCGCGCTCCTCGCCGTCCTGCTGGCGCTGGTTCCCGCAGATACCCCGCGCGCCGCATCCGGTCCGGTGCCCCATCCGGCCTCGGTGCCCCATCCGGCCTCAGTGGCCAATCCGGCCCCGGCGGCCACGGGCGCCGAGCGCCCGGACCCCGGTCCCCGCGCGGATGACCCGTGCGCCGCCGGCTGCGCGGCCCAGGCCAGGGTCCGCCACGACCACCTCGGTGAGCGCCCGTGCCCACCGGATCCCCACGCCACCGACCCCCGCGATACGGATGCCGACCCGGCTGTCGGTACCCGTACTTCAGCGCCTTCCGCACACGCCCCCGTCTCGCCCGGCCGATCGGCCCACGACCGCGGCCGGGCCCCTCCGGCGCCCGCAGGTACCTGACGCCACCCATCACCCTTTCCTCCGTCGCGGCCGCGTGCGCCGCTGCCGCGACGTGCCTGCCGGAGGCTCGTGTTGAAACGCCGCAACGACGTATCGAAACGCCGCAACAAGTGGAACAAGCGGAATAAACGGAACAAGTCCCTGCGCGTGCGGGCGCTGCTCGCCCTCGCCGTGATCGCCGGATCGCTGGCCATCGCCCTCACCACGCCGGTCCGCCTCGGACTCGATCTGCGCGGCGGCACCCAGCTCATGCTGGAAACCCGCTCCACCCCCACCACCGAAGCCGACGCCGCGGCCACCGACCGCACCGTGGAGGTGCTGCGCGGCCGCATCGACGCGCTCGGCGTCGCCGAACCGACCCTCGTCCGCTCCGGCGACCACCGCATCCTCGTCGAGCTGCCCGGCGTGTCTGACCCGAAGAAGGCCGCCGATGTGCTGGGCCGCACCGCGCAGCTCACCGTCCACGCGGTCCTCGGCCCCGCCGGGACCGGTGACGGCGCCACCTCCCCGCCGGCCGATCCGGCCGAGGAGCGCGTGCTGCCGGACGATTCCGGACAGCCCCTGCGGCTGCGGGCCGCCGAGCTGACCGGACGGGACGTCGAAGGCGCCGACGCCCGCTTCGACCAGCAGGGCGGTGCCGGCTGGCATGTCACGGTCGACTTCTCCAAGACCGGTCAGGACCGATGGCGGCAGGTCACCGCGCGGGCCGCCTGTCACCCGGCCGGCGACCCGCAGCGGCGGATCGCCATCGTCCTCGACAACAAGATCATCTCCTCGCCGCAGGTCGACCCCTCCGTACCGTGCGGGACCGGCATCCCGGGCGGCACCACCCAGATCACCGGCTCCTTCGACGACACCGAAGCCCGCGAACTGGCCCTGCTGATCTCCGGCGGCGCCCTGCCCGTACCGGTCGAGACCGTCGAACAGCGCACCGTCGGCGCGACGCTCGGCGACGCGGCGATCGAGGCCGCGGCCTGGGCCGCCGTCATCGGCACCGCGCTGACCGCGCTGTTCATCATCGCCGCCTACCGGCTCCTGGGCCTGCTCGCGACCGTGGCCCTGGCCTGCTACGGCCTCATCTCCTACGCCGCCCTGGCCGCGCTCGGCGCCACATTGACCCTGCCGGGCCTCGCCGGGTTCGTCCTGGCGATCGGTATGGCCGTGGACGCCAACGTCCTGGTCTTCGAACGGGCCCGCGAGGAGTACGCGGCCCGCAGCCGCCCAAGCCCCCGCTCGGCGCTGACGGCCGGGTTCCGCGGTGCCCTCAGCGCGATCGCCGACTCCAACATCACGACGCTGATCGCCGCGGGCCTCATGTTCGCCTTCGCCTCCGGCCCGGTACGCGGCTTCGGCATCACCCTCGCCATCGGCGTCCTCGCCTCGATGGTCAGCGCCCTGGTGATCAGCCGGGTGCTCGCCGAGTACGCGGCGGGCCGCCCCGCGGTCCGCCGTCGGCCCCGTATCACCGGCATCGCGAGCACCGGCTGGGTCCGCGACCGGCTGCTGCGCCGCGACCCGTTCCTGATGCGCCGTCCGCGCCGCTGGCTGGCCGCCTCCGCCGCGCTCGCCGTCGTGGCCGCGTCGGGCATCCTCGTCCGCGGCCTGGACTTCGGCATCGAGTTCACCGGCGGCCGGCTGATCGAGTACGCCACCAGCGCCCCCGTCGACCCCGACCGGGCCCGTACCGCCCTCACCGACGCCGGGTTCCCCCGCGCGGTCGTGCAGTCCTCCGGCGACACCGGGCTCACCGTGCGCGCCGAGAACCTGACCAACACCGACGAGGCCACCGTCACCGAAACCATCGGCGCACTCGGCGGCGAGACGAGGAAGATCCGCGACGAGCTGATCGGCCCCAGCATGGGCGACGAGCTCCGCCGCAACGCCCTCATCGCGCTCTCCCTCGCACTCGGCGCCCAACTGCTGTATCTCGCAGTCCGCTTCCGCTGGTTCTTCGGGACGGCGGCCGTCGCCGCGCTCGCCCACGACGTGGTGATCCTCATCGGTGCCTTCGCCTGGCTCGGCAAGCCCATCGACGGGGTCTTCCTGGCCGCCCTGCTGACCGTCATCGGCTACTCGGTCAACGACTCCGTCGTCCTCTTCGACCGCGTCCGCGAACTGCTCGGCCGCGACCGCGCCACACCGCTTCCCCGCCTGACGAACCAGGCGATCCTCCAGACCCTGCCCCGTACCGTCAACACCGGCATGGGTGCGGCATTCATCCTCACCGCCCTCGCCGTCCTCGCCGACGACACCCTCGCCGACTTCGCCCTCGCCCTGCTCATCGGCCTGGCGGTCGGCACCTACTCCTCCGTCTTCACCGCCGCCTCACTCACCATCGAGCTTCACCCGCACCGCAAGCCCCTCGACAGGGCCACCGTCACGAACGGGCCTTCAGGCCGTCCAGGGTGAGGTCGAGCAGGCGCTCGGCCCGTTCCCGGTGTTCCGGTTCGGCCGAAGTGAGGGCGATGCCTTCGAGGGCGGCGCCCATGTCGGTGGGGCTGATGTCGGTGCGAATCGCCCCGGCGGCTGTGCAGGCGTCCAGCAGGGTGGTGATGGCGGCCTGGATCATGTCCCGGCTGTGGCCGTAGGGGTTGTTTCCCGTGGCGGCGATGGCGCGCAGGGCGTCGGCCATGCCGAATTTCGCGGTGACGTAGTCCAGGAAGAGACGTGTCCAGGCGCGCAGGGCCTCGTAGGGCGGCTGCTCGGCGAGCAGATCGGGGACGGCGTCGCACAGCTGGGCCACCTCGTTGCGGTAGACCGCCTCGATCAGGGCCTCGCGGGTGGCGAAGTTCCGGTACAGCGTCGCGCTGCCCACGCCCGCCTCCTTGGCGATGCGCTCCAGGTGCGCGTCCAGCCCCTCCTCGGCGAACATGCGCACCGCGGCCGTGAGGATCTTGTCTCTGTTGCGCCGTGCGTCAGCTCGCAACGGGCGTGGTGCACTGCCGGTCATCAGCGGTTGCCATGTCCTCTCCGGTCTTCTTCGCCTTGCTAACCGGAGGCGTCCCCATTTAGGCTCGGGTAACTGGGGGCGCCCCCAGTTCCACTGTAGGTCATGGTCTGACCTGCGCACATCTCCCTGGAGGACGTTGGCCATGTCAGGCATCGAAGGCAAGGTCGTGGCGATCACGGGTGCCAGCAGCGGCATCGGGGCGGCGACGGCGGCCTACCTGGCCGAGAAGGGTGCCCGGCTCGTGCTCGGGGCCCGGCGGGAGGATCGGCTGCACGCGGTAGTGGACCAGATCACGGCGCGGGGTGGCTCGGCCGTCGGGGCCGTCATCGACGTGACGCGCCGCGAGGACCTCGAGCGGCTGACGGATGTGGCGGTCGACCGGTTCGGCCGGCTCGATGTCCTGGTCTCCAACGCCGGCACGATGGCGGTGTCGCCGTTCGACGAACTGCGCCAGGACGACTGGGACGCGATGGTCGCGACGCACATCACCGGCCTGCTGAACGGTATCGGGGCGGCACTTCCCGTCTTCCGGCGGCAGCGCTCCGGCCAGTTCGTCAACATCGCCTCCACCGCGGCCTATGTCGTGAAATCCCCGCAGGCCGTCTACGCCGCCACCAAGACGGCGGTGAAGGTGCTGACCGAGGGGCTGCGGCAGGAGTCGGGACCCGATCTGCGCGTCACCCTCGTCTCACCCGGATTCACCAATACCGAGGGCGTGGGCAAGGGGGCGAGTCCCGAGGCAGCGGCGGCGGCAGCCCGGCAGCGCGACGAGATCGCCATCCCGCCCTCCGCCATCGCGTCCGCGATCGGTTACGCGATCGAGCAGCCCGCCGGCATCGACATCAGCGAGGTCGTCGTCCGGCCCACCGTGCAAGCCTGACAACCGGGGGAGACAACCACGTCTGACCCGTCCCCCTGCCGGAGGCGGCGGTTCAGGCTGCCGGGGTGACCGGCACCGTGGCCATCTCGGCCGCCTGGCGCAGCGCCTCGACCATGCTGCCCGCCTCCGCCGTGCCCGTTCCGGCGATGTCGAAGGCGGTGCCGTGGTCGACGGAGGTGCGGATGACGGGCAGGCCCACGGTGAGGTTGACACCCGCCTCGATGCCCAGGACCTTGACCGGGCCGTGGCCCTGGTCGTGGTACATCGCCACGATCAGGTCGTAGTCGCCGCGTGAGGCGAGGAAGAAGGCGGTGTCGGCGGGGAGCGGACCCCGGGCGTCGACGCCGTCGGCGCGCAGCTTCTCCAGGGCCGGGGCGATCTTCTCGGCCTCCTCGCCGTAGCCGAACAGGCCGTTCTCGCCCGCGTGCGGGTTGATGCCGCAGACGCCGATCACGGGGTTCGGGGTGCCGGCGCGGACCATCGCCTCGTGGCCGCGGCGCACGGTGCGCTCGACGAGGCCGGGCTCGATGCGGTGGACGGCGTCGATCAGGCCGATGTGCGTGGTGACGTGGATGACCTTCACCTTCTCGGTGGAGAGCATCATCGAGACCTCCTCGGTCCCGGTCAGATGGGCGAGGAGTTCGGTGTGGCCGGGGTAGAGATGGCCCGCGGCGTGCAGGGCCTCCTTGTTGAGCGGTGCGGTGCAGATGGCGTGCACCTCGCCGGCCACTGCGAGCTCGGCGGCGCGCTCGATGTAGGCGTACGCGGCGCCCCCCGCGACCGTCGACAGCTTGCCCCAGGGCAGATCGGCGGGGAGCAGGCCGAGGTCGAGCACGTTGACGCGGCCGGGTGTGAACTCCGCGTCGCGCGGGTGGTCGACGGTGGCGATCTCGCAGTCCAGGCCGAGGACGCGGGCTGCCTCGCGCAGCCGCCGGGCGTCACCGATGACGACGGGGCGGCAGCGGGGCAGGACGGCGTCGTCGAGCAGGGCCGCGACGACGACCTCGGGGCCGATACCGGCACCGTCGCCCATGGTGACGGCGATGAGGGGGAGGGGGGTGGGCATGAGAGCAACTCCTAGGCGGGAGGCGGGAGGCGGGAGGCGGGGGCGGACGGTGGGAGAGGCGGACGGCGACGGGTTCGGGTGGCGGCCGTGGAGGCAGCCGGACGGGGCCGCGGCGCGACAGCGGTGCGCGGCGGCGAGTACCCGGCACCGTCGATGGACAACACGGTCGGGCCCAGTGAGGATCATGGCATAGGCTGCGTGAACTGCGCGATACATCTTGCGTGATTTACGCAACCGTGCGAGCGTTCCCATGGCGCCGACGGCCATCACCCATGGACCGTGTCGCCGTCGTGGGCGCGACGCGGACCGGCTGACCCAGCGGATCGCATCGCACCACACTCGGCCGCCGCGCGGTGTGTCGCCCGAAACCGCCGCGGCGACCGGTCGGGGCCACGGAGCCGCATGGTGCCATGCGCGCGATGCGCACATCACGCATGTGATCGCCTATGAGCACGACCGCGCCACCCGCCTCACTCGCACCACGCACCATCGGCACCACGCACCACCTCCGCACCACGCACCACCCCCGCACCACGCACCATCGGCACCACCCGCACCACGCACCACCCGCCTCGGAAGGAACCCGCCCGTGACCGTCGGCCTCGCACTCCCGCATGTGCCCGTCCCGTTGTCCCCTCTCGTCCTCGGGACGATGACCTTCGGCGACACCGCCGACCGCGCGACGGCCGCCGCGATGGTGGACGCCGCGCTCGACGCGGGCATCACCGGCGTGGACACCGCCAACGGCTACGCGGGCGGCGAGAGCGAGCGCATCCTCGCCGAGCTGCTGCCCGGCCGCCGCGACCGGGTGGTCCTCGCCACCAAGGCCGGTATCCCGCACCCCGACCAGGGCGAGCACGCGCCGCTCTCCCCCGAGGGGCTGCGCGCCGCGCTCGACGGGAGCCTCAAGCGTCTGGGCACCGACCACGTCGACCTGTTCTATCTGCACCAGCCGGACCGCCGGACACCGCTCTCCGCGACCCTGGCGACCGTCGCCGAGTTCGTACGGGCGGGCAAGGTCCTCGCCCTCGGCGTCTCCAACTTCGCCGCCTGGCAGATCGCCGAGCTGAACCGGGTGGCCGACGAGGTCGGCGCACCTCGTCCGGTCGTCGCCCAGCAGCTCCACAACCTCCTCGCGCGCCGCATCGAGGAGGAGTACGTGGAATTCGCCGCCAGTACCGGACTGCGCACGGTGGTCTACAACCCGCTCGGCGGCGGCCTGCTCACCGGCCGCCACCGCTTCGATCAGGTTCCGGAGGGCGGGCGCTTCGGCGACTCCAAGGTGGCCGCGATGTACCGCGAGCGGTACTGGAACGAGGAGGTGTTCCAGGCCGTCACCGACCTCGCCCGCATCGCCTCCGAGGCGGGGCTGCCGCTGACCGACCTGGCCCTGCGCTGGCTGCTGTCCCGGCCCTCCACCGACGCGCTGCTGCTCGGCGGCTCCAAGGCCGAACACCTGAAGGCCAACATCGCCGCCGCGTCCGCGGGCCCGCTGCCCGCGGACGTCCTGACCGCCTGCGACGAGGTCGGCGCCCGGCTGCGCGGCCCGATGCCCGCCTACAACCGCTGACCCCGCCGCCCACCTCGCAACGTCGCAAGGGAGACACCCATGGCCACCGGCCGCACCTCCGCCCAGTTCATCGCCGCACTGCGCAATCGCGAGCAGCTCATCGGCTACTGGTCCCTGCTCGACTCGCCGATCGCCGCCGAGCGCCTCGCCCGCGTCGGCTACGACTATCTGGCCTTCGACGCCCAGCACGGCCTCTTCGGCTACCAGGGCATGCTGCACAACCTCCTCGCCACCGACACCAAGGGCAGCACCGCCGTCGGCGTGGTGCGCGTCGAGGCCAATGACCTCACCTACATCGGCAAGGCGCTCGACGCGGGGGCGAGCGCCGTGATCGTCCCGATGATCGACAACGCTCAGGACGCCGCCGACGCCGTGGCCGCCGTCCGCTACCCGCCGCTGGGCCGCCGCTCGTACGGCCCGATGCGCGCCCAGCTCCGCATCGGCCCGAACCCGGCCGACGCGCACGACCAGACCGCCGTCCTCGCGATGATCGAGACCGCCGACGGACTGGCCAACGTCGAGGAGATCTGCCGGACCCCCGGCCTGGACGGCGTCTACATCGGCCCGTCCGATCTGCGCCTGGCCATCGGCGGCGCGACGTCCACCGACCCCGCCGTACAGGAGGAGTTCGAGCAGGCCCTCGTCCGCGTCCGCATGGCGGCCGAGGCGGTGGGCATCGCGGCCGGCATTCACAACGCCGACGGCGAGAGCGCCGCCCGTCGCCTCGCCGAGGGCTTCACGTTCGCGACGGTGGCGTCCGACGTCGTGCACCTCCAGCAGATCGCGACGTCCCACCTCCGGGCGGCGCGCGGCGAGGCCCGCTGATGCCGACCACACTCATCACGACACCCACCTTCGCCCGGCATTCGGCGCGGCCCTGGCAGATCCTGGAGGAGGCCGGAGCGGGTCCCCTGCGCCCCCGCGAGGACACCGCGCTGCCCACCGCCGAACTCCTGTCGCACGCGGCCGAAGCGGATGCGCTGATCGTCGGCATGGACCCGATCACCGCCGAGGTGATGGACGCCGCGCCCCGCCTCAAGGTGATCGCCAAGCACGGTGTCGGCGTCGACACCATCGACGTGGCCGCCGCGCACGCGCGCGCGATCCCGGTGGTGTGCGCGCCGGGCAGCAACTCGCGTGCGGTGGCGGAGTACACCTTCGGCCTGCTGCTGTCCGCGGCCCGCTCGCTGACCGCCTCGCACACCGCGGTGGCGGCGGGCGGCTGGCCGAAGCTGTTCGGCCCCGAGCTGCACGGCAAGACGCTGGGCATCGTCGGCTTCGGCCGCATCGGCCGCCTGCTGGCCGGCTACGCGCGCGCCTTCGGGATGGAGCTGCTCGCCCACGACCCGTACGTCCCCGAGGCCGACGTCCGCGCGCACGGCGCCGAACCGGCCGCGCTCGACGCCCTGCTGGAGCGCGCCGACGCCGTCAGCCTGCACACTCCGCCCGACCCGTCCGGCACCCCGCTGCTCGACCGCGCCCGCCTGGCGGCGATGAAGCCGGGCGCGATCCTGGTCAACGCCGCGCGCGGCGGCCTCGTCGACGAACGCGCGCTCGCCGACCTGCTCGGCTCCGGGCACATCGGGGCCGCGGCCCTCGACGCGTTCGGCACCGAGCCGCTGCCCGCCGACCACCCGCTGCGCGAGGCCCCGCGCACCGTGCTCACCTCCCACATGGCCGCCTGCACCCCGGAGGCCAACCAGGCCATGGGCGCGATGGTGGCCGAGGACGTCGTCCGCGTACTGGCGGGTGGGGAGCCGCGCCACCCGGTGCGTTGAGACACCACGGCACACGGCACCACGACACGCCCCCACACCGCCCCTGTCCCCATTCCGGATACCGGCGACGGCGCCGGAAGATCCTCTAAGGACCCGCTATGTCCACCACGACCGACGGCGCCACGGCGGCGCCGCCACCCGCGCAGGCCGACCCGTACGCGCTGCGCGCCGAAGACGCCCGCTCGGCCCCCGAGACCTTCCGCGGCCGACTGCGCCATCTCGGCCCCGGGCTCGTGCTGTCCGCCGCCGTCGTCGGCTCCGGTGAGCTGATCACCACCACCTCGCTCGGTGCGAAGGCCGGGTTCGCCCTGCTGTGGCTGGTGATCGTCTCGACCGCGGTCAAGGTGTGGGTGCAGATGGAGCTGGCCCGCTGGACGATCCTCAACGGCCGCCCCGCGCTCGACGGGTTCCGCGACGTCGGCCCCCGGATCGGCCGGCTGAGCTGGATCAACTGGCTCTGGATCGGCATGGACTTCGCCAAGATGTTCCAGCGCGGCGGCATCATCGGCGGCACCGCGGCCGCCTGCTCGATCCTGCTGCCGATCCACGGCGGGTCGCTGAGCACATCGTCGCTGACGATCTGGGCGATCATCGTGACCGGCGCCGCCATCCTCATCCTCCAGACGGGCAAGTACCCCGTGGTCGAGCGGGTCGAGGTCGTCGGCATCACCCTCAAGACCATCATCACCTTCGGCCTGGCCCTCGCCCTGCCGTTCACCGCCTTCGGATACGGCCCCGAGCAGTTCGCCGACGGGCTGAGCTTCCAGATTCCCGCGGGCACGGTCGGCATCGCGCTCGCCATGTTCGGCATCACCGGCGTCGGCGCCGACGAGATGACGACGTACACCTACTGGTGTCTGGAGAAGGGCTACGCCCGCTGGACCGGCCCCGACGACGGCAGCGAGCAGCGCGCCCGGCGGGCCGAGGGCTGGCTCAAGGTCATGCGGCTCGACGTGGCCGTCTCCTGGGTCGTGTGCACCATCTGCACCCTGTCCTTCTACGTGATCGGTGCCTCGGTGCTCCATCCGCAGGGCCTGGTGCCCGAGGGCAACGAGATGATCACCACGCTGTCGCACATCTACACCGACACGCTCGGCCCCTGGGCGGAGTACCTGTTCCTGGCCGGTGCGATCGCCGTCCTCTTCTCGGTCACCGTCGCCTCGTCGGCCAGCGTTCCCCGCCTGTGGACCAACACCCTCGGGCTGCTCGGCGTGGTCGACTGGCACGACATGCGCATCCGCGCGCGCACCATCCGCATCCTCACCTGCTGTCTGCCTCCGGTGTGGATGTGCATCTTCCTGTGGGTGCAGTCGCCGGTCCTGATGGTGCAGATCGGCGGCATCGGCGGTGGCATCTTCCTGCTCGCGGTCGTGGTCGCGGTCTGGCGCCTGCGCTACACCGGTGTCCCGCCCCGCTTCCGCGCCAACCCCTGGCTGACCGCCGCCCTCGTCCTGAGCAGTGTGGCGATCGCCTTCCTCGGGGTGTACGGAGTGCTCGACACCCTCGAGCTCACGCCCGGCAGCTGAACCGGCGGCGGGACGCGCTCGTGCCGCCCCCACACCGCGCACCGCCCGCCCCCTGTCGCCCCGCCATGCCGGTACCCGCCTGCCTTTCGAAGGCGGCGGTGCCGGGCGAACATGGCGGGGCTTTGGCGGTGAACTGCCGCTTCCCCACGCCGAAGCACAAGGGTCCTGGGTGCCACGGTACGCTTCGGACCATGTCAGCATTCCGGCTCTCGACGACGTCGTACGTGGTTCTCGGGATGATCGCCATGCGTGGCCCGTCCACCCTCTACGACCTCAAGCGCGCGATCGGCCGGTCGGTGGGCTACTTCTGGAACTTTCCGCACGCTCAGCTGTACGCGGAGCCCAAAAGGCTTCAGGGGGCCGGGCTTCTGGACGTGCACGAGGAGGACACCGGGCGGCGGCGCAAGATCTACACGATCACCGAGGCGGGCGACGCCGCGCTGCGGGCCTGGCTGGCAGAGCCGGTCAAGGAGCACTTCGAACTGCGCGACATCGCGGAGATCAAGCTCTTCTTCAACGAGTTGGCGGAACCGGACGACGTGGCGCGCCTCGCCCGGGACCAGATCGAGCAGCACGAGCGGCGCATCGCGGAGTACGAGGAGATGCAGCGACGTTACGGCGGGATCGAAGAGGTCTCCAGCCGTATGGTCACCCTCGAACTCGGCCTGGGCATGGAATACGCCGCTCGCGAGTTCTGGCGCGGTGTCCAGGAGCGCGTCGAGCGCGGTGAGTTCTCGTCCATGAAGAGGCGGCCGACGGCCCCGTAACACCGGCGCACAGTACCCCGCCGCCACGCCCGCCGGGCGTGGCGGTTTCTGGTGTGCGGGCATGCCCGGAAGCGCGGGCGGGACGGGCGTCGCGGCGCAGAAGCTGGGAGCGGTCTCCGTACCCCTGTCCTTCCGCTTCGGCCCCTCGGAACTCGCCTACTGCGTATCCGACGCGGAGCCGGCGCTGGTGATCGCCGACGAATCCACCTCGGCTCTCGCGCAGGAGGCGCTCGCCTCCGTCGAGGCGGTTCCGTGGATCCGCTCGGGAGACCCGGCCGAGGCGACCATCGAGCGCCTGGCGCGCGACCAGCCGGACGGACCGCTCGACGTCCGGGTGTCCGAGCGGGACATCAGCGTCATGCTGTACACCTCGGGGACCACGGGCCGGCCCAAGGGTATGCCGCGCACACATGGCGCCGAGTACCACGCCTCGGTCGCCCACCTGCTACAGAGCGGACAGTCGCTTTTCGACACGACGCTCGGCGTGATCCCGCTGTTCCACACCATGGGACTGCGCACACTCATCGCCACCGTTGTCGCCGCGGGCACCTGGGTTCCCCAGACGAGGTTCGACGCCGAGGAAATGCTCGACCTCATCGCCCACGAGCAGGTCAGTTCGCTCTACCTGGTGCCCACCCGCGATTGGGTGTACCGCCGTGGGTAGCCCCTCACGCGATGGATGGGTCGGGGCGGAGGGACGACTCTCCATGCACGTGTGCTAGGCGCACCCCCATGAGGTAACAGGAGAGACGGAACCCGGCGTACAGGCCGACTCGTCCGCCGCTGAGGGCCCCTGGTCAGCGAATATGCTGTTCAGAGGGTCCTTTTCGTCGAATCGGGGCTTGGCCGGACGCCGGTCCGCACCGGTTCAAACGGGGCGTGTGGCTACGTACGTAGTCATGAAAGCAGCCACGAGCCGTAGGGCCGGAGGTCCGGCGACAGGGGCTGACCTGTTGGAGTCTCTGGCCTGGGCCATCTGGGTGGTCTCGCCACGATGCCTGAGCGTGCAGCGCAGCCACTGATGGCACTCGGCGATCGGGGAATCCCGGGGAACCTCGGCGCTCAGTGGCCGCCGCGTGGCTCGAAGCACCCGGTCTCCAGGAACCGGCCGTTGACCGTGACCTGGTAGTTGGTCGTCTGCACGAACGCGGTCACACAGGCGTCGTGACGGACGTTGAGGGCGACGCTGGCACCTGGGTTGCTGTCGGGGGCGTGGGCTCGCACGAAGAGCGTTCCGCGCCCCTGCTCGCTGTCCTGGCCCTCGTTTCGGTAGCCGAGCTTGAGCAGCGCCGCGCGCACACTCTTGGCATCCCACACCTTGGCTGTCCAAAGCCGCTTAAGGACGGGCTCGATGCGAGCGGCTTCTTTGCGGGCGATCTCCTCGCTGGCGGGGGACATGTCCTTGGGGATCTTGAAGCCGTTGTTCTCGCGGTAGTGCGGGGCTCCGTCGTGGGAGTCGGGCTCCACATTGCCCCGTGCGGGGCCGACGGGGGAGTGGGTGGGCGAGGGGGAGAGGGTGGCGCCGAGGCTCGGGGCGGAGCCGGCCACCGTCGGGCCGGTGCCCTGCTGACCGCAAGCGGTCAGGGTCAGGGCGGCGCCCAGGAAGAGGCCCGCGGCAACGTATCTGTATCTCGATATCTGCATGAGGAGTACTGTGCCACCGTGCCGGCACGGTCAACGCCCGCTTGCGAATTCGTAGCTACAGCGGGCACGGCCCGGTACTCGCCCAAGCTGGTCATGCAGGATCATCATCGTGCATTGACCAGCCGCTCTGGCCCCGGATCGGCGCCGCCACTGATACGTATGCCCCCTCGTCTGGCCTTCGGCCGGGCGAGGGGTTTTCGTCATGCGTGGCGGGATGCCCCGTCCGGCCAGACGATATCCACGGGGATGCTCGCCTCACGTGCCTGCTGCACCACGTTCCGCCGTTCCGCCGCCTTGGCCCGTGGGCGGCTGCCCGTTCCACACCGCGACGAGACGGTCAGCTGCCCGTTCCATCAGCACGGCATGCGCCGCTTCGTACGCCTGCCGGTTCGCTGTTTCGTGCGGCATCACCAGCACCTCGTCCACAGCGTCCACGAGCCGGTCGAAGGTTTCGGCGTGGCCGGGCTTCACCTTCGCCTGCCGGTAGTCCTGCGAAGGGATCACCCCGACCAGGCGCCCGCCGACCGTCAGGACCGCCTCGGCGAACAGGCTGTCACTGCCCTTCGCGATGCACGACACACCGACCAGCCCGGAGGGCTCGTAGGCAGCGAGGACCTTGTCCAACTCGGCTCGCACCAGCGGCACCGACTCATCAGTGAGGTCCATGTGCCCGGTCACAGAGATCGTCGTCATCGCGCCTTCCTCGTCTCGTCATGGGGGGTGGTGAGCAAAGTGCGGACTCAGGGAGCGCATCTACTGCACGTTCGCCAGGCGGTGGGCCGGTGACGATCCAGATCTGCGCTCGCTGTCAGCGGCCGACGGGCAGGCCGGTCGTCGTCGCGATCGGGTACGGCGCGAGTGCCGGTGGTGGCGTCGTCTACGCCTGCCCGGGCGAATGCGCCGCGAGCTTCCCGAAGCAGCGCGACCCGTTCGAGCAGACCTCCCTGGCCCGCGACGTCCCCGTCAGGAGGCAGCGATGACGGCCCGCCCGAGCCGACGGCATGGAGTCGCTTCGGGGCCGGCGCGGACGGGATCGGCCGTGGAGAGCGGCCTTCGGACACGTCAGATGGTGGGGTCCTGGTAGCTGAAGCCGCTCCAGGAGGTGGTGCCGCCGAGGGTGGTGACCGTGATGGTGATGTTGTCGGCGGCGGGGTGGGGCGGGGCGATGGCGGTGACCGTGGTGTCGGAGACGACGGTGAAGGGAGCGACGACGCCGTCGAAGGTGACCTGGTCCGTGGTGGCCAGGCCGGTGCCCGTGAGGGTGACTTCGGTGCCTCCGGCGGTGCGTCCGGTGGTGGGGACCGCACCGGACACGGTGGGTCCGGCTACGTAGGTGAAGGTGAGACCGCCTGCGGTTCCGCCGGGTGTGACGACGGTGACCGGTACGGGGCCGGGGGCGGAGGCGCTGGGGACCGTGACGGTGATCGCGGTGTCGGTGACGGACTGGATGACGGCCTGACGGGAGCCGAAGCGCACGGCCATGGCGCCCGAGAGGTTGACTCCGGTGATGACCGCGGTGCCTCCGCCGTTGACCGGACCCATCGCGGGTCCTGCCCCTCCATAGGGGGTGCTGGTGGTGCTGATGCCGGACAGCAGCGGGGCGGGGCGGTAGACGAAGGTGCCGAAACCGGCGGTACCACCGGGGGTGGTGACCGTCACCGGGACCGCGCCCGATCCGGGCGGGGTTCTGACGGTGATCGAGGTCGCGGTGTTGGAGAGGATCGTGGCCGCGGCGCCGCCGAAGTGCACCGCGGTGGCGGATGCCAGGTTGTGACCGCGGATGGTCACGGTGGTCCCGCCCGCGGTTGTGCCCTGACCGGGCATCAGGGTCAGTGCGATCACGCTGACGGTGTTGTCGGCGCTGTCGGTGACGTACAGGCGGGACGAGTCCGGGGAGACCGCGACGCCGATCGGGCTGTTTCCCACCGGGATGCTGTCGATGGCGGTGTTGGTGGCGGTGTCGATCACCGTGACGGTATCGGAGCTGAGATTGGCCACGTAGACGGCGGTCCCGTCCGGGCTCATGGCCACCATACGAGGGCCGTTGCCCACGGGGATGGCGGCGGTCACCGTGTTGGTCACGGTGTCGATCACCTTGACTGCGTTCTCCCCGGCGACGCTGACGTAGGCGCGGGTGCCGTCCGGTGTGAGGGCGACGAGGATGGGCACGTCACCGGTGAGGATGCTCGCGCTGACGGTGTTGGTGCCGGTGTCGATCACGGCCACGGTGCCGTCGCCGGCGTTGGGCACGTAGACCCGGGTGCCGTCCGGGGAGACCGCTGCCCCGGTCGGAAGGCTGAGACCGGTGACGGTGGTGGTGACCGAGTTCGTGGCGGTGTCGATGACGCCGACGACACCGGCGGTCTGGCACGTGACGTAGGCGCGGGTGCCGTCCGGTGTGAACACGGCCTGGACAGTTCCGGCACCGACCGGGATCGTTGTCGTGAGGACGTTGGTGGCGGTGTCGATCACACCGACGCTGCCGGTGTCGAACAGGGTTACGTACGCGAGGGTGCCGTCCGGCGAGAAGGACAGCAGGCGCGGTCCACCGGGCGCGGCGATGGTCAGGGTGACGGTGTTCGTGGCGGTGTCGATGACGCTGATGTCGTCCGAGGACTGGTTCGCGACGTACGCCCGTCCCCCGTCCGGGGTCAGCGTCACGCCCAACGGCGAGCCGCCGACCGGGATGGTGGCAACGGACGGCGTCAGCAGCAGGGTGCTTCGCCGTGCGACGGCGTCGGTCGCCGACAGGGTCTGGGGATCGGCCAAGAGCAACATGATGGGGTCCTCTCCGAGGGCAAATCTGCCGAGAAGTCCGGCCCCGGGCGAAGAACGCAAGCCCAGGGCACCCCGCCGGTTCTCCTGCTCACAGTGATGCACAGCGTCAAACGGATGACAATCGCCGACCGGACGACATCAACCGGACAGCCGAGCGCACGATGCTCCCCCGCCCCACCCCTGTGGACCGTCGTCGGGCGCCGTCGCGCCGGGTCGGATTGCGTGCGCCGGTCATACACCATGCGCCCGTCGGTACCTCCGCGCCTCCGCGCCGCCGCGGCTTCAGGTGGCCAGCTGGTCCGCCACCGCCTGGTAGTGGGCCAGGCCGTGGGCGACATGGTGCTGGGCGCTTTCGCGGGCCGTCCTGCCGTCCGTGCCGGGGCGACGGTGGCGAGCATTGCGTCCAACGGGTGGTCGTACGGGGCGCCCGTGGTGAGGAGGAAGCGGACCTGGTTCCGCAGGATGCGCAGCAAGTCCTCGTCGCGGTACGTAGTGCGCTCGACAAGGACCGGTCATCTGGCGAACCAGGCAACTCGTCCCCAACCTGGTTCTGATTGCGTAGATGGCGCAGAAGAAGAAGGCCCAACACTTGTGTAATTAGGCGGACCCCTCCGGGGGCACAACGCGTCACCGCTCTGACCTGGGGTTTCTCCCCCGGGGAGGGCTCCTGCTCGGCCTCGGATTCCTCGTCCGGGGCCGTTTGCGTGAGGGACGTCGTATGCCGCGGGTCGGGCAGGGTGCCGCAACCGGACCGGACCGGGCGGCTTGCCGACAAGTGCAGGGCTGTGGCCAGTACGGGTGAGGCTCTTTGGGATTTTGCTACAAGTTCCGAAATTTCACCGTGACCGATCCGCGATGCCACGGCAACCCGCCACCTCTACGGTCGCTGCCACGCCGTAAAGGCACTATCACGCCGATCATGTCCCCCGGACTGAATACGCCGTAAAGGCACCATCACGCCGATCACGTCCCCTGGGACCGAATTCGCTACTTTCCCCGAAATCCCCCACTGTGCTCAGCGCCCATGAGACAGGAGCCCAGCGTGTCCCACCCCTCCAGACGCGGTGTCCTACGGCTGACCGCCGGCACAGCTCTCCTCGGCAGCTTCGCCCTGGCAGGCTGCGGTCGCGGCAGTGACAACGCTGCGACCGCCGCCACCGCCAAGCCCGTCGACAACTCCCCGGCCAAGGGAACCGTCAACGTCTGGGCCGCCCAGGGCGATGCCAACGTGCTCGACAAGGTCGTCAAGCCCTTCAAGGCCGCCAATCCCAAGCTCACGGTGAAGTTCACGCTGATCCCGAACGCCGAGTACTACACCAAGCTCCAGTCGGCTATCGCGGCGGGCAAGGGGCCCGATGTCGCCCAGTTCTTCCCCGAGTCGCAGGCGCAGTTCCTCGATCCGTCCATCCTGCGGCCCGTCCCGAAGGGCCTCGTCGACCCGTCCGCCTTCTTCACGAGCCTGTGGGACGCCGGTGTGATGAAGAACGTCGCCTACACGGTGCCCTGGTACGCCTACACCTACGCGCTCGTCTACCGCTCCGACCTCGCCAAGAAGGCAGGTGTCAAGGCGCCGACGACATGGGACGACGTGGTGCCGTTCTTCAAGGCGTTGCAGCGCGCCGGCGCCGGGCACGGGCTCGGGGCGGACATCGGCTGGGACGTCTTCAACGGCCAGGACGTCGTGATGTACGCCTGGCAGGCGGGCGGCTCGCCGCTCTCCTCCGGCGGAAAGTGGACGCTCGACACGCCGGCGATGGTCGACGCGATCAAGTACAACGCGTCGTTCTTCACCTCGGGCATCGCCGACACCAGCGGGCCCACGTTCCTCGACGCGCAGCCGTACTTCGTCTCGGGCAAGACCGCCTGCATGATCACGGGCCCGTGGGTCATCGGCCAGTTCGACGCGGTCGCGAAGAAGACCGGCTGGACGGCCTCCAACGTCGCCACCGCACCCCTGCCGGCCGGATCGTCGGGCAGTGTCTCCTTCTCCGCCGGAGGCAGCTGGGGCGTGCTCGCCGACAGCGGCAACGCGGACGCGGCCTGGAAGCTCATCCGGTACATCTCCAAGCCGAGCACCCAGGTCGCGCAGTACAAGGCGTACAGCTCGCTGCCGGCCGTCGCCTCCGCCTGGGCCAACCCGGCCATCGCGGGCCAGCCGCTGCTGGACGCCTTCCTCTCGCAGCTGAAGAACACCCGGGCGTTCCCGCAGGTGGGCACCTGGCAGCAGGTCGCCACCCGGCTGGGCAAGGAGATGGAAGCCGTGGCCAAGGGCAAGGGGACCGCCGCGAAGGCCGCTGCCAACGTCCAGGCGTACGCCGAAAGTCTCGGCACGGGCAAGGGGTGATTCCCGGATGACCGCCACCATCGGGCCGACGACACCGCGCGGTGCGCGTCGGCCCCGGGGCGCCCGGCGGACGGCTGTCGCCTGGCTGTTCCTCGCACCGTTCGCCCTGGTGTTCCTCCTCTACACGGCGATACCCACCGTCGCCGCGCTCGGGTTCAGCCTCACCGATCTGCGCGGCACGGACCTGCGGCATCCGCTCGCCGTCAACTTCACCGGAATCCAGAACTACCTCCGGCTGCTGGAGGACCCGAGCTTCCTGCGGGACATGCTCAACACCGTCCTGTTCGTGGCCGTCGGTGTGCCGTTGACGATGGGGATCGGGTTCGCGCTCGCCCTCGTGCTCAACTCCGGCATCCGGCGGCTGCGCGGCACCTTCCGTACCGTCTTCTTCGCACCGGTCGTCACGAACGTCGTGGCCGTCGCCATGATCTGGCAGTACGCCTTCAACGCCAACGGCACCGTCAACAAGGTGCTCGGTGCCGTCGGTTTCGCCGGGCCGAACTGGCTGGACGACACCCACCTGGCCATGCCCGTGGTCATCGCCCTCGGTGTCTGGCGCAACTTCGGCATCGCGATGGTGCTGTTCCTCGCCGGTCTGCAGGCGGTGCCGCACGACGTGTACGAGGCCGCCTCCCTCGACGGGGCCGGCCGGTGGCGGCAGCTCAGGCACATCACCCTGCCGTTGCTGATGCCGACCACGCTGATGGTGTCGGTGCTGCTGACCGTCTTCTACCTCCAGGTGTTCGACGAGCCGTATCTGCTCACCGACGGTGGCCCGCTGGGTTCCACCGAGTCGGTGGCGCTGTACACCTACCACCAGTTCGGCGTCGGCGAGTTCGGCGTGTCCTCGGCGGCGTCCTTCGTGATGCTCCTGCTCGTGACGTTGGTGAGCATCGTCCAGTTCCGAATGCTGAGGCCTCGCACATGACCACCATCGCCGCTCCGCGGAATGCCGAGATGACAGGCGAACGGACGCACATGCGCCGCCGGTCCGTCGCCCGTCCCCTGCTGTACGGCGCGCTCGTGCTGTGCGCGCTGCTCACGATGCTGCCGTTCGTCTGGGTGACCAGCGGGTCGCTGCGCAGCCTTGACGAGATCCGCTCCGACCCCGGCGCCTGGCTTCCGCAGCACGTCACCCTCGACAACTTCGTACGGCTGTTCCAGACCGAGGGCTTCGGCCGGTTCCTGGTCAACAGCATCGTGGTCGCGGTCATCGTCGTCGCAGGCAACATCGTGGCGGCGTCGGCCGCGGGTTACGCGCTCGCCAAGCTGGACTTCGCGGGCAAGCGGATCGCGTTCGGCGCGGTCATGGCGGCGATGATGGTGCCGTTCACCACGGTGTTCGTGACTCAGTTCGTGATCACCGTCGACCTGGGGTTCGCGGACACCCTCACGGGTATCGCGCTGCCCTCCATGGCCCTGCCGCTGTCCGTGTTCATCATGCGGCAGTACGCCCTGTCGGTCCCCGACGAACTGCTGGAGGCGGCCCGGATCGACGGGGCGGGCGAGTTCCGGATCTTCTTCCGGATCTTCCTGCCGCTGGCGGGCCCCGCCGTCGCGACGATCACGATCATGTCGTTCCTCTACTCGTGGAACAACTTCATCTGGCCGCTCATCGTCGCCCAGAGCACCTCCAGCTACACGCTGCCGGTGGGCCTCGCCGCCACCAGCCAGGCCGCCGCGCACGTCACCGACTACGGCCTGATGCTCGCCGGCGCGATCGTCGTGATGCTGCCGGTCCTCGTCCTCTTCCTGTTCCTGCAGCGCTACTTCGTGCAGGGCGTCTCCGGAACGGGAATGCGGTGACCGCGGTGGATGTGGTGGACGTGGTGGCGGCTCCCGCGGGTACGATCATCGGCCGCCGTACCGGCGGAGTACGGCGTTTCCTCGGCATCCCGTTCGCCGAAGCACCCGTGGGTGCGCGGCGGTTCGCGGCGCCGATGCCACGCGGCCGGTTCACGCAGCCGTACGACGCGTCCCGGCACGGTGCCACCTCGCAGTGCGTGCCGCTGTTCGCCACGACCACCATTCCGGAGCCGTCGGTGCCGGGCGACGACGTACTGAACCTGGGTGTGGTCGCCCCCGCGAACGGTGTGTCATGCCCGGTGCTGGTGTGGATCCACGGCGGCGGCTTCCTCGCGGGCAGTCCGGCCAGTCCGTGGTACGACGGCCGCGCCTTCGCCCGCGACGGAGTCGTCACCGTGACGCCCGGCTACCGGCTCGGCGTCGACGGGTTCGCCCCGCTGGACGGCGTACCCCCGAATCTCGGGCTGCGCGACCTGCTGCTCGCGCTCGACTGGGTGCGGGAGAACATCGCGGCTTTCGGCGGTGATCCGGGCCGGGTCACCGTCGCCGGCCAGTCGGCGGGAGGCGGGGCGGTGCTCGCGCTGCTCTCCTCGCCCCTCGGCAGTGGTCGCTTCCACCGAGCGGTCAGTGTGTCCGGCGGCTTCTTCGAGGTGGGCGCGGACGCCGCGCGCTCCTTCGCCGGGCGGCTCGGTGACCGGCTCGGCGTGCCGCCGACGCGCGACGGCTTCGGCGGCCTCACGGTGGAAAGCGTGTCGCAGGGCGTCCGTCTGCTGCGGAGCGAACGTGGCGATGACGGCCCGCCCGTGCTCGGTCCGGTCGTCGGCGACGACGTCCTTCCGGTGCCCGTCGCCGAGGGACTGGCCGTGCAGGGGCACGGCGTACCGCTGCTGCTCGGCGCGACGGGCGACGAGTTCGACGGCGGCGCCCGGGGCAGCCACAACGCCGCCGCTCGCGCGGCGGGCACCCGTGTGACGGACATCCTGCTCCGCGCCGCCTGTCCGCGCGCGGCGGCCTCGCGTCGCGACGCCGGCGCCGGCACCTGGCTGTACTCCTTCGAATGGCCCTCACCCGTACTCGGTGGAGCCGTGCACTGCGCCGACATCCCGTTCTTCTTCGATGTACTCGACGCGCCCGGTACCGCCGAGGCCCTCGGAACGCGGCCGCCCGCGGAGCTCGCCACGTCCATGCACGCCGACCTGGCCGCGTTCGTCCACGGCCGGTCGCCGGCCTGGGAGCCGGCGACCGGGAGGCTCGGCGACCCCACTCGCGAGTACGGCAGGCCCGGGGCTACGTCTGCGGCCGACACCACAGGTGTGTTCGACCCGGTGGTGGCGACGGGGTCCGTCTCGGCGGAGGCGTGCTGATGCCCGGGATGAACCAGAGCGCCGTCCGGCGGGTCAACACCTCGGTGATCCTTCGCGCGCTGGCGGTGTCGGCCGGGTCGATGACGCTGGCCGAGTTGTCCGAGCGGGTCGGCTTGTCCCGCCGCACCATCGAACTCATCCTGGACTCACTCGTCGACGCGGGCTGGGTGAGCGAACTCGAGCGAGTTCCGGTGAGCGGCTGCGCCGGGCGCCCCGCTCGCCGGTACGAACTGCGGGCCGATCACGCGCTGTTGGCGGCTGTGCGCATCACCACCCTGGACGTGTCCGCGGTCGTCGCCGACGTGCGCGGCCGCATCGTCGGCCGGGCGCACCGGCCGCTGCGCGCCTACCAGGATCCGAAGGCCACGCTCGACGACGCGGCGGCGCTGGTGCTGGAGGCGCTCGACAACGCGGGCGGGTCGGCCGACCGGCTGCGGGCCGGCGCGATCGCGAGCGGCGGCGCCATCGACGACGACGGCGTCGTACGACGTCTGGTGCACACTACGCGTTGGGAAGGCGTGCACCTGCCCAAGGAACTCGGGCGGCGCATCGGCGTGCCGTGGTTCGCGGACAATGACACCAATCTCGGTGCGCTCGCCGAGCGTTGGCGAGGTGCGGCCGGTGACCACGACAACGTCGTATGGGCGATGCTCGGGAACCGGACCGGTCTCGGCATCCTCATACGCGGGGACGTACACCGTGGTTTCGAAGGCGCCGCGGGCGAGATCGCCGAGGCGGTGTCGCTGCCGGCGGGCTCGGTCGAGGACCGTCCCGTGGCGTGGCTGACCTCACCGGATCCGGCACGGCGGCGTGTCGCGCTCGACCGCTTCGCCGCGGCTCGGGCCGGCGATACGGCGGCGCTCGCGGAGGTCGACGAGTTCGTGGAGAACATCGCGTCGATCCTCACCACCCTGTCGTGGACGGTCGCGCCGTCACTCATCGTGCTCGGCGGCGGGCTGGAGGACGCGGCCGATGTGCTGCTGCCTCCGGTGCGCGAGGCGATGCGCGGCGCCCGTACCCCCGCCGTCGAACTGCGCGCCACCGTACTGGGCTCCGACGGCCCGCTCATCGGCGCCGTCAAGTTCGTGCTCGACCACATGGACACCGAGTTGTTCGGCCCGCCCGTCCCGAGCGCGTGATCGCGCATCCCACCAGTACTTTCCCCTCACACCACGTTTCGCAGGACAGGAGCCCGACCATGACCGGCACCAGCAGGACCGGCGTTCTCATCGTGGGCAGCGGCATCATGGGATCCGTCGTGGCCCGGCTGCTGCGGGACACCGATCCGACGCTGGACATCACCATGGTCGACGGCGGTCGGCCGATCGGAGCGGCCCCCGGCCTGCACCTGCACGACCTCGACGACCCGGCCTTGTGGCAGCGCTACAACGAACGGGTCGCCACCGGCATCCAGGGCCTGTACACGGGCGCCGAAGTGGTACGCGACGTCGCGGACAGCATCACCGCCCTGGCACCCGGCATGTTCCACGCGCTCACCTTCGGCGAGGGCGCCGAGGCGATGCCGGCTGCCGCGCTCGCGTGGAACGCGGGCGGCATGGGAGTGCACTGGACCGCCGCGACGCCCTGGCCCGCCGGGGACGAGGTGTTCGACTTCGGCGACCCGGACCGCTGGGCGACGGATCTGGACACCGCGTGCCGCCTGCTCGCGGTCACGCCCGCCGCCATCGGCCCAACACCGGTCGGGGAGCGGGTACTTGACGTGCTGCGCCGACGCTACGACGGCGTCGTACCGGAGGACCGGCGGCCGCAGCCGATGCCGATGGCGGTCACCACGGCACCGGCGGGACCCATGCCGCGCACGGCTCCGGGCACGATCTTCCCCGCGATCGCGGCGGGCGGGGACCCGGCCTTCACGCTCCTGACCGGCACCCTCGCCACGGCCCTCGTCACCGAGGGCGGCCGGGTCGCCGGCGCCCGGCTGCGTCGCGTGGCCGACGGCGCCGAGTCCGAACTCCTCGCGGACACCGTGGTGGTGTGCGCCGACACCCTGCGCACCCCGCAACTGCTGTTCGCGTCCGGCATACGGCCCGCGGCACTGGGGCGTCACCTCAACGAGCACGCGTTCATCAGCGCCCGGGTGCTGCTCGACCTCGACCGGTTCGGCATCGGCCTCGACGCCCTGCCCCTGCCGCTCCCCGGCGAGTTCGCCACGGACTCGCTCTGGCTGCCGCAGAACGGAGCGGCGCAGCCGTTCCACGGCCAGATCATGAACCGCACGTACGTGGACGAGGCCGGCCGCCCCCTGGCGCACTCGGTGGGCCTGTCGCTGTACGCCCCCGTCGAGTCCCGCCCCGAGAACCGGCTCGTCTTCTCGGAGTCGGACACCGACCTCGCCGGGATGCCACGGTTCACCGTCGAGTTCGGCTACTCCGACGCCGACCGCGAGCTGATCAGCCGGGGGCGGGACCAAGTCCGGTCGCTCGCCGAGGAGTTCGGGACGTTCGATCCCGAGACCGAACTGGCCCTGCTCCCGCCCGGCTCGTCGCTGCACCAGACCGGCACCGTCCGGGCGGGCGGTGCCGACGACGGCACCAGTGTGTGCGACCCCGACGGCCGGGTGTGGGGCTTCGACAACCTGTATCTCGCGGGCAACGGCGTGATCCCCACCGCGATGGCCGCCAACGTCACGCTGGCCGGTGCGGTGACCGCCGTACGGGCCGCGCGTGCCGTCGCCGAACGCATCACCGCGCCCGCCGCCCACTGAGAGGGAACCAGAACCGTGATCGACATCCAGAAGGAATACCGCGTGGCGCTGCCCGCGTGGATCGACGACGAACTCGCCGACGTGCCGGCCGTCATCCCCGACCGCGAGGGCCGGATGCGCCTCGTGCACCGCCTCGCCGACCGCAACTGGCGTGAGGGCAACGGCGGTCCGTTCGCGGCACTCGTCGCCGAGCAGGACACCGGCCGGATCATCTCGGTCGGCGTGAACGTCGTACTCGCCTCCGGTGTCTCCAGCGCGCACGCCGAGGTCGTCGCGCTGGGCCTCGCCCAGACGGCGACCGGCGGCTGGGACCTCGGCGGCGAGGGCGTGCCGGCGCACGAGCTGGTCGTCAACTGGCGTCCGTGCGTGCAGTGTTACGGCGCGACGATGTGGTCCGGGGTGCGTGGTCTCGTGGTCGCGGGTGAGGGGCCGGACCTGGAGGAGATCACGACCTTCGACGAGGGCCCGCTCGGCGCGGACTGGGCAGAGCAGTTCGAGGCACGCGGCATCAAGGTCGTACGGGATGTGCTGCGGGACGAGGCGCTCGCCGTGTTCCGCGGCTACCGGGACGCCGTCGACGCCGAAGGCGTCACCGTCTACAACGCCCGTGGAGGCGCCGCATGACACCGCTGGATCCGCTGACACCGCCGGCACCGCGTTTCGCGACCGACGTCATCACCTTCTACCACCCGGACTTCTGGGGACTGGACTCCGCCGACGCCCTGCGCGACTGGGCCCGCGACCATCCCGGCCCCTTCTGGGAACGAGTGATGGACGCGCTGGCGGAGGCCGGCGTCACCGGCCTGGAGCTGACCTTCGCACCAGGCGACATCGACTCGGCTCTGCGCGCCTTCGGCAGCGCGGCCTCCTTCCGCAGCGAGCTGGCGGCCCGCGGCCTATCCGTGGTGAGCGCGTTCGTCGCCGGCAGCGACGCCCCCGACTGGCGGCAGGGCGGCAACCTGCCCGCGATCGTCGCCGACGCCGAGCGACGCGCCGCCTTCCTCGCCGAGGTGGGGGCGGAACTGCTCGTCGCCGGACTGCCGATGCGGACGACGTTCGGGACGCCTCCGCCCTTCTTCGTGGACGCCGCGTACATGACCCGGATGGCCGACATCGCCCACGTGGTCGGCGAGGCCGTTTCCCAGTACGGCGTGAAGCTCGCCTTCCACACGGAGTCCAACAGCACCCTCTGGTACGAGAGGGACATCGACCTGTTCATGGCCCTGACCGATCCGCGCTACGTGTGGCTGTGCCCCGACGCCTGCCACATCGCGCTCGGCGGAGGCGACCCCGTCGCCGTCGCGCGCCGTCACTCCCAGCGCATCGCGCTCGCGCACTGGAAGGACGCCGTCAAGCCGATCGACGTCGAACTCACCATCGACGAGACGGTCTTCGCCCAGCAACAGCCCTACATGGCCGAACTGGGCACCGGCATCGTGGACTGGAGGGCGTGGGCCGAGGCGATGTCCCGTACGCCTGGCGCCGACACCGTCCTCGTCGAGTTGGACCAGGCGGCTGATCCCGTTGCCGCTCTGCGGGCGGGAAGGGCCGTTGTGGAGGGGGCCCGGACACGGCCGGCGGTCGGCGCAGGCCGCGCGCATCGAAAGCAGGGCCAGGTATGACGGTTCCCACTGGGCACTCCCCGCACGCATCCTCCACCGACGGTGCCCCTGCCCGGTCCGCACCCGTACCCGTGACGGTGATCGCGGCCGGCCGGGCACGGCGCACCGCGCGCCTGCGGGTCGCCGTCCTCGGCGCGGGCATGATCGGCGACGTCCATCTGCGCAGCGCACGCGCGAGCGGGGCCGAGGTCGTCGGCGTCCTGTCCTCCACGGCCCAGCGCAGCCTCGCGGCGGCCGAGCGCTGGCAGGTCGATGTCGGCTACCCGGACCTCGATGCCGTCCTGAGCGACGACACGATCGACGTCGTCCACGTCTGCACCCCGAACCACCTGCACGTCGGTCAGGCGGTCGCCGCCCTGCGGGCCGGCAAGCACGTCGTGTGTGAGAAACCCGTCGCGACGACCGCGGCCGATGCCCGACTCCTCGTGGATACGGCCGAGTCGGCGGGCCGGATCGTCACCGTGCCGTTCGTCTACCGCTACCACCCCATGGTCCGCGAGTTGCGGGCCCGTGTCGCGGCCGGCGGATTCGGCGCCTGGCAGCTCCTGCACGGGTCATACCTCCAGGACTGGCTGCTGTCCCCCGAGAGCACCAGCTGGCGGGTGGATCCGGCGGCCGGCGGCGCCTCGCGGGCGTTCGCCGACATCGGGTCGCACTGGTTCGACCTGGTCGAATGGGTGGCCGGGGTCCGGGTCGCCGAACTGCTCGCCGAGACGACCACGACGGTGGCCGACCGGCCCCGCGTGGGCGGCCCGACGTTCGGCAACGGGGCCCCCTGCGACGCGGCCCGCGTCACGGTCACGACGGAGGACGCCCTCGCGGTCGTCGGCCGTACGACCGAGGGGGTCCTGGTGTCGGTGACGGTCTCCCAGGTGTCGGCGGGCCGGAAGAACCGGCTGTGGTTCGAGCTCGACGGGGCGCACGCCAGTGCCGTCTTCGACCAGGAGCTCCCCGAGTCCCTGTGGCTGGGCCGTCCGGACCGGACCGAGACGCTGGTGCGCGACCCGTCCGTCAACTCGCCCGACGCCGCCCGCCTCTCGGTCGTACCGGCGGGGCACCCGCAGGGTTACCCGGAGTGTTTCGAGAACTTCGTCAAAGACACCTACGCGGCCGTCCGCGGCAGTCACCTTGAGGGTCTGCCGACAGTACGGGACGGGCTGCGCTCGGCCCGCCTGGTCGACGCGGTCATGGCCTCGGCGGCGCGGCGCACATGGACACCCGTCGACGATGCAACACCCACCGACGCACCCACCGATGACCCGACCGGCGAACACGGAGAACACCTGCGATGAAGCTGGGATTCCTGACGGCCTGCCTGCCCGGCCTGCCCCTGGACGAGATCGCCGACTGGGCCGTGGCAGAGGGCTACCAGGCCCTTGAGGTGGCGGTGTGGCCGAGTACGGGTGGCCGCGACTTCGAGGCCTCGCACCTGCCGGTCGCCGGCTTCACGGACGCCGACGAGCAGCACACCCGTGAACTCCTCGACCGCACCGGACTGACGATCAGCTCACTCGCGTACTACGAGAACAACCTGCACCCGGACCCGGCGACCCGCGAGTCGATCCGCACCCACCTCAAGCACGCCATCGACACAGCGGCTCGCCTCGGCGTGGACTCGGTCGGTACGTTCGTCGGCCGCGACCCGCGCCTGAGCGTGCTGGAGAACCTGCGCGAGGGCGAGAAGGTGCTGCCCGAGCTGGTGGAGTACGCGGGCGAGCGTGGCGTGAAGATCGTCATCGAGAACTGTGTGATGGAGGGCTGGCACCCCGACGGATACCCCGGGAACCTCGCCTACTCGCCCGAGCTGTGGGAGTGGATGTTCGGCCTGGGCTTCTACCTCAACTGGGATCCCTCGCACCTGACATGGATCGGCATCGACCCCCTTGAGACCATCGAGCCGTACCTCGACCGGATCGTCCACACCCAGGCCAAGGATGTGGAGCTGTTCCCGGGAAAGCGCAACCGCTACGGCTTTTTCGGCATCGTCGACAAGGGTGGCGACCCCTGGGCGACGGGCTGGTGGCGCTACCGCGTACCCGGTCTGGGGGAGGTCGACTGGCGCCACGTCATCGACCGCTTCCACGATCTGGGCTATACCGGCACGGTCTCCGTCGAACACGAGGACCCGGTGTGGGGCGGCACCCCTGAGAAGGTGAAGCAGGGGCTCAGGATCGCGCACCGGACGCTGAGCCCGCTCGTCGAGCCCTAGCTGTTCTGGTCGGGTAGCCGGAGCCCATTGCTGGGCCCCGGCCCCCTCAGAGTGAAGTAGGCCGCCGACGAGGTGCCCGTGGCTCGGGTCCTTTTCCGACGGCCCCTTCCCGAACGGAACGGGCGAGTTTCCCCGCATTCCGCTCTCCAGTGATCACGTCCGTTTGAGCGCAGTGGGCCGCCCGGAATGGATGTCTTCATGACAGCGGCGGCAGATCACCAAGGTTTTCCGCCGTCGCATCGCCATGAGGCGGACCCATGCCGGTTTCTCGCGCCGTCCTGGGCGGTTGAGGTCGGCGAGTTTGCGGACATGGTGCACTTCCAGGTGTGTCCGTGACTCGCAGAGCTCACAGCATTCGGCGAGGAGTCGATGAATCAGCTCGTTGCGCTTGCTGCTGGCCATGACGGGCTTGAGGTCGGTGAGGGTCGCTGTGCGCTGTCGTTTGAGCGGGATCCCCCCGAATCGGGCGACCAGTGGTTTCCTCCCTCGATCGCGTTCGACAGTGACCTGGAAACAGGTGCGCGGTCCTTCCGGCGTCTCGATCATGCTCTTGTACTTTCGAGCCGTCTTCGTGACCGTGCTGCGATGTTTCCCGGCCAAGGTCTTGAGCATCGAAGTCTCCATGACCCATCGGAGCTTGCCCAGGCGAAAGACGTCCTGGGCCAGAAGGTAGTACTGGACGACACCTTGAAACTCGGACTGGTACTTCGCAACGATGGTGAAGTCATCGTCACGCATGACCGAACCTCTCAGCGCCGGTTTTCCCTTGCTCATGTAGAGCGCGCATCGCTGCCTGATCGCCTGCCTGGGCACAAACAGCCCAATGGATCCATTGACTGCCCGTCGATTACGGGTGATCTTGTCGTTGGAGTATTGGGATTTGATGTCGTAGCCGAGGAAGTGCGCCGCCTGGCTGGTGGCGTGCGTGATCAACGTCTTGGCCTCAGAAAGTTCCAGCTCGAGTTCCTCTCGCAGGAACGCCCGAATCTTTGACTTGATCTCCTCTGCTTCGTGCCTGGGCCCGGCGAATCCCAGCAGCCAGTCGTCGGCATAGCGCACATACCGAAGCCGTCGATAGTCTGGATCATTGGGGTCTTGGCTCGGCAACGCTCGGCGCCGGGGTTCGAGCTCCCGCACCGATTTTCGGCAACCGCGCCGTCTCGCCCCTTGGATCCAGTGCTCCAACCGCCGGTATTCCCGGTTCGGTTGTCGACGCTGGCCGTGGTTGTATTCGGGCAGCAGCGACTGTTCAACGAACTGATCGAGCCGATCAAGGTAGATGTTCGACAGGATCGGGCTGGCCACTCCACCTTGCGGAGCACCGCTGAGTGTCGCATTCCAGCGCCAATCCTCCAGATATCCAGCCTTGAGCATGTGCCCGATCAGCCGGAGGAAACGGCCATCGTGGACTTTCTCCGACAGGATCGACAGCATGACACTATGGTCAAGGCTGCCGAAGCAGTCGGAGATATCGCCCTCGACGAACCAATGGGTTCCCGTCCAATACCGTTCCACCTCACTCAGTGCGGTGTGACAGCCCCGGCCGGGACGGAAGCCGTGGGAGCGGTCGGAGAACTGGACGTCGTAGTACGCCTCTAGAAGCATGCGCACTACCTCGGCCACGAGCTTGTCCGACCAAGTCGGCAGTCCTAGCGGACGCTTCTTGGCTGATCCCTTCTTCTCGATGTATACGCGTCTCGCCGGGGACCATCGATAGCGCTCGCAGCGGAGCGATTCGATGATCCTCTGGATCTTCTCCAGGGACATGCCATCCACGGTTTCCCTGGTGGCCCCGGGAGTCATCGCTCCCTTGTTGGCATAGATGCGCCCGTAGGCCAGCAGAAACAACTCCGTGTTGAATAACTGCCGGTAGAGCCTTTCGACCGGCAAACCTCTCTCACCGCGCTTGCGGAGGACGCTCAGCACCGTTTCAGCACTCTGCATTGCGCATGCTTCCCTTCGCCGAACATCTCGATCACCTGGTGCCCTTCGCCCTGTGGTCCCGGTTTTCCCGGCCTCCTTGGCAGGTCGTTACTCCTGCGACTACTACGGCACCTCCGTCGCCATAGGGCTCGCGCCCCGTAGGCGATCCCGTGGTACGTCTTCGCTGTACGTATCGAGCACGACGTAGGCCGTTCACTCATCTCCTTGACCACCCTCGTTGGGCGGCGTTTCGCGCCATGGAGGTTGCCTCGGCTTCACGGTTCATGGCCGGGCATGACGCGACGTCGGTTTCAGACGTTATTCCGACGGGTGCGCACTTTCACCACCGGAGATTGAACTTCAAGCAATCCAGCCTTGGCCTTATCGTGCGGGCCTTGCGGCACCCCGCCCTGAACGTCTCCAGACGGCCGCCGCTTTCCTGACATGCTCTTGTCCCCTCGCGCTTTCGCGTCCAGGTAAGAGCTTGTCTCACGTGGTGTCAGGTTGATGCGGCATGATGTTGCGCTATGGGTGTTGGTCTGTCGCAGCGGCTGGTTCCTGACGAACTCTGGTCGCTCGTTGTGCCGTTGCTTCCATCCTTCGCGTCCCGTCCGCAGGGTGGCGGAACGGCTCCGGTGGACGAGCGGGCCGTGTTCACGGCCGTGGTGTACGTGCTGACCAGTGGCTGTGCCTGGCGGCATTTGCCGGAGACGTTCGGCGTCTCGTCGGCCACCGCGCACCGCCGGTTCTCCGCGTGGACCGAGGCCGGTCTGTGGCGGCGGCTGCACCAGGCCGTCCTGGACGAGCTCGGGGCGCGAGGTGAGCTGGACTGGACCTCGGCCATCGTGGATGCGGCCTCGGTCCGTGCGAAAAAGGGGGATCGCTGACCGGGCGCAATCCGGTCGACCGGGGCAAGAAGGGCAGCAAACTGCACGTCCTGTCCGACGCCCAGGGCTTACCCCTCGCCCTCGGCGTCTCCGGCGCGAACGTTCACGACAGCCAGGCACTTCTGCCGCTGATCCTGGGCATTCCCGCGATCCGGTCCCGACGCGGACCGCGACGACGCCGGCCCGGCAGGCCCCGCGCGGACAAGGCGTACCACTCCACCGAGCGCCTGACGTGGCTGCGCAACCGTGGCATCGTCCCACGTATAGCCCGTCCCGGAATCGAGTCCAGCGAACGCCTCGGCCGACACCGCTGGAAGATCGAACGGTCGATCTCGTGGCTCTTCGGCTACCGGCGCCTGACCGTCCGATACGAACGAAAGGGCACACACTTCCTGGCCTTCCTCGGCCTCGCAGCCGCCCTGACCTGCTACAAAAAGCTCGCGAAACTCACCACGTAAGACAAGCTCTAATACTGCAACGGTGCTTGCCGTGACTGATGGCCAGGTCGGTCGTTGGTGTGGGTGTGGGTGGGGACCTTGCTGATGTCAGGTTGTGGGCGGCTGAACTGGACGCTGTGCATGAGCGGTTCGTGCACCGTTTCAGCAGATCGGAGCCCCGGGAGTCGGCACTTGCTTATATGCGGGGGCTGATCGCTCCGCTGCAGCGGAAGAACGGCTGGACGCTGGCGGAGGAAGCCGGCCATACGGGCCCGGACCGTATCCACCGGATGCTGAACCGGATCGAGTGGGACGCCGACGAGGTGCTCGACGACGTGCGTCAGTACGTGGTCGACAACCTCGGCGACCCCGATGCCGTCCTGGTCGTGGACGACACGGGCTTCTTGAAGAAGGGGACGCGGTCGGCCGGGGTGCAGCGGCAGTACTCCGGCACCGCCGGGCGCACGGAAAATTGCCAGGTCGGCGTCTTCCTCGCCTATGCCACCGACCGTGGGCGGACGCTGATCGACCGGCGTCTGTATCTGCCCGCCTCCTGGACCGACGACCGCGAAAGGTGCCGCCGGGCCGGCATCGAGGACGAGGTCGCCTTCGAGACCAAGGTGGCCATGGCCAAGGCGATGGTCCGCCGCGCGCTCGCGGACAAGATCCCGTTTCGGTGGGTGACCGCGGATGCCGCTTACGGGTTCAGCAAAGGCTGGCGGTCGGAGCTGGAGCGGGCGGACGTCTTCCACGTCATGGCCACCACCCGGCACGACACCGTGGTCACCCGCTGGGCGATCGACCATCCCGTCCACGACCTGTTTCCCGGTCTTGCCCGGCAGAAATGGAAGCGCCGTTCCTGCGGCACCGGGGCCCACGGCCTGCGGATCTACGACTGGGCCCGTGTCGAGGTGCGGCCCTGGCACCGGCCCGACCGCCGCCACTGGGTGGTCGCCCGCCGCAGCGTTGCCCGCCCGCAAGAGATCTCCTACTACATCGCCTACTGCCCCACCGAGACCACGCTCGATGATCTGATCCGCATTGCGGGCAGCCGGTGGGCCATCGAGGAATGCTTCCAGAGCGCGAAGCAGGAGTGCGGCCTGGACGACTACCAGGTGCGTCGCTATCCCGGGTGGCACCGCCACATGACCCTCGCCATGGCCGCCCATGCCTGCCTGAGCGTCCTGCGAGCCCGTGAGCTGGATGCCGGGAAAGCAGAAACGGATCCTCCCAGCTCATCCACCTCAGCCTCGCCGAGATACGACGGCTGATCACCCGACTCACCGACCGCCGACCCACACCCGTCGAGCACATCCTGCACTGGTCGACCTGGCGCCGACGACGACAACACCAGGCCCGCACCAGCCACTACAAACGACGCGGACACAGCCCCTGACCTGCCCACCAGTCACGACAAGCACCGTTGCAGTACTTAAGTCAGGTGACCCAGAAACATTCCTCCAAGTTCCTCCCGATTGGGTCGGGGATACAACGAAGCGCCTCACGGCGCACACCGGCCGTGCGGGCTTTCCCCGCAGCTCGGCTCAAGCAAGCCCCATGGGCTTCGCAGGTCAGCAGGGTGTGTTCCGTTTGCCGTCGTTCGCGTGGTGTTGACGATGGCATTCGGAGTGCACGAGGCAGAGGTTCGTTGATCTTGTCCATCGGCGGCGGCGCCTTCGTTCGGCGGCGGGTGTGCCAGTAGTCCATCAGGGACGGATCATCCGGAGATGCCGTCCCTTTGACCATCCGGTGTCGGACGATGCCCGTCCAGGCCAGCTTGGGGAGAAAGTCTCCGTCCGTAACCGCTCCCGGAACCTCAGGACGGCTGCCTTGCTGGGTTTGATGAGCAGCTTCTCCCCGAAGCGGCGCACTGTGAAGCCCAGGATCCGAACCCCTCATGGAGGTGCACGACTCGGGTCTTCGCCTCATTGAAGTGAAGTCCCCGGGGCCTGAGCCATTCGTCCAGCCGCGTCCTGACCAGGTGCGCTTGGTCTTCACCGTGGCAGAGCACGACGAAGTCGTCGGCGTAACGGATCGGGACCGGAGAGTCCGGCATCGACCAGGACTCGCGTCCTTTCTCGGTCGAGTACCGGCAGCCTGTTCCACTCCATGCAAGGCAATGTTCAGCAGCAGAGGGCTGATCACGCCGCCTTGAGGAGTTCCCTCCTCAGTTGGCGCGAATCGACCGCGATCCATCACCCCGGCCTTCAGCCACCCGTGGACCTGTTCCCTGGGGGGAACTGCCGCGCCTCCAGGGCGAAGGCCGTACGGTCGCGATGGTGGGCGACGGTGTCAACGACGCTGCCGCCCTCGCCACCGCGGACCTGGGCCTGGCCATGGGAACGGGCACGGACGCGGCGATCGAAGCGGGCGACCTCACCCTCGTACGTGGTGACCTCCGGGTGGCCGCGGACGCGATCCGGCTCTCCCGGAAGACCCTGGGCACCATCAAGGGCAATCTCTTCTGGGCCTTCGGCTACAACGTCGCCGCCCTGCCCCTGGCCGCCGCCGGCATGCTCAACCCGATGATCGCGGGCGCCGCGATGGCGTCCTCCTCGGTCTTCGTGGTGACCAACAGCCTGCGGTTGCGGTCCTTCACATGAATTGCTGACAGGACAAAGAAGTGCCGCGTACACAGCGCCGCTCATAAGGGGTGCCCGGTCGGTGGACCGGGCACCTCGCCGTCGAGGCGGCAGTGCTCTTCAGGATCCGCCGTCGAGACCCGCGAACATGCAGCAGCGCAGCGCGAGTGCGACGAACGGGCACTGGGGAGTGTCTGTGGCACTGGGCACCGGGCTGTGTTCCCCGAGCCACCCATGCGATGCAGTCGCGACCTATTTGGCGTCGAAGATACCGGCCCGCCATGCCCCGACAACGATGACGCACATGCTTCCCGCCAGATAAAAGGGTGAATGGCCGCCCGGGAGGATCGTCACGGCATCGGTGAACTCCTCGATCCAGTTGACCACCAACGTGATCAGGCTGAGCCCGAGAAGGGACCACCCGACGATCCGAGAGGCCCGGGAGCGGGTGTGCAGTCGGCTCACCCTGATCTTTTGTGCTTCCTTGGTCATACCACGGTTCTCTCTTCCGGATATGCGGGTGCGGGTGCGGTGTCCGAGTCCGTCGGGGCCTCGCGCTCACCGCGCCTCGCCGAACGGATGAGGAGGACCACAGCCGCGGAGAAGACGGTGATCGAGGTCCAGTCGTTGAGGCGAAGCCCCGCGAAGGTGTGGGCCTCGTCGATGCGCAGATACTCGATCCAGAAGCGGCCGACCGTGTACGAGGCGGCATAGAGGGCGAAGGTCTGGCCCCGCTTCAGGGCGAACCGCCGACCGGCCCAGATCAGCAGGAAGGCGACGCCGATGTTCCACAGGAACTCGTAAAGAAATGTCGGGTGGTACGTCGCGATATCGGGGCTGGCTCCTGGGCGATGCGCGGGGTCGATCCTCAGCCCCCACGGAAGCGTCGTTGGTCGCCCGTACAGCTCTTGGTTGAACCAGTTGCCCCAGCGGCCGACGGACTGGGCCAGGGCGAGGCCGGGTGCCACGGCGTCCGCGAAGTCGAGCAGGGAGACGCCTCGGCGTCGGCAGCCGATCCAGGCACCGAGCGCACCGAGCGCGACTGCGCCCCAGATGCCCAGTCCGCCCTCCCAGATCCGCAGGGCCTTCCATGGATTGCCGCCTTCGCCGAAGTAGGCGTCGGGACTGGTGATCACGTGGTACAGACGGCCGCCGACGATGCCGAACGGAACGGCCCAGATCGCGATGTCGTCGACTTCATGGCGGTCGTGCCCGCGGGCGGCCCAACGTCGTCGGGTGAGCCAAACGGCCACGAAGATGCCCAGGATGATGCAGAAGGCGTACGCCCTCAGAGGCAGTGGCCCCAGGTGTACGACTCCTTGCGCCGGACTGGGCAGGTAGGCGAGTTGCATCCAGTCAGCATACGCTTATCCGCTAAGTTACTTAGCAACAGTTTGGATCGATCACCTCGAGGCAAGGCTCCCTCGGCCACGCCAGGAATGCCTTTCCTTCGTGCCTGGCAGCAGCGATCGGTACGGTGCCCCGGGCTCCGTACTGCATCTCCGGCACTCCGGTACCCCCCGCTACGTTCTCGCCCCCCCTGCCGCTACTCGCTAAGCGGCATAGCAGTATGCTGTCGGCAGCACCTCGCTCACCGGGAGCCTCTGCTCGAGCGGCGCCCCTGGCGCAGGCAGGAAGGCGGGCCGGGGCTCCCGGGAGGTGTGTGGGCCAGGAGTCGGGGCGGGGGCCGGTGTGGTCAGGGGCCGCAGGCCACGAGCAGGGGCAGCAGCGGAGCCGCCGCACTGGCCGCCACGACACCCAGCCACGTCACACGGTGCGGCCGGGGTTGCGGTGTGAGGACGCGGCGCAGCCGGATGAGGGCACCCGGCCCGCCGACGCCCAGGGCTCCCCGCGGCGCCTGTCCCGCGGCCACCTCACACATGGCGGTCGCCAGTGCGTCCCTGGAGTGGCTGCGCAGGGCTCTGTCATCCGCGATCATCTCTACCAGCAGCGCGATCTGCTCCTTGGCGTGCCGGGCGAGCGGCAGGCCGGGGAAGGCACGGGAGAACGCGTCCACGAGCAGGTGGAGAAGGTGGTGCCTGCCGTCGATGTGAGCGCGCTCATGTTCCAGTACGGCACGCATCTGCGGATCGGACAGGACGTCGAGGGCCCCCCGGGTGATGACGACACGACGCCGACGCCCGGGAAGGCAGTACACGGCGGGTGCGCCATGGTCCACGACCGTGGCGTCGTATCCGGGGGCCGGCTCGCCGACCAGGACGAGCATGTCGAGGTGACGCTGCCGCGCCCGGCGGGCCCGCCAGGTGCAGAGCGCGAACCAGCCCAGAGGCAGCAGCACGATCACGGCGGGGCCGCTGAGCGCCAGGGCGTCCGCGAGGGTGGGCGCGGATTCGCTTACCGGGGCGTCGCCGGCCAAGCCGCAGACGCTGAGCAGGCCGAGGAGGCCCTCATGTACATGGCGCTCGGTCAGGACCAGGTGGTACACCGCGAGAGCGGCGGCGACGACGAACGTCACCATGAGTCCCTGCCACGCCAGGACCGCTATGGCTGGAGCACGGTGGGGCCACCGTGCCCGTGACAGCAGAGGCGGCATCGCGGCGCCCACCAGGGCCGCGTATCCGGCCAGTGCCACAGCTGTGATCACGCGTCGCTCCGTTTTTTGGCCGCTCGGAGCGCCGAGCGTAGGGCGTCTGCCTCTTCCGGCGTGATCTGTTCGATGAAACTGACCAGAGTTCCGACCGGATCCGGGTTGCCGCCCAGCGCCTCCTGCATCTGCGACGCCGTGTACTGCTGCCGGGTGCACGTGGGCTCGTACACCCAGGCCCGCCCCTCCTTGTGCCGCTTCAGCATGCCCTTGCCGTGCAGAATGTCGGCCACGGTCTTCACCGTGCTGTAGGCGATAGGCCGCTTCTTGCTGAGGTCCACCAGTACGTCACGTGCGGTCGCCGGCCGCCCCCAGGCCCACAGGCGGTGCATGATCTCCGCCTCGAGTTCACCCAGCTGACGCACGTTCGCTCCCCTCGCCCCCGGAATGCGAAGCCTCCGGCACCAGTGACCGCTCATCGTAGTGGGCAGAGTCCTGGAGCCCTGCGGGGCCTTGACGAGAAGGCGCGGCCGGTGCGGGGCAAGCGGCGGCCGTACGCAGACGCCGTACCAGGGCGTGTGCGAGCAGTGCCAGCGAGGCCATGGCCAGGACTGGCTGTGCGGGGGCCCAGTACGAGAGGGCTCCGCTCACTCCGAGGGCCAGCACCACCAGCTTGTTGCAGATCGGGCAGCCGACGGCGAACGCGGACAGCACGCCCGCGAGCAGCGCCCGGCGCCCTCGCGGTCCCTCGGCCCGCGCGGCCTGAGGCCCATGCATGTACGTCGCCACCAGCAGTCCCATGAGCAGCGATGACGCCACCCAGACCGGATAGTTCCACCACAGCACCGGGGTCATCCGGGTGTAGAAGGGCGTGGGTACGACTCCGGTCGGCACACCGATCGCGGTTCCGGCGACAAGGGCCACGGCCGCCGCCGTCACCCACTGATGTGGCGTCCACGTACGCATGCGCCCGCCTTTCTGCCGTTACCATTACTACCAAACAGCTTAGTAGGTCACCCCTACGCCCGAACCACACGGCATGATCCGGTCCGCTTCGGTAGTGTCGGACGGCGAAGCGACCACGGATGGAGCCACGACGTGCATGTGAGCCGATGCGCACGAACGGGAGGCGCCCTCGGGCACCTCCTGCTCGTCGTCGTGCTCGCGATGGGCATTTTCGTGATGCACTCGATGGGCCATCCCGACAGCGCCGCCGACACGAGCATGGGAGCGGCTCACGCATCGGCCACCACCGCCCACCCAGGCGGCGGCATGGCCTCGCCGCAGGGCGTTGTCGTCTCTTCGCACACGTCGGACTCGCATCAGGACGGCAAGACGTCCTCCCACTCCCCGGCCATGGGGATGGACATGGCCTCGCTGTGCGTGGCCGTGCTCGGCACATGGATTCTCGCCAGTCTTCTCCGGGCGGTTCTGAGCCGCGGGACGGACTGGCTGGCACGGCTTCGCGATGCCGCCGTGGCGGTCCTGCGCCCCAATCCCCCTCCGCCCAGACCACCTGACCTCGCTCAACTGTCAGTCCTGCGGATCTAGGCCGAACGCCACCGCGGGCGGCTCGCGCTGCCCGCGTACCCCGTTCGACAGGCTTTCCGCAGAACAGACAACACGAGGTTTTCGACATGACCGCCATCAAGCGCAGCACGCTGCGTCCGCGCGTCCGCCGCATCGCTCTCGTCAGCACCGTCGCCGCCGCAGGCCTGGTCCTCGCCGCCTGTGGCAACGACGACGACATGAGCGGCATGGACCACGGGAGCAAGAGCAAGAACTCCGCCTCGGCGAGCGCGACCACCGGGGAGAACCCCGCACCGGGCACGTTCAACGACGCGGACGTGAAATTCGCGCAGATGATGATCCCCCACCACGAGCAGGCCGTCGAGATGTCCAAGCTCGCCGACGAGCAGGCGCAGGACGCCAAGATCAAGACCCTCGCCGGGGACATCGAGAAGGCTCAGGATCCCGAGATCAAGAAGATGAAGTCCTGGCTCAAGGCATGGGGCAAGCCGGAGTCGGGCAGCAGCATGCCCGGCATGGACCACGGCTCCGACAGCAGCATGCCCGGTATGGATCACGGTTCCGGCAGCTCTGACAACTCGGGCATGCCCGGGATGATGTCCGACAAGGACATGAAGGAGCTGAAGGCCGCCAAGGGCGCGGACTTCGACAAGATGTTCGCGCAGATGATGATCGGCCACCACAACGGGGCGATCGACATGGCCAAGGACGAGCAGAAGAACGGTAAGAACGCCACGGCGAAGAAGCTCGCCGACGATGTGGTGAAGACCCAGACCGCCGAGGTCAAGCAACTCCAGGGCATGCTCGACAAGCTCTGATCCGATCACACGCTGACCGTTCCGGGCTCAGCCGGTCACTCCGGTGAGCCCGGGGCGGTCACCGCCCCCACACTCCTTACTCGGGCCGCGCCCGGTCATGTCCCGGCCCGCCTCCACGATTCGACGAGGACCCATGAAGACGCACCGCGCCGTCCAGGCAGCCACCGCCGTCGCCCTCGGCCTCACACTGGCCGCCTGCTCCAGCGGAGACGGCGACACGGACTCGTCCGATGCCGTCACGACTGTCAGCCACATCCACGGACTCGGGCTGGACCCGTCCGACCAGCGCCTGTACGTCGCGACCCACGAAGGCATCTACACCCCCGGCCCCAAGGGCAATCCCAAACTGGTGGGCGACAGCAAGGACGACTTCATGGGCTTCACGGTGGCCCAGGGCAAGACCTTTTACGCCAGCGGCCACCCTGCCTCCGGAGCGGACGGTCCCGGCGACAAGGGACTGATCAAGAGCACCGACGCGGGCAGGAGCTGGAGGTCGCTCTCCCTCTCAGGGAAGTCCGACTTCCACGCCCTGGACTACGCACACGGCACCGTCTACGGCTACGACTCCACAGGCGGCCTGCTCCGCACCAGCAAGGACGGCACCACCTGGAGGGACGGAGCCACGTTCCAGGCGCTCGACATCGCGGTCAACCCGGATGACGCCGATCTCGTGCTCGCCACCACCGCGGAAGGAGTCGCCCGCAGTACGGACGGCGGCAAGACCTTCGCCGAGGGCAAGCAGCCAGTGATGGCCTTCCTCTCCTGGAAGGCCAAGAACGCCCTCTACGGCATCGACACCTCCGGCAGGCTGAGCCGCAGCACCGACGGCGGCACCACATGGAAGAAGCTCGCCACCGTCCCCGGCGGACAGCCTCAGGCGCTCACCGCCGTCGACGCCCAGCACGTCCTGGCCGCGACGCAGAGCGGCGTCTACGAGTCGAAGGACGGCGGCAAGACGTTTACCAAGCGCCTCGCCGTCGGATCGAGCGGCGGCCACTGACCCCTCAGCGAAACGCCATGTCGGCCGCGCCGACAATCCTGCCGTGGAGGCGGGGCGCGGGCTTGCTGTCGACGGGGGCACTGCCCATGGATTTCTCCCTGCCCGAACAGACGGCCCGCGCCCGCCTACTGCATGGTGGTTGCACATAAGCTGCCATCGCAGGAAGTCACATCACGAGATCATTCCCGAGGGAAGCCGTCCATGACTGCACGAGTCCGCCGCTTCGACCGAGGCGAGATACATCGGCTCGCAGCTATGTACGGGGTGGTGGCGGCGCTGCACATCGCGGGGTTCGGACTGTTCGCCTACTACAACGCGCGCTACCACGGCCTCGCCGACAGCCGGGGGCGGTTGCTGTACGCGGGGGCCGCAGGGTTGGCCTACACGCTCGGCATGCGCCATGCCTTCGACGCCGACCACATCTCGGCCATCGACGACACCACCCGCTACCTGCTGCAGAAGGGCAAACGCCCGCTCGGGCTGGGCCTGGCCTTCTCCCTCGGCCACTCGTCCGTCGTGTTCGGCCTCTCCGTCGGCATCGCCTTCGCCGCTCAGGCCGCGAACCGCTTCCAGGCCGGCTTCGCGGAGATCGGCGGCGTCATCGGGACTCTGGTCTCCGGCGTCTTCCTCTACTCGATCGCCGCATTGAACCTGTCGGTGCTGCGCGGCATCGTCCGCACCTGGCGCGAGGCGAAGGCAGGCCGCCACGAACCGGAAGAACTGGAGCAGTTGCTCGCCGACCGCGGCTTGATGAACCGGGTCTTCAAGGGCCGTTACAACCGGTTCATCGAGCACAGCTGGCAGCTCTACTTCGTGGGTCTGCTCTTCGGCCTCGGATTCGACACCGCCACCCAGGTCGGCGCGCTGGGCCTGGCGGCGGGCTCGGCTGCGGACGGCACGCTGCCACCACTCGCCATCATCGCCCTGCCACTGATCTTCGCCGCCGGCATGAGTTTGATGGACACCACCGACGGGGTGTTCATGGCGAAAGCGTACGAGTGGTCGTTCTCCAACCCGCTCCGCAAGATCTACTACAACCTCACGATGACGGGTCTTTCGATCTTCGTCGCCTTCGTCGTCGGCACCGTGGAGCTGGTCTCACTGATGGCGGAGCAGCTGGGCGCGGCAGACCACCGGCCCTGGTCGTGGCTCACCCGCATCGACCTCAACACCATCGGCATCGTCATCGTGGTCACATTCCTGGTGACGTGGATCGGTGCCGTGACGCTCTGGAAGGTGCGGCGTTTCGACGAGCGATATCCGTCACACCGCACCTCTGCCGAGACGAAACCCGATCCATCGCCCTGATCGGGTAGAGGGTCGACGTCCCGCCGACCGAGCCGGGAATCGCGGCCAGGCCAAGCAGGAGCAGCATCGGTGTGGGTCGCGCCGCCCAACCACCCCCGGTCAACCATCCACTATATTGTTAAGTAGATTAGCCGTATGGCGGATCCACGACCTCGCTCTGAGGTCTGCGCTCCCACCTCAGGCGCCTGCTCACGAGGGGATGGCTTCGCTGGAGTACTGAGATCCGTTGACGATGACCGATGCCGCGTACCGCTCGAACTCAGCCGTGGCCGTCGGTGCTCCTGCCGCCGAGACAGAAGAGAAGCCAGTGGTTAACGAGCGACAGCCGTCGGGGGACTGGGTCCCGGGCGGGACTCAGTCCCCCGACGCCGCGTACGGGATCTACCATGCCTACTACCACGATGGTGCCCAGCACGGCGGTGTGAGATCTAGCGGTTACGACGACGAGGACCCGCTGTTCGGCGCGATGCCCAGCGTGTACGACACCACGGCCGCCCTTTACGACGAGCCCGACCATCGGCTGTCGTGCAACACCTACGGCTATGACCCCACTACGATGTGGGACACCCCCGGCCATGCGGAGATGAGCTCGTCCGCGGCCGACCTCGGCCCGGCAGACCCGAGCGGGTACATAACCCAGTGGGGGGACTCCACCGGCCAAGGGCGCAATGGGGTCGACTCCACAGCATGCTTCGAAGACTCCGAGTCACAGACACGGACGTGGAGTACGGGTGCCTCTGCGGATTCCGGCACTTCCTGCGGGTCTCCTGCCTCACCGAACCTCGTTTCCTCTCCGGCCGATGAGCCGCCCTGCCTGGTATCGCACGTCCAGGACGCCACCGAGGATGCGGGGATCGCCTCACCCGGACCGAGCCGTGCCCACGTCCGTAACCGTCGTGCGTCCGCCCGGCGATCCGCGCTCCTGACCGTCGCCGTCCCGTCCGCTGTCGTTATGGCCATCACAGGAGCGGCGGCCGTCTCCGTCAGCGTCGACGACCAGGATGAGAAGGCCACACAGGCCAAACAGGCCACACAGGCCGCGCCGGACGCGACACAGGTCATCGAGCCATCGGCTGCCAACGGCAAGCTCGACGCGCAGCTCGCCGGTGTGACACGCGGCGCAGATGACTTCGCCGATCGCGCCAGCCGTACGCAGCAACGCATCGATCTCAAGCAACGTCAGCTGCAGGAGCAGAGGCGCAAGGCGGCCGAAGCCGCACACAGAAAGGCGGAAGCCGCACGCAAGGAGGCGCTCCGCCCGAAGTTCGCTCTTCCCGTTGCACAGCGAGGAGTCGGCGAACTGTTCGGAGCGGCCGGCTCCATGTGGTCGAGCCGGCATACCGGACTCGACTTCCCCGTGCCCATGAACACCCCGGTGATGGCCGTCACCGACGGCACGGTCGAAGCCAAATGGAATCCGTTCTACGGAAACATGGTCATCGTCACCGCTCCCGATGGCACCGAGACCTGGTATTGCCATCTCGCCAGTGCCAAAGTCCGCGCCGGCCACGTCAAGGCGGGAGAGGCCATCGCCTACGCGGGAAGCTCAGGCAACTCGTCGGGGCCACACTTGCACCTTGAAGTGCATCCCGGCGGTGGCGACGCGATAGACCCTTTGGCCTGGCTTCGCGGTCACGGCCTCGACCCCACATAACAGCAATGGACGCGGCACTGGCGGAGGGTGCCCCGTCGCAGCCGGCCCCGGGTCGGGTGTAAAACGTGGATGAATACTCTGAGTGATATTTCATCCGGTCACAGCAAGACTGAGGACCGCAAGGACGAGATGTTGCGCGACCTCTAACGCGATGCGGGGGTCGACTTCGACCGGGGCACCATCGCGTACTGCCGGATCGGTGAGCGCAGTGCCCACACCTGGTTCGTCTTCCACGAACTGCTCGACCACGTGAACGTCAAGAACTACGACGGATCGTGGACCGACTACGGCTCGATGGTCGGCGTCCCCATCGAGAGGTGACCGAGCCAGGGCCTCACGGAGCGTGAGCATGGCAGCGGAAGTGGCCAGGAGCCCAGCGGTATCAGCCGGTGACCGACGTCACGCGGCTGCGGTGCCCGAGCTCGACACGTCTACCCGGACCGCGGTGGCCAGCCGCGTCGTGGCCAAAAACAAGTACCGGGAGGGCGAGCGCCACGGCGGCGGCGAGGGACCCTGCCGCGATCCGAGCCCGACCCAATGGCCGGTGCGGGGCGATCAGGCGCCGCACTCGCTGGGCGGCGGTGCCGCCCCCGGCGGCGAGCGCCGCCGCGGGCACCGGCGTGCGGCGTTCGACCGGAGGCGACCGTCAGCAGCCCCTCGGCCACAGTGAGCCGGTCGGTACGGGCCGCCGCCGCATCGTCCGCGCACAGCTCCACCGGTCGGGCCACCTCGCGCCGCCCGCCCCGGAGGAGCGGGATGCGGGGGAAGGCGCGCGCCAGGGCGGAAGTCCAGGCGAGGACCAGGTCATGGCGCTCGGCAAGGCGGGCACTTAGAGGGAGCGCCCACCCCGGCCGCGTCTTACGGGTGCGGAACGTGGAAACCCCGACCTGGGTCCAAGCCTCGGTTTGGTAGGCCACAGTGAACGGCCACACGGTCCTGGTCGGCACAGCCCGGCTGCTCGGCGATACCGACATGGACACCGACTCCCTCGCCCCGGCCGCGGCCGGCATCTCGGGCGAAGGCAAAACCCCGGTCTTGGCCGCGGTCGACGGCCGGGCCGCAGGTGTCCTCGCCGTCGCCGACACCGCGACCACAAATCCGACCACCTCGCCCGGCTCCACAAGGCCGAAAGCCAAGTACGCGGGATCCCCCACATGGTCGCCGACGATCCCGCACCGCGACGCCACAGAAGCCGTCGACGCAGAGGAGCCGGCATGGCCAGGACGGTGTCCCATCCGCTGTGCGCGCGCATCTACCCGCGGATCAACGCCTTCGCCGAAGCGCATGGCTCCCTCGAACACCGCGCGGAACTTCTCGCCGACGCGCGAGGCGAAGTGGTGGAGATCGGTGCGGGGACGAGCGCGAATTCCGGCGTATCCGACGGCGGTCGAGCAGGTCACCGCGGTGGAATCGGAGCCCAGGCTGCGCGCCTTGGCGGAGAAGGCCGCCGCAGACGCCACCGCGCCGGTGAAGGTCCTCCCCGGCCGCGCCGAGAACTCCCCGTGGAGGACGCCAGCGCGGACGTGGCGGGTGATGTCGCTCGTCCGGTAACCGTTCGGAAAGTCAGTCCTGGGTATGAGACCGAGCTCGGCGCAGAGCGTGCGGCCTCGGGCCGCTCACCGCCGAAGCGGTGAGCGGCCCGGGTCCTGCGATCTTGATATGGGGTCAGCCGAGGGTGACCGAGCGGGCGAAGGTGGCGTCGGTCTCCTGGGCGATTTCGTTGAGTACGTCGGCGGGGACGTTGCTGTCGACGTTCAGGACGGCGAGCGTCTCACCGCCCGGCACGGACCGGGAGACCTGCATGCCGGCGATGTTCAGGCCCGACTCGCCGAGTACGTGGCCGACGGTGCCGACGATGCCGGGCCGGTCCTTGTACCGCAGGAAGATCATGTGGTCGCTGACCGCGAGGTCGATGGTGTGCTGACCCACGGACACGATCTTCTGGATGTTCCTGGGGCCGGCCAGCGTGCCGGAGATCGCGACCTGCTCACCGCTGTTCAGGGTGCCGCGGACGGTCACCACATGGTGGTGGTCGGGGGATGTCGAGCTGGTGGTGTGGCGCACATCGACCCTGCGTTCCTGTGCGAGCAGTGGTGCGTTGACGTAGGAAACCGCCTGGTCGACGACGTTCTCGAAGACGCCCTTGAGTGCGGAGAGTTCCAGCACCTTGACGTTGTGCCGGGTGATGTCGCCGTGGACCTCGACATCGAGCCGGACCGCGACCTCGCCGGCCAGGGCGGTGAAGATCCGGCCGAGGTTCGCGGCGAGCGGCACGCAGGGGCGGACGTCCTCGGCGATGACGCCGCCCTCGACGTTGACCGCGTCCGGGACCAGCTCTCCCGCGAGCGCCAGCCGCACCGACTCGGCGACGGCGATGCCCGCCTTCTCCTGGGCCTCATCGGTCGAGGCGCCCAGATGTGGGGTGGCCACGACGTTGCCGAACTCGAAGAGCGGGGAGTCGGTACACGGCTCCTGGGCGAAGACGTCCAGTCCCGCGGCGGCGACGCGGCCTTCCTTGAGCGCGCTGGCCAGTGCCTGCTCGTCGACGATCCCGCCGCGCGCCGCATTGACGATCCGGACCTCGGGCTTGACCTTGTGCAGTGCCTCGTCGCCGATCAGGCCGACGGTCTCGGGCGTCTTCGGAAGATGGACCGTGATGAAGTCGGAGACCTCCAGCAGCTCGTCGAGCGTGAGGAGCTTGACGCCCAGCTGCGCGGCGCGCGCGGGCTGAACGTACGGGTCGTAGGCGACGACCTTCATGTCGAAGGCGGACATCCGCTGGGCGACCAGCACGCCGATGCGGCCGAGGCCGACCACACCGAGGGTCTTCTGGCTCAGCTCGACGCCGGTGTACTTGCTGCGCTTCCACTCGCCGTTCTTCAGTGCCGTATTGGCCTGCGGAATGTTCCGCGCGGTGGCGAGGAGCAGGCCGCAGGCGAGCTCGGCGGCGGTGACGATATTGGACGTGGGAGCGTTGACGACCATGACGCCGGCCTTGGTGGCGGCGGAGACGTCGACGTTGTCGAGGCCGACCCCGGCGCGGGCGACGACCTTCAGCTTCTTGGCGGCGGCGATGGCCTCCGCGTCGACCTTGGTCGCGCTTCGCACCAGGATCGCGTCGACACCCGCGATCGCGGGGAGGAGTTCGGCTCGATCGGCGCCATCGCAGAGCCGGATCTCGAAGTCCGGGCCCAGGGCGCCGATAGTGGCGGGCGACAGCTTTTCAGCCAGGAGTACGACAGGTTTCGAGCTCACGGTGGATTTCAATCCCTACTGGTTCGTTGAGGAACGGCCGCCCCGGCGGCCGCATACGGTGGCAGTTCCGGCGCATGGCCGACAGGGAGGACGAAGGAAAGCTCGTCCCCCCTGCCGCAGGACCATGGGTCAGGCAGACACCGACTCGGGCTGTGTCTCGCGTACCGGCGGCGCGAGGCGGCCGGTGCGGTGCAGTCCGTACAGGGCTGCGGCACAGGCCAGGCCGAGTGCGCAGAACGCGATCCACGGGAGCGCGGAGACGCCGGCCGCGCGGGCGGCGTCCAGAGAGGCCCCGGTCAGCAGGTTCCCGAGCGTGATGCCGACGCCGCAGATGGTGTTGTAGAGCCCGTAGTGGGTGGCGACCAGGCGGTCACCGGAGAGCCGGACGATGGTGTCCATCTCGAACGGGTAGGCGATCATCGTCCCCACCGCCAGGAGCAGAGCGGAGAGCGCGGGCGGCACGGCCGCGAGCAGCCACAGCCTCACTCCGCCCTCCGGCACGGGCACGGCCGTCGGTACCAGCAGGGGCACGAACGCCACGCCCATGGTGAGCAGGCCCCAGGCAAGGGCCCGGCCCGGCTCCATGCGGGCCTTGCACCACGCGGTCATCTTGGTCTGGAAGAGGATCGTGCTCAAGCCCGAGACAGCGAAGAGCATCGCCACCGCCGCTGTCCCGGACGTTCCATCGCCACCCAGACGCCGCACTTCCAGTGGCAGGGCGAGATAGACCTGGAACTGCATGACGTAGAAGCCGATCATGGCGATCGAGAACAGCAGGAACGGCCGGTTGGCCAGGATGGTGCGCCACTGGGACAGCACGCCGTCCTGTTGGCCGCTTCCCTTGGTGGCCGGCGCGTCATTTGCCCGGCGGGCGGGCAGACTGCGGAGCTGCACGATGCTCAGCAGCGCGAAGATCCCGGCCGACACCAGGCAGGCGACGCGGAAGTCGACACCGGTGAGCACCATGCCGACGAGTGGGCCGAGCAGGATGCCGGCCTGGTAGAAGATGTTGAACAGCCCGAACGCTTCGACCCTGCGCTCCCCGGCGTCCGCCGCCAGATAGGCCCTCACCGCCGGGTTGAACAGGGCGCCCGCCAGTCCGGTCGCCGCGGATGCGGCGAGCAGCGCGGGCAGCGCGTCCACCAGTCCGAGGGTCGCGAAGCCGACGATGCGGAGCATCAGCCCGGCGATGATCAGCGGCTTGTAGCCGAGCCGGTCGGCCAGGGTTCCGCCGACCAGGAACATCCCCTGCTGGCTGAAGTTGCGTATGCCGAGCACGAGTCCGACGGCCCAGCCGGCCAGCCCGACCGTGCCGGACAGGTGCGCGGCCAAGTACGGCATCAGCATGTAGAAGCCGAGGTTGATGGAGAACTGGTTCACCATCAGCAACTGGACGCTGCGCGGGTAGGAGCGCATCTGCGCCCAGGTTCCCCCGGAACGTGACTGCCGGTCCATCACCGGTCTCCCTCCTCCCGGGCGCCGAACTCAGCCAGCTCTGCGGCGTCGTGCTCCTGCGCCGGGTCGGACAGGGTGAGCGGGTCGACCACGGTGGTGCACCGGGTCCAGCGGCTGACTTCCTTCTCGTCCAGACGGCCGATGGTTTCCGGTTCGACGGGCGGCGGGGAGTCGAGCAGACCGTGGGCGGCGCAGTAGTCGTCGTCGTAGACCGTGCCGAGATAGCGTTGCGGGCCGTCGGGGAAGATGGCCGCGATCTTCGTGTCCGCGGGCAGGGTACGGGCCAGCCAGCCCGCCACCAGGGCGACCGCGCCGACGCTCCAGCCGCCGGTGGCGTAGTGGGAGGCGGCGAGCCGGCGGCAGGTCCACACCGCATCGGCCGGTGTCACCCAGTGCACCTCGCTGAAATTGTCGTAGGCGACGTTGCGGGGGTAGATGCTTGAACCCAGGCCGCGCATCAGCCGGGTGCGGGCCGGCTGCCCGAAGATGGTCGACCCGATGGTGTCGACGCCGACGAGCTTCAGCTCCGGGTACAGGGTCTGCAACACCCGGGAGACGCCGGCGGAGTGGCCGCCGGTACCCACGCTGCACACCAGCACGTCGATGTGGCCCAGTTCGGAGGCCAGCTCCAGCGCGAGTGGGGTGTAGGCGGTGGTGTTGTCGGGATTGTTGTACTGGTCGGGGCACCACGAGCCGGGGTGCTGCGCCATGAGCTGAGCCACTCGCTCGCGCCGTGCCTGTTGCCAGCCGCCGGTGGGGTGGGGCTCGGGGACGACGTCGACCTGGGCTCCGTAGGTGGTCAGCAGCTGGGTCATGGACCGCTCCAACCCTGGGTCGGTGACCAGGGTGACGGGGTGGCGGTAGACCATGCCGGCCAGAGCCAGTCCCAGGCCGAGGGTGCCACTGGTGGATTCGATGATCCTGGCGCCGGGGCGCAGATCACCACGGGCGCGGGCCCGCTCGACCATGTACAGGCCGGGCCGGTCCTTGATCCCGCCGGGGTTGAAACCCTCCAGCTTCGCCCAGAACCCCCGGTCAGCGGGGGTGAGGGGATCGGAGATCCGGAGAACCGGGGTGTCGCCCACGAGCCCGGACAGGGCCGAGCGGGCGGGAAGTGTGATCTCGGTTGTGGTCTGCGGGTTCATCTTCCGCTCTCATCGGTGGTGTGACGGGGTTTCGTCGGGCGCGCCGTCCGGTCCAGGAAGAGGCATCCGCCTCGATGACCTGGTGGCAGCACGCGCGGCCCGTGTCGATGGCCGCGAAGGCCCGTCTAGATCCGCCACCGGCAGACGACGGCGAGAGTTGCGCGTCCTGAACGCCGTATCCGGGGTCTGCTTTCTCCGTGTCGAGCGACCCACTGCCGACCGGTCACGGCGGCAGTCACTCCCGCCGCCGCTCCGGCGAAGACGGCCGGGGCCGCGGTGTCCGTGAACAACTGCCGGGCCTGCGGAGGGGCTTGGCTGACCACGTACGGCGCGCAATGCGCACCGGAGTGTGGATGCGGTCCGTGGGGGATCGCACGCTCGGTGTCTGCCGACGCGAGCGGGGGGAGATCGGCTGAGGCCGAGGGCCGGCCCTGCGTGTGGCTGTCGTCAGCGTGCGAGGCAGAACAGCCGAGCGCCCACAGCAGCAAGACTCCGAGGACGAAGACCAGCAGCCGCAGCAGCCGAGCCCTGGTAGCCGGGAGGCTGATGTGAGCGTGACAAAGGGGGCGTAACGGCACGGTTCCTCCGGGGAGCGGCCGCCGCTCCCACGGCGTGGGGTGAGCGGCGGATCGGGATCAGCAGGCATCCGAGCAGGCAGGCGCCGAGGAGCGGTCCGACCCACACGAGGAAGTGTGGCCACGGACGTCCAGGGAGCCGGGAACTGACCCCACGTGGCCGACCCGTCCCGCAGGGCGGGCTGTCATCTCTCAGGAGAGCGGCGGCCAGTCGGGGACGCCGGAATCTAGACCTGCTGCACCACGGAGACTCTCGAACCCGTCAACGAAGGAACGGCCGACTTCGACCGGAAGGGGTCGGGCTTCCCCCATGCAAACGGGTGTGTCATTGGCACCCGGCCCCGTGTGGACAGACTTGGAGCGGCCAGATACAGGTCCTGCTGGGGCTGGCCGGAGACGCAGCCTTCAGCCGGGTGGGGCGAACCGTCGCCCTCGTGCTGGCCGTCGGCTGCCGCAGCGTCAGGCGACGCGCTCGCGACAGCGCCGCCTCCTCCGGCCCCGCTCGTGTGACCTTCCTGCATCACGGCGGACGCGTGTGCGGGCGCGGTTGCACCGACCATTGCGTGCCCCTGGGCGCTCTCCGCGCTCGCGCCGTGCGTGACCAGGACGCCGAGCACCAGCACGGCCAGCCACAGCAGACGCAATGGCCCCGCGGAGCGGGGCCGCAGCATGCCGGAGCGCAACCAAGCCGTAACCATGCCGTGATCGTAACCATTGCCCGGCGGCACGGCGCAAACTTCCCGCCGAAACACCGCGTTAACAGCTGTACACACATTTCACGCAATGGATCAGGCTGATGCTTCGGGTCTCGTGAAACGACAGGTCGCCCCGCCCTCGGCACCCATGCGCACGAGCCGCGACCATCTGGCCTCCGCCAGACGTGATCCGCCTCACGCCTCCGTCGACGGCCCTCGTGACCTCACTCGGCTCGTGGAGCGTCGCCGATGCCTCTGCGGCGATGCGGCCCGGCGGGCGTCTGCACTTCGGTGGCCACATCCATTCGGCAGGTGCCCGGTTCACCCGGAAGCAGCGCAGGTCAACGTCGTGTGGCCGCTGCTGACCGGCTGCTACAACCTCGGCTGGGACACCGAACGAGCCCTCGAGGGGGCCGGTAAGGCGCGGCACTTCGACTTCATCGCCATGGGGCGCGCACGATGCTGGCACACGATCGCCTCCAGGGCCCACCGCAACCCGCGGCGCGACAGCTTCGCCCGCGGTTCCGCGGCCCGGCTGGTGTCTTGGCGCCACACATGTCCGCAGCCGGCGCACCGGTAGCGGCGGATCGACACGACCAGGACGGTCGGCTGCCAACCCAGGGGCTCATGCCTTCGGAAGCTCGTCCCGGTGACCAGCCGCTGACTAAGCATCGTCATCCATCAGGATCTGACGGGTTGGCTCGCCAACGCCCCGGTCCGATCCATGTGGGCGTATCCCCATTCGCACAGCGGGCGCAGCGCTTCAGCCAGACTCGAGCCGAACGGTGTCAGGGAGTATTCGACGTGAGGGGGAAGCTCCTGGAAGTCCTTGCGGACGACAATGCAGTCTGCCTCAAGGTCTTTGAGCGCACCGATCAGCACTTTCTCGGTAATGCCGTCGACAAGGCGGCGCAGCTGGCCGAACCGCTGGGGACCGTGCACGGCGAGCTGCCACAGCACCAGAAACTTCCACCTGCCCCCGACGACGGACAGTGCGGCGTCCAATCCGCAGTAGAACCCACGCTCAGTCATCTGGACATACCCTTCCGTCCGCCACCGCCTGGAGGCACTTACCCCAGAGTAGGTACTTGCTGGCGGGAGGGGACTTGTTGCCGATCCACTCATCGCATTCGACTCCGTACTTGGTGATGGCCACAAACCATCCCCACGCCGAGGAACTAGACAACCGCACGCTCGCGCGGCCGCCGCCGTAGCGCTCGCTCACCGCCCGCCGCGCGAAACGGCCCGTGCCTCGGTGACGGTGACGCACCGTCCGTTCATCTCCTGGCAATCCAGCCTTCTCCAGGTCTTCCTTCGTGGTCTGGTAGCTCGGATTGCCCACGTGCAGCCGCTTCGACATGTCCCGCTCTCCCTGCCTCATCCGACCTGCCTCATCCGAGGCGGCGCCAACGCGGCGCCAATCGGGGCAACCGTCTCAGTGCGGCGGAAAGTGGGCCATCGTGCCTGAGCTGAATCGGTGAGGGCGGACGCCGGGACCCGACGTCAGTGCAGGGTGGCGACCTGGTCGGCGGCGAACGGGATCAGCGCCTCCGTGTCCCCGGTGAGGACCTTGCGAGCCCACTCCGGGTCGGCGATCAGGGCCCGGCCGATCGCGATCAGGTCGAACTCGTCCCGCTCCAGCCGGTCCAGCAGGTTTTCGATGCCCGCCACCCCGGTCCGGCTCCCGCTCTCGAACCCCGGCTTGAACGCCTTGTCCAGGCCGACGGAGCCGACGCTGATGGTGGGCTTGCCGGTGAGCTTCTTGGTCCAGCCCGCGAGATTCAGGTCCGAGTCCTCGAACTCCGGCACCCAGTACCGGCGGGTGGAGGAGTGGAAGGCGTCCACCCCGGCCTCCGCGAGCGGGGTGAGGACCGCCTCCAGCTCCTGCGGGGTGGTGGCCAGCCGCGCGTCGTAGTTGTTCAGCTTCCACTGCGAGGTGCGGAAGACGATCGGGAAGTCGGCGGAGACGGCCTTCCGGCAGGCGGCCACGATCTCGGCGGCGAACCGGGTACGGGCGACCGGGTCACCGCCGTAGCCGTCGGTGCGGCGGTTGGTGCGCTCCCACAGGAACTGGTCGATCAGAAGGCCATGGGCGCCGTGCACTTCGACGCCGTCGAAGCCGGTGCGCTCGGCCGCGGCGGCGGCCTCGGCGAAGGCGGCGATCACCGCGTCCAGGTCGGCCTGGGTCATGGCCTTACCGGCCGGGGCGCCGTCCAGCCCGATACCCGACGGGCTGACCGTCGGGGCGTCGGGGACCGGGCCCGCGCCCTCGGGGCGCTGCACCCCGACGTGGCAGATCTGCGCCATGATCCGGCCGCCCGCGCGGTGCACCTCCGCCACCACGTTCTTCCAGCCCGCCAGGGCGTCCTCGCCGTGGAACAGCGGCGCCCGGATGCTGTCCCCCGCCGCGTCGTGACGGATGTACGTTCCCTCGGTGACGATCAGCCCGACCCCGCCGGCCGCCCGGCGCGCGTAGTACCGCGCCACGTCGGCACCGGGGACGCCGCCCGGCGAGAAGTCGCGCGTCATCGGCGCCATGACGATCCGGTTCGGGACGGTGAGCCCGCGCAGGGTGAACGGGCGGGACAGGGTCTGAGCCGCGCGGTCGGCGGCAGCGCTGCTGGCAGGCACGTGAATGCTCCTCGAAGTAGGACGACGTTCCGCGGAGGGCCGGCTCTCGGAGGCGGCGGCGATGTCGGTGGTGCTGGACGTGTCGGGCATGATCGATGTGTCTTTCGTGCATTCGGTTGGTTTGGTCTGACTCCCCGACGCCGAGGCTCGTGCGCCCGAACCCGGGACGGGGCTTGACGGCTAGGCCGGTTGCCTACGCCAGAACCGAGGGAACATGCCGTTCCTTCCCACGGGCAAGTACCTACTTTTTTGTAAGTGCCCCAAGCTCGTACGGCGGGTTCGGAGGGGGCCGCGCGGGACCCGGCGCGATAGCCGGGCCTCCAACCTGCCCGCGGGCAGGCCGGGCAGCCGAAACGGCCCGCCGGACAATCCGACGGGCCGTCACGAAAGGTCGAGGTCAACGGGCAGGCCAATGGAGCGAAATCAACGGTGTTGACGTGGATCCGCTCCGAGCAGCCGCGATGGGTTTCCGAACGACACACACGGAAACCGTCTTGCGGCAGGTGAGTCAGGCCGTTGCGGCGTCGCGCTCGACGAGCTGAAACTGAATCCCCTCCGAGGTGTCGGGCCGGGAAAAGGCATTGAGGTTGCCGTCGATCGCCACGGGCTGAGGAGCGACGAATTCGACGCCGAGGCCACGAAGCGTCTGCATGATCTCGGTGATGCTGTCGTCGACCTCGACTGCGATGTGCTCGATGCGAGCCTTGTCGCCGACGCGGTCGCCGAGACGGCGTCGACGGGCCTCGCTGGTGGTGGGTTCGATGAGCTCGATACGAGCCCCGTCACCCACCCGGTAGAACGCGGCTTTTACCTTGCGGTCGGGCAGCTCGCGTTCGAACTCGAGGGTGAGACCGAGGCTTTCAAGGAATTTCTTCGCGCGAGGCAGGTCGTGGACCACGACACCGATATGGTCAATGCGCTTGAGCATGAGCGTATGGGTCCCTTCAGGAGGTCTGCGATGCGGTGGGGTTCGGGGCGGCCTGAGTGCGGTGCAGTTGGGTAGCCGTCAGGATCAGAATGACCACCAGGAAGAGCCAGCCGACCGTGTAGCCGGTGGCGCCGACGAGCGCGCCGAACAACGGTGGCATGGTGGCGGCGATGATCTGATTCAGGGTGATCGCGAAGCTGATTGTGGAGGCGACCGCATGCTGGGGGGCGATGTCGGTGATCTGTACGAGGTAGAGCGGGTACCAGCCGACGCTGAGCAGGCCCAGCAGCGTGCAGAGCGTGTAAGCGAGCACGCGAGGCGAGCCGGGGGTCAACGCGCTGAGCGCGGTGATCGGGATCGTGGAGAAGGCGAGAAGCCACTTCAGTGAGCGCATCCGCATGCCGGGCCAGAAACGGTCACTGATCCAGGCGAGACCGATCCGGCCGGCGATCCCGGCAGCCTGGGCCACCGAGTACATGAAGCCGGCCGTGACAATCGGGATGCGTAGGTGATCGTTGAGGAAGATCAAGATCTGCACGGAGAACACGTACTGGAACGCGGCCAAGGCGAGTCCGGCGATGAGAAGCGAGCGGACAGCCCTGTCGCGCACGAGGCCGAGGATCAAACGGCGCAGGTGCACCGGCGTCTTTTGCGCACTCGTCGTGGCGTCACCCGTCTGGCGGTAGAAGGTGGCGAAGACCACGCCCCCGAGGATGCCGGCCGCTCCCTGGACGATCATGGCCGCGGTCCAGCCGTGGTGCAGGGCGACGGCGGGCAGGATCGCCCCGGCGATGGAGGCACCGATCGGCAGACCCGCTTGGCGTATACCGGTGGCCATGCCTCGTAGGCCGGGTTCGAACCATCGGGTGATGGCTCGCTGCCCGCCAGGCAGAATAGATCCGTAGAAGGCGCCCATCACCAGGATGAACAGCAGCAGCACAGGGTAATTGCGCCCCGCGGCCGCGGCGATGAACGCCGTGACGCCCATGGCGATCATCGTAAGAGAGACGACCCAGCGCTCTCCGTAGCGGTCGATGGCCCGCCCGATGATCAGCATCGAGGCGATCGGCCCGGCCTGAATCGCCGTGGCTGCGAGAGCGGCGGTGGCCGCTGACAGGTGGTAGGTGTTCTTCCAGAACGGCAGCAGGACACTGACGCCGGAGTAGACGATCGAGCCGGAAGTCAGCGCGGTAACGGCGACGGCGAGCACGACCCACTTGTACGAGCCCGCTGAGTGGGCAGCTCGCTCGGCGGGCGCCGCCTCGCCGACCTCTTGCGCGGTCACGCGCCGGGCTCCGATTGCCTGGAGGCCAGGTTCCCCAGCTCGGCCAACAGCGGGATGTTCATCAGGTTCAGCAGGACGAGGCTCTGGCTCGTGGGGTTGTTGAAGTGGTGCAGCGACCAGGCCGGGACGAGCAGAAGGTCCCCGAGGCTCAGATCGGTTGTCTCGCTGGTGTCGTGGAAGGTGACAGTGCCGGTGCCGGCTTGCACGACGAACAGGTGATACCAGGTATGCGCGTGCGGGGTGGTGTTCTTCCCAGCGGGGATGACCTGGTAGGCGACGGCGACATCACGGATGATTTCGGCGCTGCCGTTCGGCAGAGACAGGGCGAGCGTGCCGCGTTCGGGGTGCTCTGTGTCGCTGAGCCGGCCGGAAGTGTCCGCCCACCGCCACACCACCGGCTCGGGCAGCAGGGTGTCGTAGCGCTTTTTGAAGTCAGGGTATGGAAACTGACCGCCGCTGCCGATCGGCACGGGAATCATCCTCCTCGAGGATCGCGAGTTGCTGCCACATGTCGCACACGGCGGCGTTCGCCTCGTCCGTGAATCGCGACTTCTGGCCGTCCCTGGGCAGGTAGTACGTGTAGTACCGCGGCCCTTCGACGGGGTATCCGACAGCCCATACACCTGTGAGCGGCGTCCCGGCCTTGGCGATGACGCGGCCGCTGGGCGTAATGTCCACACCGCCCGGCTCATAGGAGCCGTTGCTATAGGGACGGATCAAACCGCGTGCCAGCAGGCGGGCGGTCAGCGGGGAACTGTCCGTCTCGGGGTGGAACAAGTCCAGGCGCGCCGCCACTAAGGCGTCGGCGTATCGGACGGTAGGGCCGTTGGTGAAATGGGTTTCAACGGTGAACCGGGCCGTCTCAGGGTCAGGGATGATACGGCAGCCCGGTCCTCCGGCCAGATCGACCACACCAGCGTTCATCAGGGCGAGAAGTTCGTAGTTACGGCGGCGGGGTGGCCCGAACGAGATCTTGTTCATGAGCGGCACCCATCGGGTGTTGAACACCCGATGCGACTCCGGTGTCAGGCCGGAGAATTCGACGACCTCGCGCAGGCTGGCGCGGATGTCCCGGATGGCGTCGGTGGCAGCTTTGACAGGGCTCGTCCGGTTGCCTTCCTCGGCGTGCTTCAGGTCCTCGGTGACGAACGCCGTGAAGAAGGCGCGGAAGGCGTCCAGATCCCTGAAGCTCTTGCCGACCAGCGGGTCGACGATGGCGTCGACGGCGGCCTGATCGGCCGCTGCGAATTCGTACCGGTCGGGCCGGATATGACGTTGCTCCAGCGTGGAGCGGTAAACGTAGCCCATTTCCCGACGTAGGAGCGGCACGGCTTCCGCCTCGAAGTCGATCTGCGCGCTGCCGCGCTTCCGCCTCGCGTGCTCACGCAATCTGCGGATGGCCTCGAGGGTGAAGAAGTGCGGCTGGTAGGCGCCGGCGAGGCCCTTCTGGTTGATGCCGCGTGCGGCGGCGGGCAGGCACTGACGGGAGAACAACAGGATGCTCGGCTCGCGCCCGCACGGTATGTAGCGCATGTCGTGGCCGTCGCCCTCGAAACGTCCGCCCCTGCCGATGGTGAGGTGAGCGATGACGTCGTGGGCGGTCAGCCCGAAACCCTGCACGGCCACCGTGGCCCCGGGAGCGATGCGCCCGAGCTTGTCGACCGGGTAGCAGTCCGCCAGGTAGGCGAGGCGGTCATTGCGGCCCTGGTGTTCGCTGACGAAATTCTCGAACCGGATGTCCTCGTCGGTGGGAGTGCGCCGGGAGTGCCCGGTGGCGAGGAACAGGAAATCGGAGGGAATCTCGTAGCCGTTCTCGGTCCGCACCACGTACCTGCCGGACGGGGAGAGCTCCTCCATGTCGATGGCGCGAGCCCGGTGGTGCACCACTCGCACGCCCGTGGGCAGCGAACTGAGGGTGCGGTCGGACGCGAAGGAGAGATACTCGCCGAGCAAGTTGCGCGGCAGGTAGTCGTGTGGCCCGATCGGCTCCCCGCCTGCCTCGCCCGTGCGGTAGTAGCCACCTGCGAAGCGGCGGTAGCCAACCTGCTGGGCCCAATCGGTGAACGACGGGCCGCCACCGCCGGGGAACATGGTGAGCTGGCTGGCGAGCGTGTTGGTGAGCAGATGGTCGGGCTGCCGGTTGGAGTGTGCCCCTTGCCCGGTGTCGCCGGGGTCGACAAGGTGGACGTCCAGCTCAACGCCCTCGGGGAGCTGGTGGGCTCGCTGGGCGATGTGCTGGAGGATGCCGAGGCCGCGCGGCCCCAGCCCGATGATCGTGACCTGAACAGCCCTCACGAGATCACCCGCTCGCGCAGTTCCAGCGCCGCCGGGTCGGTGTACGGGGCTATGGGTTCCTCGTGCAACCGCACCCAGCGGGGGTCGTCCTCTACCTGGGGGAAGCGGGTGGCGACCTGAGGATCATGACCGGGGATGATGTGGTCGACGCCGTCCGCCAGATCTTCGACGGTCTCGTACGCCTCGACCATGGAGGCGAGGTGGTCGAGGATCGGGAACGGGGCCCGGCGACGGATGTTTGCCCACAGGTGCGACGAATCGCTCGCCAACACGACCCAGCCGCGCTTTGTGTGAACGCGTACTACTTGAAGGCCGGGGGTATGTCCAGGGGCCGGGTGCACCTCGACGCCGGGCACAATCGTAGCCGGGCCCTGGTGCAGGGTGAGGCGCTCGTCGAACAGCAGCCGAATCGCCGCGTTCACATCCTCCGCCTCGAAGGGGCGGCGGGGTGCGGATTGGCGCATGGCGCGGCTGGTGCAGAACGCGAGTTCCGGCTCTTGGAGATGAACGCGAGCCGTGGGGAAGGCGGCGAGGTGACCGGCATGGTCCCAGTGCATGTGCGTGATCAGCAGATGCGACACGTCGGTGGGATCCATGCCGAGACCGGCCAGGGCCTCGACGGGGTGGTGAAGTTGCTCGCGGCCACGCCGCGCACCCGTGTGCGCGGTAAACCCGGTATCGACGACGATCACCTGATCCTGACCTCGGATGACCCAGATGTAGAAGTCGAAGCCGACCGGAGTGTCGGTGGCGCAGGGGTCGTCGGCGAACAGGAAGTTCTCCCGCGCGAGTCGCCCCGTCTGAGTCCCGAACCTGAGCGCGAGAAGTTCGTGGGTTGGCGGCCGGTTCATGCGCCCACCACCGTCAGTTCGCGAGCCTCGGGCGCCGGGAGCGGCAGTTCGTCCTCGAAGAAGAACTTCTCCGCCCCGAACGCCGGGGTGAGCTGGTCGAACCAGGTCGCGTCCGGATCGTATCTGGCGTAGAACGGCCGACGCGCCCAGTCCGCATGACGCCCCTGAAGGAACTGCAGGGCGAACACCTTCTCGCCGCGGATGGTGGGGGTGCCGTCGATGAGAACCTTGCCCGGAAACGCGCTCATCGACGGGCCGCGCACGGTGCGGGCGAGGCCGGAGACCCGCTGGTATGCGTCGCGGAAGATCTCGTACGCCCTCACCAGGGGAATCTCGAAGTAGGAGCGGGCGCCGGTATCGCGTTCGACGAACATGTAGTACGGGATGGCGCCCAGCCGCACCCCCGTCGTCCACAACTCCCGCCACGCCTCGGCGTTGTCGTTGATGTGCCTCAGTATCGGCGACTGGAGGCGCGTGTTCGCACCTGTGGCGATGATCCGCTTCAGGGCGGTCTGTGCGATGTCAGGGCGCAGCTCGGCGGGGTGGTTGTAGTGGCCCATGATCGCCAGGTGCTTACCAGCGGTGACGACCCGCTCGAACAGCCGGATGAGCTCGTCGGCATCCCGGTCGGTGACGAACCTTTGGGGCCAGTAGGCGACCGATTTGGTGCCGATCCGGATGTTCTGGATGTGTTCGAACTCCGGTGCCAGGAGTGGTTCGATATAGCGGGCGAGAGTGTTTGTCCGCATGATCAGCGGGTCGCCGCCGGTGATCAGGACGTCGGTGACCTCCCGGTGGCGAGCGAGGTAGGCGGTCAGGCCCTGGGCATCCTCGGCGGCGAAGGCGAGTTCGCCGTCGCCGACGAACTGCGGCCAGCGGAAGCAGAACGTGCAGTAGGCGTGGCAGGTCTGCCCGTGCTTAGGGAATAACAGTATTGTCTGGGAGTATTTGTGCTGCATCCCTGACATTTCCTTGCCGTCCAACTCAGGTACGTTGTGGGTTTGCTGGCCGGCCGGGTGGGGGTTCATCCGCTCGCGGAGCTTCCCCGCGTGAAGCGCGATCTGTCTCTTGTCGCCAGCGGCGATGACATCCCGTAGGGTGGCGTAGTCGGTGTCGTCCAGCATGGCCCGGTGGGGGAAGTTCAGCCGGAAGATGGGGTCGTCCGGGATGTTGTCCCAGTTGATGAGTTCGTCGAGCACGTACTGATTGGTGCGGAACGGGAGAACCTGGGAGACCACAGTGACGGCCTCGCGGAGTTCCTCAGGCACCCGCCCCCATTGCGGGGCGCGTTGAATTGTTTTTCCATTGTAGGGCGTGAACTTGCCGACACTCAATTCGAGTCCCTTTCCCTGTTCGAAACCGAGCGGTGTGGGCGAGCACCAATCCGAACCCTCCACCCCCGGCCGGGATCATCCTCCGCAGTTCCGGAAGCGTGCGCTGCTTGAGGGTTCACCGAGTCGGGAGCAGTGGCGGCAACGCAGGTCACAGCTACTGCCGCACATGCCATGCCGGCGATTGGTATTGCGGTTTTATGCACGACCTCCCTCAGGTCCCACTTATGAGCGAAGTTGGTCACCAGGCATACCGTCCGGCGCACCACGATCCTGCTTGAACAATGAGACACCTGTCGCGGTCGCAAGTGATCGTGCGTGCGACTGACGTAAGCCCGCCACAGGGCAAAAGGCATAATTTAGTACCAATCGGTCCACTGCCGTCAACGTCAATACAACAAGGCCGGGCGTGGCCCGGCCTTGTTGCGCTCGTTGTCGAATGTGATCGCTGGTTCAGCGGTAAGTGAGGCCGATGCGGATCACGGTGTTGTTCGGATCGCTGCCATAGGGGGAGTGGCCCTGGCCGGCGCCTCGGTGGCCAGGCGCCACGGTCTCGAACTCCGACCTCAGGATCTCGCGGTGCCGCCGCATGTGGGCGCGCAACCCCTCGACGTCCGAATTTACTGTTGGGCGCGCTTCTCGTGGAGGATGCCGAGATCGCGTAGCAGGTAGCCGGCGTGGAGCCGGTTGTGGGCCCCGATACGGAGCAGAACTGCGGCCAGGTGGCGCTGGAAGGTGCGTAGGGAGATACCGAGACGCTTGGCGACAACCTTGTCGTCGTAGCCCTCGACGAGTAGTTCCACAATCGCCGTCTTCATCTCCTCCGAGCTGAACAGCATCTGTTCCCGCTCATAGGTGAGCGGGAATGGCAGGGCTTTGTCCCAAGCCCGCTCGAAGGCGCCGATCAGGAAGTGGATGACGCTCAGGTCACGTATGAGCAAGGCGCCTTTGGGGTTTCCAACCAGCTCGACGAGGGCGACTTCGCGGTCGAAGACGATGAGCTGCATGAACACTTGTGTAACAACGCGGACTTCGGCGCCGTGCTCGACAAGCAGCGAGACGTGGTCGACAGTGGGCTGATGAAACTGCGCTGTGTACTGATAGAGCGTACGCGTGCGTACACCACGCTCAAGCACGCCTACGGCACGGTCCGTTGCCTCCTTGAGGACGGGTTCGGGGCGAGGACCGCCAGGTTGAGAGACGAGGATCTCCCTGGTAGCGCGGGCCGAGAGTTCGGACACGGTCAGGCGGACGGCATCCACATTGTCCAGACGGTGCAATGAGTGTTCCCTTACGTCTTTCATGACGCTTTTCTCGTAGACGGGAAGGAGATCCACCAGTTGCGCGCTCACTTCGTTGATCGTCGTCTGCCGTTCGCGCAGTTCCCGGATCGCCGGCAAAAGAAGTTGGGTGAAGGCGGTGGCCGGCGCCACGGGTACGAGGCGAACGGGGTCTCCGGGCTTGCCGGTGAGCACCTTGAGCTGCAGCAGCCTGTCGATCGCCTGTCCGGCCTCATCGGGCGAGGCGTCCGCAAGTTGCAAGAGTTCGTTGCGGGAGACGCTTTCCCGGGCTGCCGCTAAGGCATACAGGGCGACCATCAGACGACTGTCAGCATCGGTGGTTTTGTCGGCTTCCAGGTTTGTGGGGCACGTGGGCATGGCTATGTTCCCCTTTCGGGAATTGAAGACCGTCCTAATGAACCAACAAGATCACCAACAGCCACTAACGGCGCAAGAGCGCGAAACCGTCACTTACAAAACGGCCGAAGTACCAGAGTCACCTACTCCACACACTTCGTGAGTACGAGGTCTTCTACAACGAACTCCGCCCGCACCGGGGCCTGTAACAGGTTGCTCCATGCCGCCCGCTACCTGCACTCATCACCCGACAAGACGAGCTCGCCCGCCTGGAAATCGGCCGACGAGACCGACTCGGCGAATCCCTCCAGGATCGAGCGGTATTGCGGATCGGCCGAGATCAACCCGCTCGGCGAACGCTGGCCCCAGGTGGAAAGCGTCCGTGTTCCTTGTGGGTGTCGGAGGTGCTTCTGTCCGGTGATCACGATGCGGCCGGTGGCCTCGCGGCGACAGGTTCGGATCCAGCGTTCCGCGATGGCGTTCATCCGGGGCACCTGGGGCAGTGTGGGGATGCCCCCTACGCCGATGGCTTGGAAGACGGTGTCGAAGCTTTCGGAGAGGTACGAGCCGCGGTCCCGGATGAGGAACCTCATCGACTCCGCGTATCGTCCAGGCTCATGGGGTAATTCCGTGCCTGCTGGGTGATCCAGGGACCGGTCGGGTTTCGCGTGATGTCGGCGATGCGCAACCAGCTCTGCCGGAGCCCAACGACCGTATCCCCTGCTCGGAATTCAGCTGAGGTGTATTCGCTTCCGCGGTCGCTGTGCAGGATGCAGCCTGCTTCCAGGCCGCTGCGGCCGTGGGCCATCCTCAGCGCGTCGACCACCAGCACGGCTAGGCCGATGCATGTTGCCGTTGACGCGGCCGGAGTCGCGTGGAACGGGTGCCAGGTCGGCGCCACAGGTGCTGGTCGCGTTGCACGCACCCAGAATCCGGTGGTGCGTCACGCCCGTCTGTCCGCCCGGATGACGTGTGCGAGGAACGTCGCGAGTGCGAGCGAGATGGTCCAGGACCTCCCCGAGCTTCCCTTCCCGGCTTCCCCCGGGGAGAAGGTCGGCCCGCCATGCCTCCGGCAGCCGCGTGTTCTCCTGGATCCGAAGTCGTGCAGCGCGGAACTGTTGCTGTGCTGCCGGCAGCACCCGCTTCAGCTCGGTCTGCGTGAAGGACTTCTTGCTCGGGCTGGGCATGGGGATGCGCTTGGCGAGCTCTTCAACGACCGCCCCTGTGGCCAGCCGTGGGTCTCGCAGCAGAAATGCTCGCACCGTGACAAGCGTCTTCTTGCCGTCGTTGGTGTCGATCTGCGCAGCCCTCCAGCGCTTGAGCATCGCCGCCGTCAGCCCATCCAGGTCGTCCGGCGGGCACTCCAGCCCTGACACGAACTTGGCGAACACCCGGACCTGGCGCCAACAGGCGATCGAAGACCCATGGCTTGTCCAGCCGCGGGCCTGCGCGGCGAAGGCCACCGCCAACGAGCCCTGCATGGCGGCCGGGACCGGCAGCTCAGCGAAGTCGTGCTCCTGCTTGAAGCCGGCCCGACGTCCCGACCCTCGTCGGTGGACTCCGCAACGGCGAGGATCGACTCCAGCTGAAGGTAAGCGACGGGCGCTAATGGTGGAGTCGTGTATTGGAACTGTCCGAATGCCTGCTGCATCAGGGCTCCCGGAACGGCCGGTCCACGGCATAGACGGCCCAGCCGTTGGCTGATGCTTTCTGAGCGACGGGGAAACCCATGCGACCGCTGTCGGCGGGCGGTGCGAGACTCAGACCCATGAAGCCCAATGACCCTAAAGACGATCTGCACCGCTACCTCAAGGCAGCCCGCGAAGCCGTCGTCTGGAAGCTGGACGGACTGTCCGAGTACGACGTCCGCCGCCCCCTGACACCGACTGGCACCAACCTTCTCGGCCTCGTCAAGCACCTCGCCAGTGTCGAACTCGGGTACTTCGGCCCAACCTTCGGCCGCCCGCACAACGAATCCCTCCCCTGGCACGAGGAGGACGCCGAGCCCAACTCGGACATGTGGGTACCCGCCGACGAGTCGCGCGAGGATATTCTCAGCCTCTATCACCGCGCCTGGGCGCACTCGGACGCGACGATCGAGGCGCTGCCGCTCGACGCGATGGGCCACGTCGCGTGGTGGGGCGACAACGGCGACGTAACGCTTCAGCGGGTCATGCTGCATATGACGGCCGAGACGAATCGTCACGCCGGCCACGCCGACATCGTCCGCGAACTGATCGACGGCAAGGTCGGCATGCGGGAGACCAACAGCAACATGGATGGTGGCGACGAGGCCTGGTACAAGGAGTACTGGAACAGGCTGGAGGCGTCTGCCAAGGAGGCACAGGCCAAGCCGAGCTGAACGGAGTTCGTTCGGGGAGGTGGGGGCTTGCTTTGGAAGCTCGCGTTGTTGCTACCCCCCCACCCCCATCTCATCAGGGTGTCGTCCGTTGGGTGATGGGTGCGGGTAGTGGGAGGCATGGGGCGGCTTGTGCCAGGGCCTGTGCGGACGGTGTCCGTTGGAGAAGTCCTCGTACTCGCACAGGGCGTGGAGGAGGTGGATCTGGTTCCAGATCAAGGTCCGATCCAGCAGTTCCGCGCGGCAGGTCTGTATGCAGCGCTCCATGAGCGCGTTCATCCGCGAAACCTTCACACCGGCATCGGTCATCAGGGCGTCGAAGGCGGCCGTGAATTTGGCGTCGCGGTCGCGGATGGGGAACTACGCCGTGCGGTCTGCGCCTTCGAGGCCCATGAGGAGTTTCGTCCGAGCTGCACGATCCAGTCCGCGGTGGGGTGTGCGCAGACGCAGAGGATCCGGATGCGGCTGGGGTGTGATCGATGACGGCGAAGACGTACAGACGCGCCCCGGTCAGCGTGCGGACCTGCCGGTCGGGGTCGGCGATGCTACGGGCGAGTGGACACCAACGATGTCACCTCCACCAAGCGTACGCAGGGCCCGGCTGTGGTGTGGTGGCGGGCGGCGTGGACGTCGATGAAATAACGCACGGCTCCGCGGTCGGCCAGAGCCCGGAGCTTGGTGCCGATGACATTGTCGAGAGTGAGGACGGGGCCGTAGGCGGTAGCTGTGGGCTGGCCTCAGAAGGTTTCTTTGAGGATGTCGACCTCGCACTTCTGGCCGCTGGTAAAGTCCGTGACGACGAGGCGGCCGGAGAGCGGATCGCGCCGATCTCCCGCACTTGCCAGCCGCGCTCGGTCAGCCTGGCGGTGAGGGTGCGTGGGCCGGACGCCCGGGTACCTGGACTCTGACCCGAGGGCCGCTTCCGGCCCGGGGCGTTCCGCCCGGACTTAGACGCCGTCAGAAGTGTTCCGCCTGCGCCGCCGCAGCGGTGCTGTCACCCACATCGCCAGTCCGACAAGGGAAAAGATCACCGCCCCTCCGATGACGATCGGAATGACCCCCGCAACGGCGAAGACAAGCAGCAGCTCTGCCCACGTCGGCTCCTCGCCCATCGTGTTCCCACCCTGCGTCATACACCCCACGACGCTGACCGTCAGCATTTACCCGGATCCTCGGCCGCCTCATCAACGAGTACAGATATGCGGCATGACATGCAACGATGACTTTTCGAGCGGTACAGGTTCAGGCCGTGCCGGGCCAGGACCCGGTGAACGGTCGAGCCGGGCAGGCCAGGATCGGTTTGATGCGCACTGGGCCAATTCGCAGTCTTGTCGTAGGCGGCAGTCCCAGTCCTCCACCGCTGCCGGAGTCCTGTGGGGTCGGTTGGAACGGTCGTGCAGGGGCCTCGCCCTTTTCCGGGTCAAGGAAACGATCAAGGTAGAGGCTCCTTCGACAAGAGAGCGGCCCCGTCTGACGGCGGGACCGCTCGATGGTGTTGGAGCCGAAAACCGTCACACGCGCTCGGCAGGCCGACGCCAGACTGGCGACGGCCCGCGCTGGGGGGTTATCCCCCGTTCCGATCTTGGGGTGCGCCGGATCGCGCCGCGTTGGGGGCGAAACTAGCGTCCAGCCATGACTTCGACTCTGCGAAAGCACCTGGCCATGGCACTCGGTGTCGCTACGCTGCTCACCGCCGAGGTGATCCCCGCCGTCGCCCAGCCCGCCGGTCCCTCCCCCGTGGAGCAGTTACGCCGGGACACCGAGGCGATCCACGCCCTCGGTATCAGCGGTGTGCAGGCCCGCGTGATCGCGCCTGACGGTCGGCAGTCGGTCGCCACCAGCGGTACCGCCGACCTGAACACCGGCCGCCCGGTCTCTTCCGGCGGCTACTTCCGCATGGCCAGCACGTCCAAGACGCTGGTCGCCACGGTGGTCCTCCAACTGGAGGCCGAGGGCAGGCTGTCCCTGTACGACACGGTCGATCGCTGGCTGCCCGGGGTGGTGCGGGGTAACGGGAACAATGGCAGCCAGATCACCATCCGCCAATTGCTCCAGCACACCAGCGGTATCTACGACGCCCTGCCCGGGTACACCACACCGGAGGAGTACTACCAGCAGCGCCACAACATCTACGAACCCAAGCAGCTGGTCGACCTCGCCATGGCCCACGAGCCGGACTTCCTGCCCGGCAAGGGCTGGGCGTACTCCAACACCGGCTACGTCCTGCTCGACATGATCATCCAGAAGGCCACCGGTCACCCCGCCCACCAAGAGATCGAAAACCGCATCCTGCGCCCGCTGGGCCTCGACCAGACCCGGTGGATGGGCACCTCGACCACCCTGCCCCGACCCCACGCCCAGGCTTACCAGCTCTTCGGCCCCGGTTCCCAGGTGGATGTCACCGACCAGATACCGGTGGACTACGAGAACCTTGCGTGGGTCACGACCACTCGGGATGAGAACCGCTTCTTCCGCGCGCTGCTCGACGGCCGCCTACTACCGGCACGGGAACTGGCCAAGATGAAGCAGACCGTCCCCGTGAGCGCGGAGGTCCAACAGCTGTGGCCCGAGGGCCGATACGGGCTCGGCCTGGTCGAACGCCCCCTGAGCTGCGGAGGAACCTACTGGAGCCACGAGGGCGGGGACGGCGGCTACATCACCCTCAACGGCGTCACCGACAACGGCAGGCGAAGCGCCGTTGTCTCCATGTCCGAGGCACGCGGCGACACCCCGAAGCACATACTGGAGCAGGAGAACGCGGCCAGCGCCCTGATCGACCACGCACTGTGCGCCGAGGGCCCCAGCACCCCGTGAGCGGAGGTGTCGTCGCTGTGGGCGGGGAGCTCAGCGCGGCGCTTCGCTGGTGCCGCAGACCAGCGCTGCGCACCCCCCTTGCCCTCATGGCCCCTTTTCGGCTCACCCCAATGGCCCGTCTTCGCCGCCCTCCACCCCGCCCCTGTCAGCCCTGACGACGCGCCCGCCTCGGTGAGGCGGTGGTGTGTCGTCGGTGAAGACCGGCGTGCCGAGGTCGACCAACTGGGGCCGGCCATCGGTCGGGGCCCGCTTGAAGCTGTTGAGCTTGGCCATCGCGGCGTCGAAGCCGACCTGGAGTCCTTCGACCTCGCCGAGCCAGCCGTTTCCGCGGGCCTCGGTGTGCGCTCCCGGAGATTTTGGATGATCTCCAGGAGGCGGGGCCGCTGACGAGGATCCATCTGGAGGACAGGACAACGGATGCAGGCTTCTCTGAACTTTGGGGCCGGTCCGTGCCAAAGCCTCTGACCTGCAGCTCTCTGAAACGTGTCCCAAGCCAGGACGGGCAGGAGCCGGACGCTCAGCTTGCGCCGGTCCACCAGCCGCCTTCGCCGTGGCAGTGCGGGCAGTTGGGCCGGGGCCGGGCGGTGCTCTCGACGCGGTGCCTGTCGGCGTAGAGCTTGAGGTGGCTGGCCTTGAGCGCGGCGGCGGCCGTAGCCGCGGCAAGCGGGACAGCGATGGCGACGCGCAGCAGGGCGGCGCGCAGGCGGCGGGCTTCACGTCAGCGGGTCGCGGCGTCGGCGAGGATTTCGGCGTGGTCGAACGCGAGGTGGGGGAGCGCGTCCATGGGCCACCAGCGGGCGGCGGTGGCGTCGTCTCCTGCCATCGGCGGGATGGGTGAGGGCAGGGTGGCCGTGTAGGCGACGCTGACGTACCGGCCGCGGGGGTCGCGGCCAGGGGCGTCGTAGGAGGCCACCTTCCGGAGACCGGCGGTGGAGACGGTGATGCCGGTCTCCTCCTCCAGTTCGCGCGCCGCAGCGGTCAGACTGGTCTCCCCGGCGTCCGCGAGACCGCCGGGCAGGGCCCAGCAGCCCTCATACGGGGCCCAACCCCGCTTGATCAGCAGGACGCGCCCAGCAGCAAGCAGGACGACGTCAGCGGTGCGGATCGTTTCGTCGGTGGTGTCGGTGGTCATGGGCTGGTGCAGCGGTCATCGAGCTGAACGCCTCGCCAGAGGTGGGAACCTACCTCGGTGGTCCTCGACCGCGTGCCGAGCTCGAACGCACAGGGCCCTGGGTGCCCGGACGACGCCCTGGTTTCTTCGTGGTTGAGCTCGGTGGAGCGACGGTCGGCACAATCCAGCTCGACCCGCAAGACCCCGAGCGTCCGGGTAACCGCCTGGAGGCAGGGGAGACCGAGCTCGGCTACCTGTTCCTGCCGCAGGCGTGGGGCTGATCGGTCACGAGTTTTGCTCGTCCATTGGCTGGTTCGCGCGTTTTTGCGGGTGAGGCGTCGGGGGCGGGACGCGGATGGTGCGTGGTGGCCGGTCGGCCTGTCCGGTCCTCGCCGACCCGGTGACGGGTGGGCGAGGTGTCCGGGGTGGTCTACTGGTGAAGAGGTGATGTTCCGACCCTGCGCTGTGCACCTCTGTCTGTTGACCGCTGCGCCCCGGGACGCATGCGTGAAGAGCCGACCGGATGTCAGTACGAGACTCGCGGGAGCTCGCCGCGCTGTTCTGCCAGCGGCAGAACACCGGTCCGACCGTGCTCGACGATCACTACAGTCCAGTCCCATGACGACGGTTACAACGCGCACGGTGGAGTACCCGGCCGACGGCTTGACGATGATTGGGCACCTCGCGCTCCCGGCCGGCGTCGACCGCGGGCCCGCGGTGCTGCTCGGACCGGAGGGCCCGGGGCTCAGCGACGTCGAGCGCCGCCGGGCCGATGCGCTCGCCGAGCTGGGATACGTGGCGCTGGCCTTCGACCTCCACGGCGGGCGCTATTTGAGCGACCCCGAGGAGATGCTGGCCCGTTGCATGCCGCTACTCGCCGACCACGACCGGATGCGGGGCATCGGCCACGCGGCGCTTGACGTGTTGCGCGCCGAACCGCGGACCGACCCCGACCGGATCGCCGCCGTCGGCTACGGCACCGGGGGCGCCATCGGGCTGGAACTCGGGCGCGACGGCGTCAACCTGCGCACGATCGGGACGGTTAACGCACTCACCACGGGCCGGCCGGGCGAGACGGCGCGCATCCGCTGTCCAGTGTGGGCCGGGGTCGGGTCGGAAGACCCGATCATGCCTCCCGCGCAACGGGACGCGTTCGCCGCCGAGATGCAGGCCGCGGGCGTCGACTGGCGCCTCGTGGTCTACGGTGGCGCCTTGCACGCCTTCCACCACCCGCCGGTCGACCAGCCCGTGCTCTCCGGCGTCGGCTACCACCCACGGCACGCGCAGCGAGCCTGGCGCGATGTCGTCGACCTGCTCGCCGAGTGCCTGCCCCTAACGGAGTGATCTGGTCGGCAACCGCGATTCCGAGCCGTGAACCAGGCCGGTCGATCGCCACCGACGCCAGCTTGTGGGACACCGCCGCAGCTCAGAGAAGCTGTGACGAGACGCCCCACGCAGTGGTGGTGTTCCTTGCCGATGTCCAACCCGGCCCAGGTCTCGGGCACGGTCACCTCCGCCAGCTCGTCGTCACGTTCACCCTGCAGACGACCTCGTCGGCACTGTCCTACGAAGCGATGGAGTCGCGTATCCCCATGAGCGGTCGAGTCGTCGCGGGCTCCGGGCGGCCAAGTTTCTGGAGCCATCCGACGGCGACAGGCACTGAGCCATACCCGGAGCCCCGGGCCCACCGATCCTACGAATGACCGGCCCGAGCCCGCCCCTGAAACGTAGGACAGGCCCTGACCAGCGGAAATGGCCGCTGGCTGTCTCATCGGCTCCTGCGGACTGCTCCATGCTCCCAGGCCCAGGCCGCTATCTCGACCCGGTTGCGGGCGTTGAGCTTGGCCTGGATGCGTGCCAGGTACGTTTTCACCGTCGACAGCGACAGGAACAACTCATCGCCGATCTCCTGGTTCGTGCGGCCTACGGCCACCAGCCGGACGATGTCCCGCTCCCGTTCGCTGAGGCCGGCGTCATCGGACGCCGCGGCCGCCTGTGCCGTCCCGCGTTCCGTCGCTTCCAGCTTCCGCAGGAGCCGCACGGTGACCGCGGGGGAGACGAGGGCGTCTCCCCGCGCCGCCGCCTGGACCGCCTCCACCAGAAGGGCGGGAGAGGCGTCCTTCAGCAGGAAACCGCATGCGCCGTTGCGCAGTGCGGTTCGCACATAGTCGTCCTGGTCGAATGTGGTGATCACGACGACGTTCATCGGATCGGCCACGCCGGGACCGGCCAGCTGTCGCACAACCTCCAGCCCGTCCAGCCGCGGCATACGAATGTCGACCAGCACGACCCGGGGACGCAGACGACGCGCGAGTTCGATGCACTCCACACCGTCTGCCGCCTCACCGACCACCGTGATTCCTGGCTGCACACCAAGGATCAGGCTGAATCCCATCCGCACCAGTTCCTGGTCGTCGGCGATGACGACGTCAATCTGGGGTTCGTGCACTGACCGTTCCTATCATCACGGGGCTGGGCTGCGTCGAGATGGCCCAGGTCGCTTCGTCAGAGCCCGGCTCCGGCAGGGCTCGGCCCGGGGTCATGACGGTGCGAGCGGGAGGGCGGCGGAGACTTCCCAGCCGCCGTCGGGCAGCGGCCCGGCGCGCAGGGTGCCGTCGAGGGCCTCGATGCGTTCTCGGAGCCCGAGTAGGCCGAAGCCGCCCCGGCCCCCGGCCGGCGTGAGCGCCCTGCGGTGCGGTGGAGTGTTGGTGACGGTCACGCGCAGCCGCTCGGTGTCGGCATCCAGCCGGACGACGGTGTGCGCGTCCGATGCGTGGCGGCGTACGTTGGTCAGGGCTTCCTGGACCACGCGGTGGGCGGAGGTCTCCACTTCGGGGCGCAGTCGGACCGCCCGCGCCGCCGCTGTGGCTTCGAGGCGTGCCGTCTCGGCTTCGGTGGGCCCGGAGCCGGGCGACGCGGCGGCGCAGTGGGCGGACACGAGTTGACCGAGATCGGTGAGCAAGTCGCCGGGCCGCAATGGCGTGTTGCTCTCCTCGCGCAGGACGCGGACCAGACGGCGCGTGGATTCCAGGGTCTCGGCACCGGTCTGGGCGATGTTGCGCAGGATAGGCTCGATCTTGTCTGGTGCGGCGGCCTGGATGGACAAGGCGGCGTTGGCCTGCACGATGATGCCGGTCATGTGATGGGCGATGAGATCGTGCAGATCGCGGGCCAGGGCGAGGCGCTCCCCGTAGCGGACCTCGCGGGCTGTGCGCTCTCTCCGCGCTTCCAGGGCTCGGATGGTATAGCCGAGCGTGATGAAGATGGCGAGGGCGACGGTCAGCACATAGCCGCCGCCGGTGAACGCCTGCCACGACCCGGTCCGCAGGGGAAGCAGAAGTACGGTCACGCTGATCAGGACGGTTTCCGCCACCGCGGCGGCCGGCCGGCCGGGTTGGGCTGAGGTGCGCAGGGCCATGCACAGCAGGCCCAATGTCTCCAGTGCTCCCCACCACGCCATGGTGCTCTGTGCGATCAGGCTCCAAGCGGTCAGCGCCAAGGACGGTGACACTGCGGCGGCGACGCACTTGCCCAGCGACGGCGACCAGGGGGTCTCGGCAACAGCCAGGGCGATCAGGGGGCCGGTAGTCACGACGGGCAGCCAGGCGGTTCCGGACGTCATGGAAGCGCTCGTGACCACGGCGATGTCCGCCAGCCAGGTAAGAGCGAACGCGAACAGGCCGCTGACGGTGATCAGCCGTCTGACGTGCGGAGTACGCGGAAGATGTCGATCCACGATGCTCAGCGTAGGAGGACGGGTGGGCGCGCGGCTGTCGGCCGAACGACCGACAGCCGCGCGCCCACCCGGTACGTAGGGCTGACGTGCCGCCCCGGGCGCCGGGCCGACGATGGTGATCGCGGGCGGTCGGCGACATCCATCAAGGGTCGGCCTGTGACCAGCGCGCCGTCCAAGGAAGCGGCGTGTGCAGCACTTCCCTGTCCCAACTTCCCGTCCCAACCTCGCATAAGTAGAAAGTTCTCCGCACCCTCATGGCCACCTTCTTGCACTGGATCGGTCGGACCGCTTTCAAGCGGCGCTGGCTGGTGCTTCTCTTCTGGGGCATCGTCGTTGCCGCGGTGGGCGGCGCCGCCGCGCAGACCACCAGCGGTTCGTCGTCCGCCATCACCCTGCCCGGCACCGAGTCACAACGCGCGAACGACCTGCTGGGCGACAAATTCCCCGAGGTCAACGCGAGCGGCGCCACCGCCCGCGTGGTGCTGCGGGCCCCGCACGGGGAAAAGATCACGAGCAAGGGCAACCTTGCCTCGGTGGCCGCGGTCCTGAAGAACCTGGCGGCCTCCTCTTCCCGGGTCAGTACCGTCAGTGACCCCTTCAAGAGCGGAACCATCAGTAAGGACGGTGCGACCGCCTACACCACGGTCACGTACCGGATCACTCCCGGGGAGCTCACCGATCGTGACCACGAGCGACTCGACGACGCTCTGGGCGAGGGCAGGAAGACCGGCCTGACGGTCGAAGCCTCCGGCAACGCGGTCGCCACGGAAGAGGAAAGCAGCTCGGCCGAAGCCATCGGCTTCGCCTTGGCGGCGGTCATCCTCCTCATCACCCTCGGCTCATTGATCGCCGCGGGTCTTCCGCTGCTGACGGCCGTGGTCGGAGTGGGCATCAGCCTCTCCGCGATCACAGTGCTGAGCCCGGTCTTCGATCTGAACAGCAGCACGTCGGCACTCGCCTCGATGCTGGGCATCGCGGTCGGGATCGACTACGCGCTGTTCATCGTCTCCCGCTACCGCTCCGAACGTGCCGCAGGCCACGACGCCTGCGAGGCAGCGGGCCGGGCGAACGGCACCGCGGGGTCGGCCGTCGTCTTCGCCGGCCTCACCGTCATGATCGCCCTCGTCGGTCTGGCCGTGGTCAACCTCCCGGTGCTGACCGCCATGGGCATCACCGCCGCCGGAGCCGTCGCCGTCGCCGTCCTCGTCGCCATCACGCTGATCCCGGCCATGCTCGGCTTCGCCCCCGAACGCGTCCGCGGGCGCTCCCGCGACCACGCGGACAGCCGCGACAACCGTGAGAGCAAGGCACCGTTCGGCCGACGGTGGGTCACGGCCGTGACGCGCCGACCGGTGCGGGTTCTCCTCTCGTGCGTGGCAGCACTGATCGTGCTCGCGCTCCCGGTCACCGGGCTGGAACTCGGACTGCCCGACGACGGCTCCAAGCCGCCGTCCACCACTCAGCGCAAGGCATACGACATGCTCGCGCAGTCCTTCGGAAAGGGCTTCAACGGCCCCCTGACCGTGGTCGTCACCGACCAAGCCGCGGCCACCGCCAAAAAAGCCGCCGCCACCATGGGCTCGAAGATCCGCGAACTGGACGACGTGGCCGTGGCGACCCCCGCCGTGTTCAACACCTCCGGTGACACGGCCATCATCACCGTCATCCCCGACAGCGCGCCGTCCGACGACGCGACCAAGGACCTCGTCGCCAACGTCCGTTCCCTGGCGGCGACGACGGAGCGCTCCATCGGCGCCCGGAGCATGGTCACCGGCACCGCCGCGCTGAACATCGACGTCTCCGACAAGTTCAGCGCCGCCCTGATGCCCTACCTCCTGGTCGTCGTCGGACTGGCCTTCCTGGTCCTGATCCTCGTCTTCCGCTCCCTGCTCGTGCCGTTGAAGGCGGCACTGGGCTTCCTGCTGTCCGTCCTGGCCTCGCTCGGCGCCGTGGTTGCCGTCTTCCAGTGGGGGTGGCTGAAGGACCTGTTCGGCGTCGAACAGCCCGGGCCGATCATGAGCCTGATGCCCATCCTCACCGTCGGCATCGTCTTCGGCCTGGCCATGGACTACCAGGTCTTCCTGGTCACCCGCATCCGTGAGGCATACGTCCACGGCGCCGATCCGCGTCAGGCCGTCGTCACGGGCTTCGAGCACAGCGCCAAGGTCATCACAGCCGCGGCCCTCATCATGATCTGCGTGTTCGCGGGCTTCATGAGCTCCACCGACTCCGTCATCGCGGCCCTCGGACTCGGTCTCGCGGTCGCTGTCGCCCTCGACGCCTTCATCGTCCGCATGACCATCGTGCCGGCGGCCCTGGCTCTCCTCGGCCGCCGGGCGTGGTCCCTGCCTGCCTGGATCGACCGTGTCCTGCCCATCGTCGACATCGAAGGCGAACAGTTGGCCAAGTCCCCAGCGGTCGGCGTGCGGCCAGAATCCGCGACCGAACTCAGCCCCCGGCACTGACCCGATCCGGGCTGGACGGTGATGCGTGAGCTGTTCCGCGCGGTGACACCGGCTGCGCGACCGGGGAGCTCACCTGCTGTGGCGGCCGGCATCGTCCAGCTCCAGCCCGAGAGCCTCGAACAGCACGTCCAACCGGTCCCGGACCAGCATCGCCGGTGTGTCCTTCGGACACGCGGCCTGCGCCGTCCGCGCTGTCCTCGCCGGATCCGCTGATAGCGCCGACGCGGCCGGGATCTGGCGGCCGGCACACGGCGGCCGCCACGCCCGGTTCACACCAGGCAGATACCGCCGCCCGGCACCGGCCGGATCGGAAACGGAACACGTGGGCTCACACGGCGGGACGGCGGGGCACGCTCACCACGGCGCGGTGGCGTCCGGAAAGCGACGGCGGTGCGCCCGGGATCACCCGCCGGAATCAGCGGCAGACGCCGAACAGCGGCCATCGGTCCGGGCAGCCGGAGGGCGAGCCGCTGCCGCCCGGCGGTGGCAAGCGTCCGCAAGGGCCTCAGCACCGCGTCCATCACCCCGAGCAGCCGGGCGGCGGTCACAACCGTTGCCGCGTGTCCGACCGGCATCTCCCAGGAGGGATGACCGGACGCGGCGGTGTATTCCAGCCAGCCCACCCCCGCACGGGAGCCCGCTGCCGCGCACACGCCGGGCAGCGTATAGCCGAGGTGAAGGGCGAGCTGGGCGCCGCCCAGCGCGGCGAGCACTTGCTGGGGAGCGAGCGGGCGGCGGGCACACAGCAGGGAGCTCGCATTGCGTCACCGCCTCCGAGGTCCACCTGGTTCCCGTCTCGCTCTCGCGGGCAGACGCGGGCCCCCGCGGGTACGCAGCGTATTTCGCGGGGGCGGCGCCTCATCGGGCGGGAATGAGCCGAACCGGATCGACGCCATCGGCGTCAGGATCGGCTCGTGTCGGGTGTCAGTCGTCTCCATGTGGATGTGCGAGGTCTCCCACGCGGTTTTGGCGATGGCGAGGACCAGGCCGATCAGTACGCCCTCGAACATACTCACCGCCACGATCGCCACGGCGGTGACCGCCAGGATTACGGTCTCGCCTCGGTGCTCCTGCCATAGCGGGCGCAGTTGCTTGAGCGGCAGCAGCTTGAAGCCGGTGCGCGGGCCACCGGCGAGGTCCGGGCACGAGGAGCGGCGGCTGCCTGAGACTGCGGAGGAGAGCCTGAGCGCTCGGGAGGCCAGCATGCCGACAAACACCAGCGAGACGGCCACGGGTGAGGCCGGTACGTCTCGCATGAGACATGATTGTCTCATGCGAGCTATGGTTGTCGCATGAGTCTTGACCGCGACGACGTGTTGCGCGAAGCCGCCGCCCTGCTCACCCGCAGGGCCACCGCCTCGATGGACGACATCGCCAAGGCGGCGGGGATCAGCCGCGCCACGCTCCACCGACACTTCGCCGGGCGCGACGCGCTCATCAGGGCGCTGGAGGAGCTGTGCATCGAGCGTTCCGAGGCGGCGCTGGACACGGCCCGCATCGAGGAGGGCGACGCGGTCGAGGCGCTGCGCCGGCTCGTGGCGGCCCTTCAGCCGGTCTCCGGCTTCCTCGCCTTTCTCTATGGCGAGAACCAGCTCTTCGAGGGCGAGGAGGTCAACGCGGGCTGGGCGCGGCTCGACGCCCGCCTGACCGCGCTCTTCCGGCGCGGTCAGGAGCAGGGGAACTTCCGTATCGACCTGACACCGGTGTGGCTGGCGGAGGCCCTGTGCGGGCTGATGGCGTCGGCCGCGTGGGGCGTCTACGACGGGCGGCTCGCCACCAAGGACGTGGAGTACATGGTGCTGGAGCTGCTGCTCGGCGGCGCGCGGCGGGGGAGCGGGGACGCATGAGCGGGAGCCCTGTCGAGGTCAGGGAGGAGAGCGCGGAGGCGGAGGCGCGGCCCGGCCGTTGGCTGGCGCTCGCCGTGCTCGTCCTCGCCGTCCTCCTGGTCGCCGTCGACGCGACCGTCCTGGGGCTGGCGACTCCGTTCCTGAGTGAGGATCTCGGGCCCTCCGGCACCCAGCTGCTGTGGATCGGTGACATATATTCCTTCGTCATCGCGGGCCTGCTGGTCTCCATGGGCGGCCTCGGCGACCGCATCGGCCGCAAGAAGCTGCTGCTCGGCGGCTCGGTGGCCTTCGGAGCCGTGTCCGCGCTGACGGCGTACGCGCAGAGCGCGGAGATGATGATCGGCGCGCGGGCGCTGCTCGGCGTCGCCGGCGCGACCCTCATGCCCTCCACCCTCGCCCTCATCCGCAACCTCTTCCAGGACCCCCGGGAGCGCAGCCTGGCCGTCGGCATCTGGGGGGCGACAGCCTCGGCGGGCACGGCCGTCGGCCCGGTCCTCGGCGGCTTTCTGCTCGAACACTTCTGGTGGGGCTCGGTCTTCCTGATCAACCTCCCCGTCATGGTGCTCCTCGTGATCGTCGGGACGAAGCTGCTCCCCGAGTCGCGTGACCCGGCGCCCGGCCCGTGGGACCTGCCCAGCGTGCTGCTCTCCCTCGTCGGCATGATCGGCGTCGTCTACGCGGTCAAGGAGGCGGCGGTGTACGGAGTGCGCGGGGACATCGCGGCCACGGGCATGGTCGGGGTGCTGGCCCTGGGGTGGTTCGTACGGCGGCAGCTGACGCTCCCCGCCCCCCTGCTGGACATGCGACTCTTCCGGCACCGGGGGTTCTCGGGCGCGGTCCTCGCCGACCTGTTCACCGTCCTCGGCCTCTCCGGGCTGGTCTTCTTCCTGTCCCAGTACCTGCAACTGGTGCAGGGCCGGGACCCGCTGGAGGCCGGACTCGCCGAACTCCCCACGGCGGCCGGGGCCGTGCTGGCAGGGCTGCTGGCGGGACGCGCCGCCCGCCGCTTCTCCGTGCGGGCGGTGGTCTCAGGCGGCCTGGCGGCGATCGGGCTCGCTCTCGCCGCTCTCCTCTGGCTGCGCACCGATACCGGTTACCCCCTCCTCGGAGCGGTGCTGCTGGTGGTCGGTGTCGGCGCGGGCCTGGCGTTCACCGTCACCGCCGACGTGATCCTCTCCACCGTGCCGAAGAACCAGGCAGGAGCCGCGTCCGCGGTATCGGAGACCGCGTACGAACTGGGCGCGGCGCTCGGCATCGCCGTGCTCGGCTCCATCGTGACCGGTGCCTACCGCGGCTTCACCCCGCCGGTGGGGGTGCCGGGCCCGGCGGCCGAGAGGGCGGACGACTCGATCGGCGGCGCCGTCGAGGCGGCCGCCGCGCTGCCGTCCGAGACGGGCACGGCCTTGCTGGCCACGGCGAAGGACGCGTTCGTCGACGGCCTGCGGATCGCGGCCGGCGTCGGTGCGGGCGTACTCCTGGCGACCGCGGTGGCGGCGTGGTTCCTGCTGCGCCGTCAGCGACTGGACGGCTAGCTGAACGGCGTAGTCGGTCGGCGGCATTCCGACGTCGTCAGGAACGCCCAGGCCCGCCGCCGCGTGGGTGAGCATGCTCGACAGCGCAGCCGGCCAGAACCGGTCAACGGACGCGTCCTTCGTGGCCTGGCTGCGCAGCACGCGGGGGATGCACGACCGGGCGGCCGTGCGGTTCGCCGTCGGTGCGGCGGGAGATCAGTTCACCCAACGACAGATCCGCGCCGTCATGGGCACCACCGGCGACCACGGTCAGCCACGGCTGATCGACCGGCATGTCCTCACCGGGAACAACGGCACGTGGACCGCTTCGCGGCGCCAGATGAACAGCGCGGGCGGGGATCTCCGTCCGGTTCGTACCGCCGGCCGCTCAGGCGCGCCGCAGCGTCGCGGTGGCGATCTCCAGGAAGTCGCGCAGCAGTTGGTTCTCGCGCCGGTCCGCGGCGACGGTCAGACAGGTCTCCGCCCCTGGGGCATCCGTGACGGGGAGGTGGACGAGGCCGGGGCGGGAGTAGGAGCGCGCGGCGCTGATGGAGATGAGCGCGATACCGTGCCCGGCGGCGATGAGCTCGAACTTCTCCTCGATGGAGGACATCGGCCGCGTCGTCGCCGTGATCATCTTCTCGCCGTCGAGGTCGGCGCAGATGAGCTTCTCGCGGCGCGCCAGCGGATGCGTCGCGGGCATGCAGGCGACCCTGGGCTCGTGGCCGATGGGGATGGTGCGCAACCCCGAGTCGTCGAAGGGCTGTCGCAGGTATGCGACCTGGGCCCGGCCGTCCCGGAGCGGCGCGTCCGCTTGCCACCAGTGGGCCGGGACGACGTCGGTCTCGACGTCCGGGTGGCGCGAGGTGAAGGCCCGGATCGCGGCCGACACATGCAGTCCGGGGGAGAAGGCGACAACGAGGCGCTGGGCGCCCCGCTCGGCGTCGTGTACGCGCCGCACCGCCGCGTCGACCGCCCCGAGGATCCGCTGTGCCTCCTCGTGGAGCTGCTTCCCGGCGGGGGTCAGCTCCACGCTGCGGGTGGTCCGTACGAGCAGGGCGCACTCCAACTCCTGCTCGAACGCCTTGATTTGGCGGCTGAGGACCGGCTGGGCGATGAAGAGCTGCTCTGCGGCCCGGCCGAAGTGGCGGTGCTCGGCCACCGCGGCGAAATAGCGGAGCTTGCGCAGATCGAGATCCATGCCCTTAAGGTATCAATCGCCGGAGAAGGTATTGGACGCTACGGGTCGCCCGCCCCGAGACTCATCACATGATCGTGATTACCGCTCCCACCGGCCAGATCGGCGGCCGGGTCTTGGGAATTCTGCTCAATGAGGCCCCCGAGCGCGGCGAAGAGCTGCGTGTCATCGTGCGCGACCCGGGGAAGCTCCCCGACGCCGTCCGCGACCGCGTCGACGTCGTCACCGGCTCGCACGGCGACGCCGAGGTCGTCGACCGGGCCTTCGCCGGCGCGGACGCCGTCTTCTGGCTGGCCCCGCCGCACCCGCAGGCGCCGAGTCTGGACGACGCCTACTCCGGGTTCACCCGCGCCGCCGCGAAGGCGTTCACGGCCCACGGGGTCGGACACGTCGTCGGCGTCTCGGCGCTCGGCCGCGGCACTCCCGCCGCCGGCCGCGCCGGGCATGTGACGGCGTCGCTGGCCATGGACGACCTCATCGCGGGCACGGGCGTGGCCTACCGGGCGCTCGCCTGCCCCAGCTTCATGGACAACCTGCTGCGGCAGGTGGCCTCGATCCGCGACGACGGCGTGTTCACCGACACCGCCGCCGCCGACCGCACGGCACCGATGGCCACCACCGGGGACATCGCCGCGGCCGCCGCCGGACTGCTGCTCGACCGCTCGTGGACAGGGGCGGGCGAGGCCCCGGTGCTGGGCCCCGAGGACCTTTCGGCGAACGACATGGTGCGCATCATGTCCGAGGTGCTCGGCCGTCCGATCCGCTACCAGCGGCAGTCGCTGGAGGACCTCCGCGCCGCATTCACCGGGCGCGGCGTCGGCGACGCCATCGTGCAGGGCTACGTCGACATGATGCGCGCCAAGGACGACGGCATCGACCTGGGCGTGCGGCGCACGCCCGAGACCGCGAGTCCGACGACCTTCCGCCAGTGGTGCGAAGAGGTCCTCAAGCCGGCGGTCCAGGCGTGAACGCCCCCAGGACCGCGCTCATCGTCGGCGCGTCCCGCACCCTCGGACTCGGCCTCGCCACCGAGTACGCGCACCGCGGCTGGAACGTCATCGGCACCGTCCGGGGCGAGCGGCGCACCGGCCTCCACGACCTGGCCGAGACGTCCGGGGGCCGGGTCACGGTCGAGTCGATGGACATGACGAAGCCGGAGGAGATCGCCGCGCTGCGCGAGCGCCTGGCGCAGCGCACGCTCGACCTGCTGTTCGTCAACGCCGCCATCACCAGGGGCAACATTCCGATCGGCGACGTTCCGACGGAGATGTTCACCGAGGTCATGGTCACGAACGCGCTCAGCCCGATGCGCGTGGTCGAGTCCCTCCGCTCGCTGGTCGCCCCGACCGGGACCATCGGCGTCATGTCCTCACGCCAGGGCAGCCTCGGCATGAATACCAAGGGCGGCCAGGACGTCTACCGCGCCAGCAAGTCCGCCCTGAACCAGCTGATGCGCAGCTACGCCGCCCGGTACGCCGAAGCCGCGCACACGCTGTTGCTCATGTGCCCCGGCCACGTCCGCACCGAGCTCGGCGGCCCGGACGCACCGCTGACCATCGACCAGTCCATCCCGGGCGTGGTGGACACGATCGAACGGCACAGCGGCGAACCGGGTCTGCAATTCCTCAACCACCAGGACCAGCTGGTGCCCTGGTAACCCAGGTAGTAGCCGCCGCACCCGGGTGCGGCGGCACCCGGGCCCTTCCCTCAACCGGCCCGCATCCTTTCGTACAGGGCCGGGTCATGGGCGCAGATGATCGTCAGGTCGGGTTCCGCGCGCCGGTACAGCTCGCCGAGGCGGGCGTGGTTGGCGCGGACCTGTTTCAGGTCGTACGCGACGGCCGCCTCCATGGTGCGGAGGGCCGCGGGCACGGGGGCCCGGCCGTCGAGGGTGCCGGGGTGGTAGAAGGCGTCCCCGGCGTGCAGGATCCAGCCGGTGCCGGTGCCGGTGCCGGTGCCGGTGTCGACCGCGACGCAGGCGTGGCCGCGGGTGTGGCCGGGGAGGGCGACCAGGACGATGCCGGGCGCGACGGAGTCGAGCTCCTTGGCGGCGGCGAACCCGCGCCATGCCTCGCCGTCCGGGCTGTGTTCGACGACGCTGGGGCCGTGCGCCCACTGGGCCGGGCGGAAGCGGAGGCGTTCGCGCCAGGAGGGGGCGTGGATCGCGCCCTGTGCCTCGGCCGCGGTGACGTGGACGGTGGCGTGCGGAAAGTCGGCGAGGCCGCCGATGTGGTCGGCGTCGAAGTGGGTGAGGACGATGTGGCGGACGTCGTCGCGCTGGAAGCCGAGCCGTTCGACCTGGCGGGCGGCGGTTTCTTCGGGGTCCAGGGCCGGTTTGAGGTAGTGGCGGGCCGGGCCCACGCGGCGGCCTTGAGTGGCGATGTCCATGAGGCCGAAGCCGGAGTCGACGAGCACGAGCCCCTGTGCGTCCGTCTCGAGGAGGAGGACATGGCAGACCAGCTTCGGTCCGCCGCGCAGGCGCATGGTGCCGCAGTTGAGGTGGTGGACCTTCACGACAGGTCCGCCTGCGGCGTGTTGACGAGGGCGGGGTGCGGGGTGCCGCCGGCTTCCCTGAGGAGTCCGCGCAGGCAGCGGAAGGCCAGGGGCCAGTTGCGCGGGTTGCGCAGATTCAGGCCGCCGAGCAGCTGTTTCAGCAGCGTGAGGCTGTCGAAGTAGATCCGCTCGCAGACGAGGTCCTCGCCGCCGTTCCCGTCGTCGTCGAAGATGAAGTACGCGGTCATGCGGACACGGAAGCGGCTGCCGGTGGGCGGGATCGCGCCCAGCGGGCCGAGGTGCGTGCCCAGCAGCCAGAATTCGACGATCACGGCGTCGCCGCTGTGGCGCAGGGCGATGATTTCGTGGTCCTGGTCGGGGAAGGCGCGGCGGCTGTCGTGGTAGTAGCCGCGCACGGCCGTGTCGCCGTCGTGGACCGTCATGGTGGGGATCAGCTCGTAGCGCGGATGCGGGAAGGTGGCCAGGACGTCGTCCCACTCCTGGCGGACCTCGTCGTGGAAGTGGTCCAGGACCAGCTTCTGGCGGGACGCGAGGATTTCGTCGCTGATCACGGTGGTCATCGGGAACCTCCGAGGAAGGCCCCGCCTTCAGGCGGGGGAGGGATCGGACTCCTGCGGAGCAGGGCAGGGAGAGCCGGATCGCCGTCGGGGCGATGCGGTGCCAGCCACTGACAACCCGTCATACGATCACGAGCTGATGCGCTGGTTTGTGAACCATGGCCACTCACGTGAAGCGGGCGTATCGGTACCGCTTCTATCCGACCGGCGCGCAGGCGGTGGAGCTGTCGCGCACGTTCGGTTGCGTGCGGAAGGTCTACAACATGGCGCTCGCGGCCCGTACTGAGGCGTGGACGTTGCGTCAGGAGCGGGTCAGCTACAACGCGACGTCGGCGATGCTGACGGCGTGGAGGAAGACCGGGGAACTGGCCTTCCTCAACGATGTGTCGTCGGTCCCGCTCCAGCAGGCCCTGCGGCACCTCCGGGCGGCGTTCACCGCGTTCTTCGCCCAGCGGTCGAAGTACCCGCTGTTCACGTCGCGCAAGAGATCTCGCAAGTCCGCCGAGTACACCTCCAGCGCGTTCCGGTTCCGGGAGGGGAAGCTGACACTGGCGAAGATGGATCAGCCGCTGGACGTCGCCAGGGTCTACGCCCGCATCGCCGACCGTCGCCGTGACCATCTGCACAAGCTGACCACTCGACTCGTGCGTGAGAACCAAACGCTCGTGATCGAGGACCTCGCCGTCCGGAACATGCTCAGCAACGGCAAGTTGTCCCGGGCGATCTCCGACGCGGCATGGTCGCAGTTCCGGAGCATGCCGGAGTACAAGGCCGCCTGGTACGGCCGCGAAGTGATCGCGGTCGACCGCTGGTTCCCCTCCTCCAAGCTGTGCTCCGTGTGCGGCACCCTGCAAGGGAAGATGCCGCTCGGCGTCCGCACCTGGACGTGCGACTGCGGCACGACCCATGACCGGGACGTGAACGCGGCGAGGAACCCTCTGGCCGCCGGACTGGCGGTGTCGGCCTGTGGAGCCGGTGTAAGACCTCAACGGGAGTCCTCCCGGACGGGGCAGTCGGTGACGAAGCAGGAAGCCCTACGGCGCGAGCCGCAGGAATCCCCCTCGTTTCGTTTACGAGAGGGAGGAAGTCAACGGTGAGTCACTGCCTTGTGGGTGAAGGTGGGGCCGGTGCCGGGGTTGGTCCAGGCGGCGGTCAGCTCGCTGGAGGGGAAGAACTGAAGGAAGCGGGGGTCGGCCTGGGCGCGGTCGACGAGCGTCTTCTCGATGACGAGCGAGTTGTACTGCTCGGCGGTCGTCTCGATGGTGTTGGCGTTGAGGACGACCTCCTGCTGCCAGGCGCGGGCCCAGCGGGCGATGCCGGGCATGCGGGAGTGCTCGGGGGTCAGACACTCGGCGGCGATGGCGTTCTCACTCGACGCCCAGATGCCGCTGGAGGTGTTCAGCAGGAGCGTCTGGTTGCCCAGTACGTGGCCGGGGGTGGAGATGACCGCGACACCGGGGCCGAGGAGCAGCGAGCCGTCGACGGCGGCAAAGGCCTCGGGCCGCACATCCCGATAGGTCTCGGGCTGGTACCAGGGCCGCTGGAGCGGGTGGAGCTCGGACATGGCCAGCAGCTCATGCCGCTGCACGATCACTTTGGCGCGGGGGAACACGGGCTCGACCGGAGCGTCGCCGAGGTCCGGCTGGGGTGTGCTGGTGCCGATCCACCGGCGCAGATCCTGGGTGTGCAGATGGTCGAAGAGGAGATAGTCGACGTCCTCGGGCGCGATGCCGAGCCGGGCCAGATGCCCGAGGACGGTGCCGTGTTCGGTGACCATCAGGGATCGGACCGGGCCGGGTGTGCGACGGGCCAGCGCGGCGAAGTACGGGGTGTTGCGGCCGAGTTGGACATCGCTCGGCTCGAACAGGAGCACCCGCCGCCGCCCGTCGCTCTCGGTCCAGCGGATGACGAGCATGCGGTTGGTGATGGCGAGGAACGGGGCGATGGCCCGGGAGGCGCGGAAGAGGCCGAACCTCGTCGGATAGGGGAGGGTCACCAGGTCGCAGGTGGTGACGGTGTCCGGGGTACCGGTGGCCGCGAACTCGGTGCGCAGCGCCTCCGCCCGGGTGCGGGCCCACACGAGTTGTGCGCCGTAGCCGCCGGGTATGTCCGCGAGGCCGCCGAGGGTGGTGATCGGGGTGCCGAGCGTGGGCATGTCGAGGACGTCGGTGTCCTGCCAGGCGAGTTTCATCGATCGAGTCCTTCTTCCCTGGTCAGCTCGTGAACCCGGTGCGATCGCCCACGGCGACACTTGCACTGCAAGTCTTGTGGGCCGGAACGCTAGACTTGCGGCGTAAGTGATGTCAAGGGAAGGTGACGCATGACGGCGCGAGGAACCGGCCGGGGCAGGCGGGTCGGCCTGACCCGCGAAAAGGTGATCGCGGCAGCGGTGACGATGATCGACCGCGATGGCCCCGACGCCTTCTCCCTGCGCAAGCTGGCCACGGAGCTCGACATCGAGAACATGTCGCTCTACAACCACGTACCGAACAAGGAGGCTCTTCTCGACGGCGTCGCCGAAGCGCTGCTGGCCGGCATCGCCTTTCCCGAGGAGAAGGGCGGGTCATGGCAGAGGCGGATCCGGGCGCACGCCGCCGCCTTCCGCGCGGCCGCCAAGCAGCACCCGAAGGCTTTCCCCCTGGTGCTGACCCGGCCCACGCAGTCGCCCGCCGCCCTGGAGGCCATGCGCTCCACGCTGGCCTGCCTCGACGAACTCCGCCTCGCCCCCGAGGAGATGGTCCACGTCCTGCGCGGCTACACCGCCTTCATGGTCGGCTCGATCATGCGCGAACTGGGTTACGCCATCTATCTGGGCGCCATGGACAGCGATCAGGTCCAGCAGCGGACCGAAGCCATCGCGGCCTCCGGCGATCCGATTCTGACCGCGACCGCGCCCTATCTGGCCGACAGCGATCACGACGCGGAGTTCCAGTACGGCCTGGAACTGATGATCTCCGGCCTGGCCGCCAAGGTCGGCGTTCCCTATGAGGCCCCGGCCGCGCGTATCAGCTCGATGTGATGTGTCACGAGTGCGTATCCGTCTTGCGGTGGGGCGCCCACCTGGGGATGTGTGGTGACGCGGCTCGCCTAGAGTGCCGATCATGTCTCAGTCAAAGATCTTCAAGAACCCTGTTCAGCACCCACGGTCCACCTCGATACCGTCCCGGCGGATGAAGAAGACCCTGATCGCGGCCGTCGGTATCGGCATGGCCGTCGCGTTGAGCGGCTGCAACGAGGACACCGGCAGTGCCACGGACAAGGACACCGGCGCCGCGGAGTCGAAGGCGCCTTCCGCGGGGTCGTCCCAGTCCTCCGCCCCGGCGAGCCCCTCGGGCGATCAGCCGGTGTTCACGGGGTGGCAGACGCAGACCTCGCAGAAGCACCACTTCCGTTACGACGTGCCCGCCAAGTCCGAGAAGTGGAAGACTCTCGACGAGGAGACGGCCCTCTCCTACACGGACGAGAACGGCCAGCCGATCGTCGTCATGACCGCGGCCGGCAACTACCGTGAGGGTGGCTGCGCGTCGAGCCCCAACCCCAAGGCCGTCGGCGAGGCGGGCAAGGGGCAGCTCGCCACCGTCGGCACCACGGGCGGCGGCAAGGACGGCTCGCTCCAGGAGAACGCCCGCAACTGGGCGGGCAACTGGGGCTTCGCCGCGTACGGCGGCGCGGACCACAAGCCCAAGATCAAGGTCAGCGAGGCCAAGCCGTGGAAGCAGGGGGGTATTGACGGCTACACCGCGACCGCCCAGGTCACCGTCACCAACCGCCCCAGCGCCTGCGTTCCGCCGAAGGCCGTCGTGCACAGCATCGCGCAGAAACTCCCCGACGGGACGATGCACGGCTGGGTGATCTACGCGGACCAGGGCGTTCCGAAGGCGCTGACGGACGCCCAGATCAAGAAGATCATGAGCACCGTCCGGTCCACCGGCAGCTGACCACCGGCCGGCTGCCGGGCAGGGCGTGCCGCCAGGCTACGGAGCCGTACGGGGGTCGCGGGAGGTTCGGGTGCCGGACCCGGAAACGGGTCCGGCTCACCATCTCTTATAAGTATTTTTCGGATTGCGGATATTTTTTCGTGGTAGCTGCCGCGGAACCTCTCCAGTAGATTCCTGCTGGTGCGCGCACGGGAACGGCCGTGAAAATCCAGCGGGTTGCTTCCTGTTTTCCGTGCGCGACGTCAACGGAAGCCCATAGGCGTGATGGAGATCGTAGCAGTGCAGAGACGAGCGATGAATCTGATGGCGGCCGTGGTATGCGCCGGTGCCGTCGTGGTGGGTGCCGGTGCTCCGGCGAATGCGGTGGAGTCCGAGCCGGAAGTCATTCCGATCGACCTCCTGCTGGCCGGATCCTATGCGGATTCGGTCCGGGATGCGATGGGCATATGGAACAAGGCCGTTCCGGGAATCAGGTTCGTCGAGCAGGACACCCCGGCGGCTTTACGGGTCAAGGAATACACGACCGCGAACGGAACCGGTTCCCACGCATTTGTCAATGGTTTGGGCAGGGGCTGGGTCTACCTCGAAACCGGGGATGCCCAGAAGTACAAGCCGTCCCGTATCGCCGTGCATGAACTGGGGCACATTCTGTCGCTCAGCGACCTCGGACCGGGCAGTGTCTGCTCCAAGGTGATGTCCGGAGCCTGGGCCGGCCCCGAGTGCACCAACGATCAGCCGGACGCGGAAGAAGCCGCCGAAGTCGCGGATTTCTTCGCCGTGCACGATGTCGGTGACCCGGTACCGGGCTGGGGCACTCCCTCGGAGGGCTGAACACGCCGTCCGCGTGGCCGACCGCCCGATTCGGTCGGCCACCCGCCGTACCGCCCACCCGCCGTACCGGCCGCTCACCTCCGGCGCTCTCGCGCAGCCGGAACGTATTGATCAAGCTCTCAACTGGCTGTTCCGCCTCGGGGAGGCATGCGCATGCCTCCCAACGGGCGGGAACCGATGCCCTATTCGCCACGACTACTGGACCGGGGTGACGTTCCCTCCCCCTGTGGCAAGTGGATCCAGGAGTTTCGATGCGTTCTCGTGTGTGGTGGGGTGCGACGGCTGTCGTGCTGGGCGGCCTCCTCGTGGCGGGCTGTGGCGACGGAGGCGGCAGTGGGGACGGCGACACGGCGGGCGCCGGGAAGCCCGCCACCGGCGGCTACCCGGTCACCGTCACCGACTGCGCGGGCGCCGAGACCACGTTCTCGAAGGCACCCGAGAGGATCGTCACCAGTAACGCCTCCAGTCTGGAACTGCTGCTCCGCCTGGGCGCCGGTGACAAGGTGCTCGGCACCGGCTTCCCGCCCGGCAAGGGCACGCTGCCCGGTGAACTCGACGCGCGGGCGCGGAAGGTGAAGGTGCTCGCCCAATCCGTGATCCCGAAGGAGAAGCTCCTCGGCTCCGGTGCGGATGTGTACATCGACACCTTCGCCTCGATGAACATGGGCGGCGGCATGGGCGACGCTCCGACGGAGGAGGAGTACAAGGCGGCCGGGATCAAGCACATCTACCTCAAGTCCACCGCCTGTGCAGCGCGGAACAAGCGCGCACTGACCGAGTTGTCCGCGGTGGAGGCCGACATCACCTCCCTCGGCGCGGTCACCGGCACGAGCACGAAGGCGAAGGAACTCGTCGACGGCATGAAGGAGAAGGTGGGCGCCGTCCAGAAGGCGGTCGGCGGGACGGCGGAGGACGAGCGGCCGACGTACTTCTTCTTCGACTACGACGCCGGGACCAAGCAGCCCACCGCCGTATGCGGGAGGCAGGTCGCCAACGCCGTGATCACTCTGGCCGGTGCCCGCAATGTCTTCGCCGACTGCGACGGCGACTACAAGCAGGTCGGCTGGGAGGATGTCATTTCCAGGAACCCGGACTGGATCCAGCTGGGCGTCCGTAACCGGGGCAGCGAGGCGGCGAACGAGAAGGCGTTCGACGAGGCGCGGAAGTGGCTCGAGTCGAACTCCGCCACCAAGGGCCTGAAGGCCGTCAAGGAAGGCCACTTCCTGCGCATCGGCTCCGAGCAGACCACCATCGCCGGCGTCGAGAACGCCGACACCGTCCAGCAGATCGCCAAGACCCTCTACCCGGGCAAGGTCGGCTGACCGTGCTCGACGTCACGGTGAGCGGAAAGGACACCGACGACGGCGCCACCGGCGCCCCCGCGCGCACGCGGCGTTCCGTGCCCGCCGGGCCGCTGGCGCTGCTCCTCGCGGTCGCGCTGCTCGCGGCCCTCACAGCGGCGGTCGCCTGGGGCTCCACGTCGATCCCGCCGGGCGAGGTGTGGAGCGTGGTCTGGCGCAGGCTGACCGGCCATGACCCCAGGCCCGGCACGAATGACCTGATCGTCTGGCAACTGCGCCTTCCTCGCGCCCTGTTGGCCGCGCTGGTGGGTGCCGGGCTCGGACTGGTCGGTACGGCGATGCAGGCTCTCGTCCGCAACCCGCTGGCCGACCCGTACTTCCTGGGCGTCTCCAACGGCGCCTCACTCGGCGCCGTCGCCGCCATCGTCCTGGGCCTCGGCACCGGGGGCGCTCTGGGTCTCGGCCTGTCCGCCGCCGCGTTCGCGGGAGCCGTGGCCACCTTCGCCCTCGTCTGGGCGGTGGCCCGGCGCGGCGGGGGATTCGCGCCGCTCAGACTGGTGCTCGCCGGGGTGGCCATCGGGCAGTTCCTGTCCGGCTTCACCAGCTACCTCGTCCTCCAGGCCGGGGACGAGCAGCAGACGCACAGTGTGCTGTTCTGGCTCATGGGCAGCCTGGGCGGCGCGAGCTGGCCCCTGCTGGCCGCCCCGGCGGTGGCCGTTCCGGCGGTCCTGCTGCTGCTCCAGGCCCGGGCCCGGGGGCTCAACGCGCTGCTGATGGGTGATGAGACGGCCGCCGGGCTCGGCATCGACGTCGTACGGCTGCGCCGTGAGCTGTTCGCGGTCACCAGCCTGCTCACCGGCGTCCTCGTCGCGGTCTCCGGGGCCATCGCCTTCGTCGCGCTCATGGTCCCCCACGTCTGCCGTCTGGTCGTCGGCGGTGACCACCGTCGCCTGCTGCCCGTGTCGGCGCTCTTCGGCGCGCTGCTGCTGGTGGTGGTCGACCTGGTGTGCCGCACGGCCATGGAGGCGCAGGAACTGCCGGTCGGGGTCGTCACCTCGCTGATCGGCGCTCCGGCGCTGCTGTATCTGCTGGACCGGCGGTTGGGGAGCGGGAGTTGAGGACCGGACGGAGGGCGGGAGACGCGGTCCTGCCCGAGGAAGTGGGAGCCGAGGACGGACCGGGGGAGCGTCGGTTGCGGATCGACATCGAGGACCTGAATGTCGCGTACGCCGGACGCACGGTGGTGGCCGGCGCCCACCTCATCGCGGCCGCGGGCGAGATCACCGGCCTGGTCGGGCCCAACGGCAGCGGCAAGTCCACGCTGCTGCGGACCGTGTACCGGCACCTGAAGCCCGTCGCCGGGCGCGTTCTGCTCCAGGGCACCGACATCCGCGAGCTGAGCCCCGCCCGCTCGGCCCGGCACATCGCCGCCCTTCCGCAGGAGCGCGGTGAGGACTTCGAGCTGACGGTGCGTGAGGTCGTCGCCATGGGGCGCACCCCCTACCAGCGGGCGTTCGCCGGGGAGGACGCCGCCGACCGGGACATGGTCGCCCGTGCCCTCGCCGATGTCGGCATGGCGGACCACTCCGCCCGCCGCTTCACCGAGCTGTCCGGCGGCGAACGTCAACGCGTGCTGCTGGCCCGCGCGTTCGCCCAGGCGACGGACGTCCTGGTCCTGGACGAACCGACGAACCACCTCGACATCCGCCACCAGGTCGAACTGCTCGCCCTGCTGCGCGGCCACCGTCGTACGACCCTGGTCTCGCTGCACGACCTCAATGCCGCCGCTTCGGTGTGCGACCGGCTCCACGTCCTGCACGAGGGCCGCGTGGTCGCCTCCGGCGCACCCCGCGACGTGCTGCGACCGGCCCTGCTGGCCGAGGTGTTCGGCGTGCGCGCGGCCGTGGTCGAGCACCCGCTGACCGGGGACCCGCTGATCGCCTTCGACCACCGGGAGGGCGCATGACGGACGACGCTTCCGGTGCGGAGCGGCGCGGGGACGTGCCGGAACGGCCCGGGGACGTGCCGAAGCGGCGCGGGGACGTACCCGAAGTCCACGACCGCTGGCTCCTGGTGTCCGTGGCGGGCGTCCTGTCGTTCGTGGCGATGCTCGACATGAACATCGTGAACGTGGCGCTCGCGGACATCTCCGAGGGCCTGGGGGTGTCGGCCGCGACGGCGCAGTGGGCGGTCCTGGGCTATCAACTCCCCGTCGTCGCCCTGCTGTTGCCCGTCAGCCACTGGCTCGACGACATGAGTGTCCGCCCCGCGCTGCTGGCCGCGACCGCCGGCTTCGGACTGTGCGGCGCGCTCGCCGCCGCGTCCCCCTGGGCGTTCTGGCTGATCGCCGCCCGGATCGGACAGGGCGCGTGCGGCGCCGTGCTGTTCGTGCTGATGCCGGTGCTTGCGGTCCGCTCCGTGCGGCCGGAGCTGCGCGGGCGCGCGATGAGCGTGCCGGCGACCCTCGGCCCCCTGGGCGCCGTCGTCGGACCGGCGGTCGGAGGGCTGCTCCTGGACCATCTGTGCTGGCGCTGGATCTTCCTGGTCAAGATCCCGCTCTGCCTGGTGGCGCTGGCGGTGGTGTGGCGGGCGATGCCCCGGGGCGGGCGCCTGCGCGGCCCTGACCGGCGCTCCCTTGTCGATACGGCCCTGGTGGCCACTGGAGTAACGATCCTGCTGCTGTCCCTGACCCTGGGCTCCGACGCGCCCGCCTGGCTCGCCCTCGTCCTCGTCGCCGTACCGCCGCTGTGGTGGTGGCTGCGGGGCCCGGGCGGCCGTCCGGTGACCGGGCTGCTGCGGGCCGCGGGGCTGCTGCGGGTGCACGGCGCGGTGCTGGCGCTGGCGGTGGGCTTCGCCGCCATGCACTACGTGGTCGCCCTGCGCCTCCAGCGCGACGAGGACGTCAGCGCGACCACCACGGGCCTGACCGTGCTCGCCTTCCCCCTCGGCATGGGGCTGGCGGGCCCCCTCGGCGGACGGCTCGCCGACCGCTACGGTGCCAGGCCCGTCGCGGTCACCGGTGCCGCCCTCACCGCCACCGGACTGCTGCTGCTCGTCCTGCCGGGCGACGGCTGGTCCCCGCCCGAGGTGGCCTGGCGGCTGGTCCTGGCCGGAATCGGCATGGGGCTGACCGGAGGACCCACCCAGGCCCTGGTCATGGGCGCCGCTCCACCGGGTCGCGCCGCCACGGTCGGCTCCACGGTTCAGCTCGCCCGCAGCCTCGGCTTCACCCTCGGCCCGGCTCTGGCCACGGCGGCCTGGAGGCTGACGGGCCCGGACGGCGGCGCACGGACCGGCCTGGCGCTGGCCGCCACCGCCGCCTGCCTCGCCGTGCCACTGCTCGCCCTGCCCGCCCGGGGCCCGGCGAACCTCCCCGGGAGCGCCACCGACGCGGCACCCGCCGCACCCCGCTGAGCCATCGATCCCCAGCCCTCACCGAGGAGTCGTACCCATGTGCGGAATCACCGGCTGGGTGTCCTTCCACCAGGACGCCCGCACCCAGGCCCCGGTCATCGAAGCCATGACCGCCACGCTCACCCCGCGCGGGCCCGACGCGGGCGGAGTCTGGCTCGGCGAGCACGCCGCGATCGGCCACCGCCGCCTGGCCGTCATCGACATCGAAGGCGGCGTACAGCCGATGACCGACCGGCCGGAAGCCCCGACGAGCGTCCTCACCTACAGCGGTGAGATCTACAACCACCATGAGCTCCGCGCCCGACTGAGGAACCTGGGCCACGAGTTCCGCACCCACAGTGACACCGAGGTGGTGTTGCGCGCCTACGCCGAGTGGGGCGAGGCGGTGGCCGACCACCTGGACGGCATGTTCGCGTTCGCGGTGTGGGACGAGCGGAGGCGGCGGCTGCTCCTGGTCCGCGACCGGCTGGGCGTCAAGCCCCTGTTCTGGGCGGCCGTCGACGGCGGACTGGCCTTCGCCTCCGAACCCAAGGCGCTCTTCGCCCACCCCGAGATACGGCCGCGGGTGGACGCGGACGGGCTGCGCGAGGCGTACAGCCTGCTGTTCAACACCGGTCCGACGGTGTGGTCGGGCGTGCGGGAGGTCGAGCCCGGCGGCCTGCTCCTCCTGGACCGGCACGGCATCCGCGAACGCCGCTACTGGCGGCTGGAGGCCGGCGCCCACCCGGACGACCGGGACGCGACCGTCGCCCGCGTGCACGACCTGGTGAGCACCGCCGCCCGCGCCCAGCTGGAGGCCGACGTCCCCCTCTGCTCCCTGATGTCCGGCGGCCTCGACTCCACCGTCCTGACCGCCCTGCTCGCCGACGAACTGCGCCTGCGCGAGGGCCCCGACGCCCGCATCCGCTCCTACGCCGTCGACTACAGCGACCAGGCCGAGAGCTTCACCGGCGACGTCCTGCGCACCGGCCACGACACCCCGTACGCCACGGAAGCGGGCGCGTTCATCGGCACCGATCACAGCACGGTCGTACTGGACCCGCGTGCCCTGCTCGACCCCGAGCACCGCAAGGCCGTGGTCGTGGCCCGCGACTCGCCGATCGGCGTCGGCGACATGGACACCTCCCTCTACCTCCTCCTCGGGGAGATCCGGGAACACTCCACCGTCGCCGTGTCCGGTGAGGCCGCCGACGAGGTCTTCGGCGGCTACCCCTGGTTCCACGACCCCAAGGCGCTCGCCGCGCCCACCTTCCCCTGGCTGCTGGTGACCGGCGACGAGGCCGCCATGCCGCTCAACCCCGAACTCGACCTGCGCATCGGCGAGTTCCGCGACGACACCTACCGCGGCGCCCTGGCCGCCGTACCGCACACCGAAGACGAGTCGGAGACCGAGCACCGGCAACGCGAGATGCAGTACCTGTCGCTCACCCGCTGGCTGCGCCAGCTCCTGCACCGCAAGGACCGGCTGAGCATGGCACAGGGCCTGGAAGTGCGCGTCCCCTACTGCGACCACCGGCTCGTCGAGTACGCCTTCACCTCCCCATGGGCGCTGAAGAGCTTCGACGGCCGGGAGAAGAGCCTGCTGCGCGCGGCCGGCACCGGCCTGGCCCCCGAGTCGGTGCTGCACCGGCCCAAGAACCACTACCCGGCCACCCACCACCCCGACTACAACCGCGGCCTCCAGGACATGGCCCGCGACGCGCTCGCCGACGACCGGGTCCGCTCCCTCGCCGACGAGACCCGCATCAAGCCCTGCCTCGACACCGCGCCCGATCAACTCCGATGGGGCCACCGGCTCCGCCTCGAACGCGTCGTCGACCTCGCCCTCTGGCTCGACCACCACCAGCCCGACCTCGCCCTCTGAGGAGCGCCCCCGCATGACCCTCCAGGAGCCCCTGCCCGCCATGGACGCGCACGGCCCACACGACGAACCCCTGCCCGACCCGGTCCCGCTCATGGGCTGCCCGTACAAGGCCAATCCCTATCCGCTGTACGAGCGGATGCGTGCGAGCGGCCCCGTCCATCGCGTCCTGTTCCCCAGCGGTGTCCACGCCTGGCTCGTCACCGGTTACCAGGCCGCCCACGCCGCGCTGAACGACGACCGCCTGGGCAAGAACCACGACCGCGGCAACGACCACTGGCGCGCCCGTGCCTCGATCATGCCCGAGCCGCTCCACTCCCAGCTCCAGGTGCACCTCCTGCACCAGGACCCGCCCCACCACACCCGCATGCGGCGCTTCGTCACCGACGCCTTCACCCCGCGCCGTATCGAGCGGCTGAGGCCCCGGTTCCAGGAACTGGCCGGCGCCCTCGTCGACGCCCTCCCGGACACCGGTCCCACGGACCTCGTCACCGGCTTCGCCGCCCCCTTTCCGTTCCGGGTCCTCGCCGAAGTCATCGGCCTGCCATCCGAGTTGACCGCCCGCTTCGACCGCGACTGGGGCAAGGTCGTCCAGCCGGTGGGCCCCACCGACCCCGGACGCCCGCTGTACGAGGCCCGTCTGCACGGACTACAGGGCTACATCGCGGACGTCGTCGCCCACAAGCGCGAACACCGGGAGGACGACCTGCTCAGCAGCCTCGTCGAGGCCCGCGACCGCCGAGAGCTGTCGCAGGAGGAGCTGGACTCGATGATCTTCCAGCTCCTGGTGGCCGGCCAGGAGCCGGTCACCAATCAGATCACCACCTCCCTGATCGCCCTCTTCCGCCACCCCGCCGAGCTCGCCCGGCTGCGCGACGACCCGGACCTGACGCCCCGCGCGGTCGACGAACTCCTCCGCCACGACAGCGCCTTCGAGCTGACCACATGGCGCTTCCTCGACCAGGACGGCGACCTGCACGGTACGAGGATCCCGGCCGGCGACTCGGTGATCATCTCGCTGTGCGCCGCCAACCGCGACCCGCGCCGCTTCCCCGACCCCGACGCACTCGCCCTCGACCGCTCGCCCAACCCCCATCTGGCCTTCGGCCACGGCATCCACTTCTGTCCCGGAGCCGCCCTCGCCCGCGCCGAGCTCCAGATCGCCCTGGACACCCTCCTGGGCCGCCTGCCCGGACTGCGCCTGGCCATCGACGACGCGGACATCGCGTGGATCCCGGCGGTCCTCGGACGGGGCACCAACCACCTGCCCGTCGGCTACGACCGGCGCATATGACCCACCGCTCCACGAGCGGCATCAGCGCCGCCATCCTCAACCTGCTCCTGCCGCACCACCGCACGACCGGGCCTTCGCCCGGGGGAGCGGTGGCCTTCCCGCACCAACTGCGCCAGATCGCCGGCTTCGTACGCGCCGGAGAACCCGTGGTCTTCACCCTGCCCGGCTTCCCCTGCAAGTCCCCCAACCCCGCCAAGGTGCTCGGCCACCTCCCCGACCAGGGCGAACGCCTCTCCCTCGACTTCCTGAACACCCTGTGCGAGGAGATCGAGCGGATCCACCCGCCGGGCGCCCGCGTGATCATCTGCTCCGACGGCCATGTCTTCGGCGACCTGATCCGCGTCCCGGACGACCACATCGACGCCTACGCGGACGCACTCGGACACCTCATACAGGAGGCGGGCCTGCACCGCCTCTCCGTCTTCGACCTGCGCGATGTGCTGGGTGACCTGCCCCACGGCGCCAAGCGCGCCCGGGTGCACCAGGGTTACGCCCCCACCCTGGAGGCGCTGCGGGCGGAGGTCCGCTCCGAGGGCCACACCCTGGCCCTGTACCGGGGCATCACCCGATTCCTCGTCGACGACACCGCCGACTTCACCGGCACCCGCTCCGCCCTCCAGCGCGAGTGCCGCCAACGCGCGTACGGCGTCATTCAGCGCAGTCGCGCCTGGGGAGATCTGATCGCCGAGCACCACCCTCGCGCCGTCCGGTTGTCCATTCACCCCCAGCCCATCGGCGCCCCGAAGTTCGGCATCCGCCTCCTCGACGCTCCCGACGTCTGGACCACCCCCTGGCACTCCGCCGCCCTGCGCCGCGCCGACGGCACCTGGACCCTCCTGCCCCGCACCCGCGCGCGGCAGCTCGGCCGTCTCGTCCACCGGCACGGCAGACCGAGCCATTACGAACAGGGCTGAGCCCGTGCCCCGCTGTGGCACGCGTCACCACGAGGCATCGGAACTCGGGTGTCGGCCGTTCCGACTCCTCTACCGGTGCGGCTGGACTGGCTGAGGCCGTACGAAGCGATCGGAGTTTCCTCACATGGAGCAGAATCACCGACCCGCCCGCCGCCGGGCGGCCGCGTCGCTGTCCGGAGCATTGCCCCCGCCGGCGCTGTGCGGCTTCCTCCTGCTGCTCGTGGTGGTGTTCGCCGCTTCCTACGCCGTCGGCACGAGCGTCGGGCCCGTCGCCCCCGGCATGCACCGCACCGGCACGACACAGGACGGCTCAGGCGGCGGTCACGACGGCGGCGGCATGGAGATGGACGGCATGGGCACGGACCACGGAAGCGGGCGCTGATGGCCGCCGAATCGACTTCCCGGACGGTCGTGACCGACCTCTCCGTCGGCGGAATGACCTGTGCGGCCTGTGTGCGGCGCGTCGAGAAGAAGCTGGCCAGGCTGGACGGGGTCACGGCGACGGTGAACCTCGCCACCGGCCGGGCCCGGGTGAACCACCCGCCCGGCGTCGGCCCGGACCAGCTGGTCGCGGCCGTCGAGCAGGCCGGCTATTCCGCCGTGCTCCCCGAGCCGCCCAGGAAGCGACGGCGCGAGGACGGGGATGGAGGGGACGAAGCGGAGGACGCCCGGCAGGAGCGCGACCGGCTGGTGGTCACGGCCCTGCTCGCGGTGCCGGTGCTGGTCCTGTCGATGGTTCCCGGTACGCAGTTCCGCAACTGGCAGTGGCTGTGCTTCGTACTCGCCGCGCCCGTCGTCGTCTGGGGAGCCTGGCCCTTCCACCTGCGGGCGGCGCGCGGACTGCGACACTCGGCGGCGACCATGGACACCCTGGTGTCGCTGGGAGTCGCGGCTTCCTTCGCCTGGTCCTCCTACGCGCTGTTCCTCGGCGGCGCCGGCGCCCCCGGCATGCGGATGCCGTTCAGCCTGGTGCCCACCGCCTCGGACGGCGTCGCCCACATCTATCTGGAGGCCGCCGTCGGCGTACCGCTGTTCGTCCTGGCGGGCCGCTACCTGGAGGCACGGGCCCGGCGGGGAACCGGCGCGGCACTGCGCTCACTGGCCCGGCTGGCCGCCAAGGAGGTCTCGGTACGCGACGGCGACGGCGAGCGCCTGATCCCGATCGGACAACTGCGGGTCGGTCAGGTCTTCGTCGTCCGGCCCGGGGAGCGCCTCGCCACCGACGGCACGGTCGTGGAGGGCGGCTCGGCCCTCGATCTCTCCCTGGTGACCGGGGAGAGCGAGCCGGTGGAGGTCGGCCCCGGCGCGCCGGTGATCGGCGGTGCCGTCAACGCCGGAGGGCTGATTCTCGTACGGGCCACCGCGGTGGGAGCCGACACGCAACTGTCCCGTATCACCCGGCTGGTGACCGAGGCCCAGGCGGGCAAGGCACGGGCGCAGCGGCTCGCCGACAAGGTCGCGGGGGTCTTCGTCCCCGTCGTGCTCGCCCTGGCCGTCACGGTGCTCGGATTCTGGCTCGGGGCCGGCGCCGAGCCGCAGGCGGCGATCACCGCGTCCGTGGCCGTCCTGGTCGTGGCGTGCCCCTGTGCGCTGGGCCTGGCGACCCCCACCGCGCTGATGGCGGCGACCGGCCGGGGCGCCCAACTCGGCGTCCTGGTCAGCGGGGCACGGGCGCTGGAGGGACTGCGGCACCTCGATGCCGTGGTGCTCGACAAGACCGGCACTCTCACCTCCGGGCATATGAGCGTCGCCCGGGTCACGGCCGTGCCGGGCGGACTCGGCGAGGAGCGAGTGGTCCGGCTGGCGGGCGCGGTCGAACAGGGATCGGAACATCCGCTGGGGCGTGCCATCACCGCGTATGCCCGGCGAACCGTTCCCGGGGAGCCGCTTCCGGCCGTGGCCGACTTCCTCGCGCTGCCGGGGAGGGGCGTCCGCGGGCGGGTGGCGGGACGGCTGGTCGAGGTCCTGGCCCCGGACGACGTGGTGCCGCCCACCCTGGCCCAGGCGCTGCCGGCCGGCGGGACCGCCGCCCGCACCCCGGTCGTGGTCCGCGTCGACGGCGAGCCCGAGGCACTGATCGAGCTCGGGGACGTCCTGCGACCGGGAAGTTACCGGGCCGTGGACCGGCTCCGCCGCCTGGGGGTGCGACCGGTGCTCGCCACCGGCGACCGGGAGGCACCCGCCCACGCCGTCGCAGCCGACCTCCGCATCGAGGAGGTGCACGCCCGCTGTACCCCGGAGGACAAGGCCGCTCTCGTCCGCGAGCTGCGGGAGCAGGGCTGCCGGGTCGCCGTCGTCGGCGACGGTGTCAACGACGCGGCCGCCCTGGCCGGCGCCGACCTCGGCATCGCCATGGGCACGGGCACGGACGTGGCGATCGGGGCGGCCGACGTGACCCTGGTACGCGGTGACATCGAGACCCTGGCGGACGCGGTCGGCCTCGCCCGCAGTGCGCTGGGCACGATCCGGGCCAACCTGCTCTGGGCGTTCGGCTACAACGTCGTGACGGTGCCGCTGGCCATGGTCGGACTGCTCAACCCCATGTTGGCCGCGGCCGCGATGTCGGTCAGCTCGCTGCTCGTGGTCGGCAACAGCCTGCGGCTGCGTGTCTGGCAGCCGTCACCGACGGGCAGACGCCGGCAGCCGTCACCGACCGGCGGACCGACCGGCGGACGCCCTTCCCGGCCCGCCGCCCGGACGCCACTGTGATGCCCCTGTTCGCCGCTTGTGGACCGCCTGCCCGCGACCGCGGCCCGACACCGAGGTGGAGACCAGCCCGATGACGAACCCCTCCTGGACGCCCAGCCACCGTCGCCTCACGGACTCCCTGCGGGCCGCGGTCGCTCCGGCCTGCGCCTGTGTCCTGGCGCTGGGTGGCCTCGCCGTGTGGACCGCCGCGGGCAACGCGGGCAGTCCTCCGCGTATCGACGTCACCGGCGCACGGCTCTTCCTCCCCGCCCCGGGAGTGCCGCGGACCGCCGCGTTCTTCCGGATCACCAACACCGGCGGTGTGCGGGACCGGTTGGTCGAGGTGACGTCCTCCGCGGTCACCGGGGAGGTCTCGCTCAGCCGCCACCGGATGACCGGGCGGGGATCGGCCTACCCGCAGGCCGCGGAGTCCCTGCCGGTTCCGGCGGGCGGCTCGCTCGACATGTCACCGTTCACCAGCGATGTGACCGTCCCGGCCACGGCCCGCTGGCGGGCCGGAGACCTGGTGCCCTTCACCCTCCGTTTCGAACACAGCGGACGTGTCGAGACCAACGCCGTCGTCGTGCGGCCCGGCGAGGGCTGAGTGAGCCTGACCGCGTCCCGTCCGCTGGTCGCCGTCGTGGGCGAGGCCACCGAGCGGCCCTGCCGTAGGCCTTCGGACCACACATCCGCATCGGCCCGCGGGAGGTGATACGCGCCGGTCCGCGGGTCTCGCCCCGGTCACCTCCAGGGCGACCTGCCGTGGGCCGCCGAAGAACCCCGCCCGCGGTTTTTCCTTCCGCTGGGCAGAAAACCGGCTTCCGGGTGTCTCTGGCGCACTTTACGGTGCGGTCGCGCTGCGCTTCCGCAGCGCGCACCCGCGCCGCATCCTGGAGGTACATCGATGCGTCCAACCCGCCGTCGCTCCAGATCGACTTCCCCGTTACGGTCCCGATCCCGCCTCGTGGCCGTGCTGATCGTGCTGGCGACCACCCTCACCTCGGCGCTGTTGACCGTCTCCGTCACACCCTCCGCGGCCGCCGAGCGGCCGTCCCGGAGCATGCCCGCGGTCGGCTCGCCCACCGAGAACGCTTCCGTCCCCGCGGCGGTCCCGGATCCGACGACCGCTTCGCTCGAGGCCACGAACGGGCCGCTGGCCACCGCCGCTTACACCGTTCCCAATCCGAACGGGTACGGGTCCGGCACGATCACGTACCCGACGGCCGGCGGCTCGTACCCGGGCGTCGTGCTGATGCCGGGCTATCAAGGCACCCAGCAGAACCTACAGTGGCTCGCGCCCCGCCTCGCTTCCTGGGGCTTCGTCGTCATCAACGTCGGCACCCTTACGCTGGGCGACGATCCCGCGTCGCGCGGTCGTCAGATCAGCGCCGCCGGCACCCAGCTGCTCTCGCTCGGCTCCGCCGTCGGCAACCCGATCTACGGGAAGGTCAATGGCACGCTCGGCGCGGCCGGTCACTCGATGGGCGGCGGCGGTGTGATGGTGGCGCTCCGGGACGACTCCCGCTTCAAGGCGGGCGTGCCCCTGGCCCCGTACAACCCCAGCCAGAACTTCTCCGGAGTCACCGACCCGACCTTCTTCATGACCTGTCAGAGCGACCCCGTCGCCCACGCCAACACCTACGCTCTGCCCTGGTACAACTCCATGACCCGGGCCGAGAAGCTCTTCGTCGAGGTTCCCGGCGACCATCTCTGCCCGATGACCGGCTACGGCAACAAGGCCAAGCAGGGCAAGTGGATCGTGTCGTTCTTCAGCCGCTGGCTGTACGGCGACACCCGCTTCAGCCCGTTCCTGTGCGGTGCCGCGCGGGAAGCGGACAAGAACAACCCCTCCCTGGTCACGCGCTGGCAGGACACCTGTCCGTTCTGAGCGGATCCTCGTAGGGCCCCTGGGGAGGGCTCCTGCGGTCCGCCGCGGGAGCCCTTCTCACGAGCCCGTCCATGCCCACTCCGCGTGCGGCACCCCTTGGAGGCGTCGGCTCACGCGCCGTTCTGCCGACGGGACAACGCGCGGGAGATGGTCCGGCCGGTGGCCATGACCACGGGCGCGAGCGCGCACTCCCCGGCACCAGAGGTCCCCGGGACGACGGACACGGCGGCGACGACCCCGCCCGTCGCGTCCCGCACGGGGGCCGCGGCCGACACCGTGCCCCCGGGGCCGGGCCACCGGCCGTTCACCGCGAAGCCCGCCCCCTCCACCTCGGCGAGCACGTGACGCAGGCCGGTCGCCAGGGCGTGGTGGACCAGATAGCGCTCTCGGACGGTGGACCCCGCGTACGCGAGGAGCACCAGGCCGTCACCGGTGGTGTGCGCCGGGCGCCGGCCGCCGACCGGTTCGCCTGCTCCGCCGGTGTCCGGGGCGCCGATCCGCTCCACGAGCACTGTCTCCATGCCGTCCAGCACCGCCAGCCGAACCTGCTGCCGCCCGGTCTTCCGGTACAGGCCGAGGAGGAAGGGCATCGCCACGTCTCTCAGCTCCAGCCAACGTGGGGCCATTGCCGCGACCGCCCACAAGTGCAGACCGATCTCGTAGCGGCCGTTCCGGTGCCGTTCGAGTGCGCCCCAGGACAACAGCTCGCCGACAAGCCGGTGCGTAGTGGCCAGCGGCATCCCGGTTCGCCGGCTGATGTCCGTAAGAGTCAGCCGACGGCGTTCCCCCGCGAACGCGTCCAGCACGCTGAGAACCCGGCCGGCCACCGAGCGGGGGGCCGGTTCCTTCCCGGCGGGCGCGCCGCTGGGCGGAGGTGGAGGCGGCGCTGAACGCATCGGGGAATCCTTTCGGCGGATAGGGCCGTGTGCCGCACAAAGGAGGCATGCGCTGACATGCCTACAACAAAGCTTCAGATGCGGGCAGCGGCAGGGCCACCCCTCGTCCTTGGATATGAAGCTGTCGTTTGCGCATAAGCCCGTTGTCCACGCCGTGGAGCCTCCGGGAGCGCGGGCGCATGAGCACGCGGCCGGATTGATGCGGATGACGCATCGACAGATCCCGGTTTCGGTGCTGGACACCGCTCGAACACAGCTTGGAGACTCACGGGTGGTACGGCGATGCCCGCCACCCCGCCTCGCTCTCTGAACGACGCGGCCCGGCCACGCATCGGCGCTCACCCCGCCGTACCGCTCCTTCTCGGTTCCCCCGCACCAGGCGATCGGCTCCACGTCCGGCCCTCCCGGGCCGCCCGACATCTCACGGAGGACCCTTGAGAAAGATGACCAGGCGTACGGCCTTCGCCATGGCGGCGGGCACCGTCACCGGCTCGTTGGTGATCAACACGGCCACCGCGGCGGCCGATGCCCCGGCGCCGGGACGGCCGGTGGCGGCCGGAGCCAATCCCGCGCTGCGGACCGCCCTCATCACACAGGTGACGCCCAGGAACAACTGGCGGGTGACCGCCGTCGCCATCCGCTACGCGGCCCCCATCGACATGCGCGGCGGCGTCATCCCGCCCTCCGCCTTCCAGGTCACCGCCGACCTCGGCGGGCAGAGCGCGGCCCGAACGGTCACCCGGGTCTACCCGAACACCGCGGCCAGGGCGGACGACCTCCCCGACGCCGGACGGCCGGGCAGATACCTCGTCATCGAGCTCGACCCGGACGACGCCAACGCACGGGCCTCCGGCACCGACCCTCTTCCGCTCCATCGCGCCTACACCGTCAGGCAGGTGGCCGATGTGCGGACCCCCGGTGGTGACCTGGTGCTCGCGGCCGGTCCGTTGGCGATCCGGAACGACGACGTCATCACCCCGGTGGTCGACGACTTCACAGCGGGATCGTTCACCGACTCCACCGGATTCGAACTGGCCTTCCGGCTGTACCAGCCGGAAGGGTGCGTGCGGAGTCCGGGGGCGGCCGCGCGGTATCCGCTCGTCGTCACCCTGCACGGCGGTGGCGAGGTCGCCGACAACAACGTGACCCAGCTCACCGCCAATCGCGTCGCCGTCACCTTCGCCAAGCCGGAACGCCAGCGTCGGCACCCGGCGTTCGTGCTCGCCCCCCAGATCCCACTGCCGCGCCCCATGGACGGACCCGACGGTACGGACTGGACCGACCCCAAGGTCCGGACGGCGCTGGTCGAACTCATCGACGCCTTCACAACGCAGCGCCCCGTCGACGCGGATCGGCTCTATCTCGTCGGTCTGTCATCGGGTGCGCGAGGCATCTTCAACCTGCTCCCGCGGCGTCCCCACACCTTCGCCGCGGCCCTGGCCACCGCCGGCTGGGGCGACCCGTCCACCATGGACGGGATCACGCACATCCCGATGTGGACCGACCACTCCATTGACGACCCGGTGGTCCCCTACCGCGAAGGACGGTTCGGAAAGCCCGGCACCTGGACGCTGATGAACACACTGGAGAGCGCCGGTGCGCAGGTCACCCGCGGGGAGTGGGCCAACGACCTGCCGAAAGCGGAGTTCGAAGCCCGCTCCAGGGCCCTGCTGAACCGGGCCCGCCGGGCCGGCAGCCATGTGCTGTTCACGAGCTACACGCCCGGAACGACGCCGGTGAGCCCGCACTTCGCGTGGGCCCAGACATACGAGAACGACGTCGTCATCGACTGGCTCTTCGACCAGTCCCGTTAGGCGTACGGCCGCGCCTCGCTGCCACGCTGCCCTGGGCGGCCACGAAAGGCCAGGGCTTGGACCGGACGCGCCCGGCCCCACCGCGCTGGTGGGACCGGGCGCTCCGCTACTCGGATGAACGTGTGCGGCGTTACTTGCTCACCTTGACGGAGAACCAGTCCACGCTCATTCCCTCACCGGAGGTGGTGTCCGCCGCCGGTGAGGTGCAGCCGCAGACCTTGTTCGGATAAGAGCCGCCGACCGCGACGTTGAAGATGGCGAAGAACCCGTGGTCGACCGCCTTCTTCCAGGTCTCGGCTGACACCTGGTTCTGCTTCACCGTGAAGGTCTCCTTGCCGTCGCGGTAGAAGCGCAGCTGTTCGGCGGAGGTGTCGGTGCGATCCACGATCACGGAGTACGTGTGGTAGTCGGTCTGACAGCCGTCGCACGGCAGCAGATCGCTGGTGATCCCGTCCGGGTCGTGACACTCGCCCGCCCACTCACCGCAGTGGAAGGTGCTCGAGTGCTTGCTCAGCCCGTTGACGGCCTCCATGATGTCCAGCTCACCGATGCTCGGCCAGTTGGTGGCCCCGACCGGGCGCGCGTCGGCGCCCATGGCCCAGAAGGCGGGCCAAATTCCGAGGGCCTTCTCCGGGTTGGGCTGCTTGAGGGAGGCGCTGATCTCCAACTGCCCACCGGCGGGCGCCTCGAAGTCGGTGCGCTGGGTCTCCACACGGCCGGAGGTCCACTTACCCGAACCGTCACGGATCGGCTTGATCACCATATGCCCGTCACCGTCGTGGTAGACGTTGTCGGTCGAGTCCGTGACCGACTCGATCTCGCCGGTGCCCCAGTTCGCGGCGCCGCCCGGGTAGCCGGTGCCGATGTCGTACAGCCAGTCGTTCTTGTTCAGACCGGTGCCCGCCGCGCCGTCGAAGTCGTCCTGGAAGACGGTGGTCCACTCGGCCTTGGCCGCGGGCTCGCCCGCGGCGGCGGTGTTGGAGGACACCGTGAGAGCCAGCAGTCCGGTCACCGGAAGCGACAGGGCGGCCACGAAGGCCAGAACGCGTCGTCGGCGGCGGGGTTTGGCCTCCGCCGTCGTATCTGAGGAAGTGATCCTGAACATGTGGGGGGCTGCTTTCGTTCGAAGGAACAGCGGTGCCGCGATGTGCGAGCCCCCGTAGCCCGCTCCTGGCGTGGGGGTGATGGGAGATCGGGCTACGGGAACTCGGGCACAGTGGGCAGAGTGAGCGCCCATGGGGTCGAGAGAGCGCTCACACGGAACGACTGTCTTGGACCCCGCCCTTGTCGGTCAAGGGCCGTGCTGAATTCACTAGTTGAACGAAAGCCCGTGGCCTGACCGCACCGCCGCGGAAGTATCGATCGCCCCACTTCAGAGTTGGAGGCATGTCCGGGGTGCCGGTACTGGCGCTCACCAACTCTTGACGACGCGCGCGGTCACCCGTGACGAGGCCGCCGCCAGCGTCGGCATCTCCCGCAAGCTGGCCGCCTTCCACCTCGACAAGCTCGTCGACGCCGGGCTGCTGCGCGCCCGTTATGAAACGCCCGGCGGGATCCGGAAGGTCGGCAGACGGCCGAAGGTGTACGAACCCACCGACGCTCAGATCTCGGTCAGCATCCCCGAGCGGCGCCATGAACTCCTGGCGGACCTGCTCCTGGACGCCGTCCTCACCGAGGGGACCGAGGAAAACGCCGCGCAGGCGGCGGTGCGGGCCGCCGAGCGGCGCGGCCGGCGGATGGGCGAGGCCGCGCGGGACGAGACCCGCCCGGGCCGCCTGGGCCCCGAACGCGGGCTGACCGTCTGCGAGCGCCTGCTGGATGAGTACGGCTATGAGCCCGTCCGGCAAGTCCCCACCGAGCTTCGGCTGCGCAACTGCCCGTTCCACCCGCTCACCGCGAAGGCCCCCGACTTGGTGTGCGGCATGAACCACGCCTTCCTCGCCGGTTACGTCAACGGCCTCGAGGTCAACGGGGTCCGGGCCGTGCTGGCTCCCGAGCCCGGGGAGTGCTGTGTCCGGCTGGGACCGAGCGACACCGATCAATGATGGGCAGATGGCCCGGGATCGCTGATACGGGCCGCTCTCGGGCGGCCCACTGGCCCGTCGATGGACGGCGGGGCCAGCGGGCGGCGGCCGGTTTCACCGGCGGGGTGATCCCTCGGAGAGGCCAAGAAGCCGAGAGGCCAGGAAGCTGAGAGGTCGAGAGGCTCAGCGGCCTGGGAGCCTAGAACAGGCGGTTCAGGCGGAGCGACAGGTAGCAGCCGCCGGCGCGGCCGTCGGTGTCGTCGCCTATGGTCACGGAGTGGCCCTCATAGGCCGTGTCGTAGGTGTCCTTGGGGCGGTAGTTCTTGCACTGCCCCCCGGCGTCGGCGCCGCCGTCTCCGTAGAACTGCACATCGAGGCCGACGTCCGAACGACCGGAGAGGGCGAAGGTGAGGTTGCACCAGCCCGCTCGGCCGTCGGTGTCCACCCGGATGTTGTCGCCGAAGGTCTTGAACGGCTTGATCGGGATCGGGTGCGGGCCCCCGTTCTGGCACTGGCTGTCGTCGCTGCCGGGCTCCGGCTCCCAGGTGTAGGTGGCGGTCAGGCCCGCGAGGGAGTTCGACGGGTCGTAGATGCCGAAGGCCAGCTGGCAGCCGCCCGCGCGATTGTCGGTGTCCAGTCGGATGGCGGTGGACCAGTCGGGCGCGGTGACCCACCGCTCCGGCGGATTCGTCGGCCCGTCACACTGGCCGTCGCCGTCGGGGTAGAAACGAACGCCCAGCTCGGGCGAGGCGTTGGCCGAGGACGACGCGGCGCTGGCCGACGTGGCCGTCAGGCCGCTCACCATCAATAAGCCGACCGCCAGCGCGGATCCCATTCGGGTCGATCTTTTGCCCAGCTTCAGCTTTCTCACGTGTGTCTCCCAGGGTGTCTTCGCTTGATGCCGAAAAGGTGCCGAACCGTTCCACGAGCGCGCATGACCATCACTGAATTCCTGGCTGGTGCGTTGGAACAGGGCGGAGCAGGGAGGAGCGGAGAGGAACAGAGGGAAACCGAGGTGGATCAGACGGAGCAGACGGGAAGGCGAAAATGGACCCTCCCCGGACCGCGGCGCCGCTGGTGGCAGGTCACGGCGACAACGGCAGAATTATCCAGGCCACGTCAGGACGAGCGGCAAGCTGGATATCGGCCAGGTATGGCCGAATCAGAGGCGCCTTCAGGACGAAGGTGAATATGGGGTTTCCTGGTGGTGGAGCGATGGGCGCGCGCTATCAGATGGGGCTCTGTCCTGGGGAGGGGCCGGTCGACCCCGGGATATGGACCAAGGCCATTGGCCGACGAGTGGGGCGCGCGCCGCCCGACCGGAAGCGCTCATGGCCGAATACGGCGGGGAAGGGAGAGGGATTTCTGGACACCACCGGCGCTTGCGGGAAGCATGTCCACCTGGCATACGCCGGTGAAGGCCTCTCGCGTCCGAGGGCGGGTCCGAGGGCGGGCTGGGGGCGGGGCTCGGGTCGGGGGGAGACCATGCGCGTTCAGGTACTTGGGCCGTTACGGGCCTGGCACGGCGAGACCGGAATCGACCTCGGCACACCTCATCAGCGAGCCCTCCTCGGCCTGCTGGTCCTGGCAGGGGGACGGTCGCTGTCCCGGGCGGAACTGGCCGACGCCCTGTGGAGGGACCGGCCACCGCGCAGCGCCGTCAATCTCATCCAGACCTACGTCAAACGATTACGCCGCCTGCTGGAGCCCGCCCGTCCGGCCCGGACCCCCAGCGCGCTGCTGCCCAGGGTCGGGGACGGCTACGCGCTCCGCGTTCCCCAGGACGACGTCGACCTGTCCCGCTTTCGGCAGCTGGCGACGCGGGCCGAGGCCGCGCGGCGCGACGGCGACGATCGCGGCGCGGCAGCGCTGCTGGCTGAGGCGCTCCGGCTGTGGCAGTCCCCGCCGATGGCGGATCTGCCCCTCCTGGCCGCTCATCCCGCGGTGGTCGCGCTGGCCGAGGAGCGGCGGGCCGCGGTGGCGAAGTACGGTGACGCGATGATCGCCGCGGGGGACGCCGAGGAGGCCCTGCCCGTGCTGGCGGAGACCGCGGCCGCGCACCCGCTGGACGAGCGGGCACAGGCCCGTCTGATGCGGGCCCACGGTGCCGTCGGACAGCGGGACACGGCCTTCACGATCTATCTGGACAGCCGCCGCAGACTCGCCGACGAACTGGGCGTGGAGCCCGGCGCCGAATTGACCGCCGCCTACACCGCGTTGCTGGGGGAGACGGCCGGGAGACCGGGAGCCTGTGCAGCAGGCCCCACGGGAACCCCTTCCCGTGGGGCCGACGTCATTCCGGACGCCCCCGGGCCCGTCCCCGGGCCCGTCCCCGGGCCCGTCCCCAGGCCCGTCCCCGGGCACGAACCCGGGCCCGCGTCGGGATCCGCCCCCGGACCCCGGCCCGGGGACGATCAGCCGACGAGCCCGGACCGGCCCGCCCCACCCGCCCAACTCCCTGCGGATGTCTACGGCTTCACCGGCCGATCGGCCGAGCTGTCCGCGCTCGACCGGCCCTGGACCGGGGACGAGCGGCCCGACCTCCGGGCGCCCGGACTCGCGACCATCGCGCCCGGACCCGCGACCATGACGATCTCGGTGATCTCCGGAACCGCCGGCGTCGGGAAGACCGCGCTGGCCGTCCACTGGGCACATCAGGCACGCGACCGGTTTCCCGACGGGCAGCTGTACGTCAATCTGCGCGGCTACGACCCGGACCGGCCGCTGTCCTCCGGTGACGCCCTCACCCGCTTTCTGCGCGCCCTGGGGCTGAACGGTCGGCACATACCCCTCGACCCGGACGAGCGGGCGAGCCGCTACCGCACCGAGATGGCCGATCGCCGGATGCTCGTCGTGCTGGACAACGCCCTCTCGGTCGAACAGGTGCGCCCGCTGCTGCCGGGCACGCCCTCCTGCGCGGTGCTGGTGACCAGCAGGGACAGCCTGGCCGGTCTGGTGGCGCTGCACGGCGCCCAGCGGATCGAGCTCGGCCCGCTGGTCCCCGCCGAGGCGACCGCGCTGCTGCGCCTGCTCATCGGCGACCGGGCCCGGACGGACCACACCTCGTCCGCCGTGCTGGCCGAGCAGTGCGCACGGCTGCCGCTGGCGCTGCGGGTGGCGGCCGAACTGGCCGCCACCCGCCCGGGAGTGACCTTGTCCGAGCTGGTGGCGGAGCTGAGCGACCAGCAACGGCGGCTCGAACTGCTGGACGCGGGCGGGGACTCCCGGGCCACCGTGCGATCGGTGTTCTTCTGGTCCTACCGTCATCTGCCTCCCGCGGCCGCCCGGACGTTCCGGCTGCTCGCCCTGCATCCGGGGCCGGACTTCGGCGTCCACGCCACCGCCGCCCTCACCGGCGAGGACGTGGACCGGGCCGGCAGTCGGCTCGCCCTGCTGACCCGGGCCCATCTGGTGCGGTCCTCCGGGCCCGGGCGGTACGCCATGCACGACCTCCTGCGCGCCTACGCGGACCGCCTGTCGCTCACGTACGACGATCAGGAGGACCGCCAAGCGGCCGGCATCCGCCTGCTCGACCACTACCTGGCCGGTGCCACCGCGGCGATGGACACGCTCTACCCCGCCGAGCGGCACCACCGCCCCGGCACCGCGCCCACGGCGGCATCGGCCCCGCCCATGCGGGACCAGGCGGTGGCGCGGGCCTGGCTGTCCGCCGAGATCCCCGTCATGAGCTCGGTCTGCGCCAGGGCCGCGGAGGGGCACCGGGCCGACTACGCCGTGCGCCTGGCCGCCGTGCTCTTCCGCCACCTGGACGGCGGCCACCACATGGAGGCGCTGTCGTTCCACACCCACGCGCTGCGCGCGGCCGAGCACATCGGTGACCGCGCCGGCCGGGCCCACGCACTGACCAACCTCGGCGTCGTCCACTGGCGGCTCGGCGCATACCGATCGGCCGCCGTCCACCTGCGGCAGGCCCTGGTCCTCCATCGCGCGTCGGGCGACCGTGCGGGCCAGGCCCGTACGCTGTCCAATCTGGGCAATGTGCACTGGCGGTCGGGCGACCATCCGTCCGCCGCGCACTGTCACCAGCAGGCCCTGTCGCTGTACGAGGAACTGGCCGACCGGGTCGGCCAGGCCCGCACCCTGACCAACCTCGGCAATGTGTGCCAGCGCCAGGGCGAGTACGACCTGGCCGACGCCTATCAGCGCCGGGCACTGGAGCTGCACGGCGTGACGGGCGACCAGATCGGCCGGGCCCGTACGCTGACCAACCTCGGCACCGTGCGTCTCCGCCAGGGCCGTTACGAGGCGGCAGCCGACCACCACGGTCAGGCCCTCGAGCTCTTCCGCCGGTTCGGCCACCACGGGGGGCAGGGATATGCGATGACCGGTCTGGGGGATGTGTATCTGCGGCAGGGGCTGCCTCTCGTGGCCGCCGACCACCACCGCCAGGCCCTGCGCCTGTTCCGTACGAACGGCGAGCGCTACGGCGAGGCGTCCGCGCTCAACGGCCTGGGTGAGGCGCTGCGCGGGGCCGGGCGTCCTGGCGAAGCCGTCGTCTACCACGTCAGGGCCGAGGCGGTCGCGGCGAGCACCGGTGAGCGCGACGAGCAGGCGCGCGCCCAGCTCGGCGCCGCGCTGGCGCGCGGCGACAGCGGCGCCGCCGACGCGTCCCCCACCTTGCGTTAGCCCCGCGCCGGCCCCGTCCCGCCACCCGACCGCGCCTTCGGCTCAGACGAGAAGCTGACGTCCGGCCAGTTCCCGGTACAGCGGCGAGGCGTCGACGAGTTCGGCATGGGTACCGCGGGCGACGACCCGGCCCTCTTCGAGTACGACGATGAGGTCGGAGCGGACGATCGTGGACAGCCGGTGGGCCACGACCAGCACCGTGCGGTTGACGGAGACGGAGTCGATCGCCTCGGCCAGAGCGGCCTCGTTGCGGGCGTCCAGGCTGGCGGTGGGTTCGTCCAGCAGGAGCAGCGGTGGCGCGGCCAGCAGCACGCGGGCGATGGCCAGCCGCTGGCGTTCACCACCGGAGAGCAGCACCCCGCCGTCCCCGACCTGGGCGTCCAGCCCCTGGGGAGTGCGGTGGACGAGACCGCACAGGTTCACGGCGTCGAGCACGCGCAGCAGGGCGGCGTCGTCGGCGCCGGGAGCGCCCAGCAGCAGGTTGTCCCGCAGGCTGCCCGCCAGCGCGGGCGCGTCCTGCTCGACATAGCCGAGCTGGCCGCGCAGGACGGCGAGCGGCAGTTCACGGGCGTCGACCCCGTGGAGGCGGACGGCGCCCGCCGTGGGCTCGTAGAACCGCTCGGCGAGGGCGAGCAGGGTGCTCTTGCCCGCGCCGGACGGCCCGACGAGCGCGACCCGGAAGCCCCGCGGGATGTCCAGACTGACGCCGCGCAGCACGGGTGTGCCGTCGGGATAGTCGAAGTCCACGTTCTCGAAGGCGAGGGCCGGCCGGTGTGCCGGGCCGACGGGGACAGGACGGCGGACGGCCGCGGGGCCGGCCTGGGGTTCGGTGGGCAGGGCCCGTACCTCCTCGATCCGGGCGAGCGCCCCGAGCCCGGCCTGGAAGGTGGTGTACGCCTGAAGTGCCTGGGCCATGGGCTGAACGAACAGCAGGAGATAGAGGACGAACGCGACGAGGTCCACCACGTCCACCGCGCCCGACGCCACGCGGGCGCTGCCGTAGCCCAGCACGGACAGCAGGGCCGCCTGCATCGCGACATTGGCCAGGGGGACGGCCAGCGACTCCAGGCGGGCCACGCGGAGCCCGGCCTCGTAGGCGGCCGCAGCGCTCCGCCCGATCTGCGCGGCCTCACGCTCCTCCGCGCGGGCGGCACGGATGGTGCGCACCGCGGTCAGCGCTCGCTCGACGGAGGCCGTCATGGCGCCCACGGCCTGCTGGGCCCGGCCGCTCAGGTGCCGGATCCGGCGCGAGACCGTGGCCACGGCGACGACGCCGGCCCCCACCGACAGCAGGGTCACCACCAGCAGCGGCGGATCGATGCTCGCCATCAGGACCACGGCACCGAGCGCGACCACCACGCCCGAGCCCAGGTCCACCAGACCGCCGGTCACCACGGACCGCAGCAGAGTGGTGTCGGCGCCCACCCGGGAGATCAGGTCCCCGGTGCGCCGCCGGTCGAACTCCCCGACCGGCAGCCGCAGCAGAGTCTCCACCAGGGTGCGGCGGGCCATGAGGACCACGCCCTCCGCGGTGCGCTGGAGCAGATAGCGCTGGACTCCTTCCAGGGCCGCGGCCGCCACCACCACACCGACCAGGAGGGCGAGGGCGGTGCCGAGGCCGGAGCCCCCGCTCGCAGCGCCCAGCGTCCGCTGGACCAGCAGCGGCTGGGCGAGGGCCGCCGCCGACGACACCAGGGACAGCCCCATGACCGCCAGCAGCGCGCCGCGGTGGGGGGCGAGGTACGGCCACAGCCGGGACGGCCGGCGGCCGGATGCGCCTGGTGCGCCGCTCACGGGGCGAGCCCCCGTCGCCGCCCGGGCGCCGCCGGAGTGTCCGTCAGCTGGGCGGAGCCGATGCGCTGGAGTACGCGATAGCCGACGGTGACGTCCTGGTTGTCGTTGAGTACGACGCCGTGCACCTCGGTCCAGGCATGGAAGGTGTCCTTCTCGAACGTGCTGGTCAGCGCCCTGGCCACACAGACCTCGGCGGGCAGCCCCAGAGCCGTCAGATAGCGGGCCAGGGCCAGGGAGCGGGGCAGGCAGTCCGCCCGGGGCAGCAGGACCCGCAGCACCGCCTGGGACCAGAACACCTGTCGCCGGGCCAGGAGGACGCCCGCATCCGGGTGGAGTTCGCGCGGACGCCAGGCGCCCGGGGCCGGCCGGGCTCCTTCGAGGAGCGGGCGGGCCCTGCTCCAGCCGCGACGGCGGTAGGTCCACGCCGTGACGGCGGTGGCCCGGAGCGCGCGCAGTCGCAAGAGCGGTGGCACGCCCGGCGGCGCCGCGCCCGGGGCCGGATCCGCCAGGAAGAACTCCCAGTCCGTCAGCGGCTTGGTGAGGGCTCTCACGGTCGCCCCTCCTCGGCCGGGGCGAGCAGGCCGTGCTGGGCGAGCTGGTGCGTGAGGGTGGTGACGCCGGCTTCGAGGGTGCCGCTGGGTGCCTCCACCAGTTCCCCGAGATGGGCGACCACCTCCTCGACCGTGCCGAACCGCAGGGCGGCGCCGAGCATCAGCGTCGCGGTCGCGTTCAGGGCCAGATAGACGTCCATACGGGTGTCGAGGATCACCCCCGCCTCGTCGGTCGGATCGAAGACGGCGTGGTCGGCCAGGCGCAGCAGAGGGGGAGCGGGGTTCACGGTCACGGGGTCCTTCCCTCGTAGTGACGCAGGAAGATCTCGGTCATGGCGGCGTGGACCAGCGTCTCGGCGTTGCGGCGCCTGCGGTGCGGGTCGGTCAGCACCTCGGCCAGCCGTTCCGGGTTCACCACACCCATGCGGACGAGCCGGGAGTCGGGCCCGCCCATCAGCTCATGGAAGGCGTCCGTGTCCGCCAGGGCGCGGTGCTTGTGCGCGGAGGACATCCACAGGCGTCCGTACCGGCGCCATACGGACGCGGGCAGCCGGGTGGACAGCAGCAGCCGGAGCACCGGCTTGGTGATCACCTGCCCCTGGTAGGGGATCATCCGGTACGCGTCGGGCATCCGCGCGGCCAGCCTGCGCAGGTCCCGGGAGCCCAGAGGGTTGCACATCATGATTTCGCGCGGCCGCCACGACGTCAGATGCGCGCAGGCGTCCTTGACCGAGTAGTCGTCCTCGGCCGGTACGTCCGCGAACGGGTCGTCCGGGACGCCCGGCACGGGTTCGAGGAAATCCGTGGCCCGGGCGAGGCCGCCGCCGGACCGGATGTCGTCGAACAGCGAGCGGCTCCGGGAGGCGGTGCGGACGATCCGCGGGGCTTCCCAGCGGGAGCTGATCAGACCCGCGCAGAGCGCCGCCCTCTCGCGGAACGGGATGTCTCCGGCCAGGGCGTCGTGCAGACCGTAGCGGAGCGGGCCGAACCGCAGGTCGCCGTCCCTGCCCCACACCAGCAGCCTGATGCCGTCGCCGTGCACCCGCTCCGCCAGCTGCTCCAGCCAGGGAAACCCCACATTCAGGAAGGGGTGGGGGAAGGAGCGCCCGCGCGGTGGGAAGTCGCCGTCGTAGCCCGCCTTGACCATCTCCAGCGGAACGGACAGGTGGTCGCAGATCGTTCGCGCATAGGCGGACTCGTCGGCCAGCGGGTCGTCCACCACATGGTGGTAGGCCACCACATCGGCCCCGGCCTCGACCAGGGCGCACAGCACGGCCGCCGAGTCGAGTCCGCCGCTGACCATGACTCCGACCCGCCCGGCGCCCACGTACGCCCGGGCCTCCCGCAGCAGCATCTCGTAGGCGAGCTCGGCGTACTGGGCCAGGGGAGTGCGGCGCGGCAGGTCCAGCGGCGCGAGGGCGTCGAATCGGACGGTGGACAGGGTCCTTTGGTCGGCGACGACGAGCTCGCCGGGGCGCACGGGGGTCAGTCCGTGGTAGATGAAGACCTCGTCGCCGCGACAGCACCGCCAGATGGCCTGTCGGCTGAACTCCTCGCGTTCCCGGTCGAGCAGATCGGCCGGGTCGGTGGACCAGCTCACCACCGGGCCGTCCCTGCGGTACAGCAGTCCCTCGGTGCTGACGAGGTTCCGGAACAGCGTCACCTTGCGTGGGGTCACCAGGGCCCCGCACAGCTCACCGGGCAGCCGCGCGAGTTCCGCGTGGCGGCCCTCGCGGATCAGATCCGCGATCCGCCGCTGCCATCCGTCCGTCGCCGGACGGGTCACCGGACCCGACAGCAGCAGATGCTCCCCGGGGCCGGTCTCCACCGGCCGGAGGGAAGTGTCCGGGGCCGGTCGCCGCACCGCCCGGTGAGGCGCCGGCGGTGTTCCCCGGCCTGCGAACGGCAGGCGGGCGAGCCCGATTTCCGCGTCGGCGGTGTCGAAATCCACCCGACCGGAGATTCCGAGAAAGTCCCCGACCAGCAACAGAGCACCCCTTTTCGCCACATGGTCCAGCCAGTACCTGATGGCCCGCCCATATCAGGCGGGGCCGAGCGGCATCCGCTCCCGCCCGAAGGGGGCGGGAGCGGAGCGGGTGGTACCGGCCGCCGTTAGCTGAGGCGCCGGTGCGTGGTGATGACGTTGTCGAAGGTCTGCCCGATGGTGAGCCATCCGGTCAGTTCCTCGACCGTGCCCAGCACGGTGACACTGGGCTCCACATACGCCAGCTTGATCTTCATCGGAGTTCCTCCCCTTTGGCCGGGTTCGGTGCGTGTTCCTCCTCAGGTTGCGTCGTACGTTTGGACGAGGACTGGACGTCCGGTGGACACGGCCGCGCCGCCCTTGTCAGGGCACCTCCGGTCCGCGGTACTCGCGCATCGCGTCGATGAGCCAGCGCGCCAGATAGTCGGCGAACGAGGACCGCGGGAGGAGCCGGTACGTGGGCGCGTCGTCGAGCTGCCAGAGCAGCACCGGGACGGGGCCCACCGTGGTCGACACCGCCCGGCCGGGGCCGAAGGCACGGGGGTGGAGGTCCAGCCGGCAGCCCTTCTCCAGCACCTGGCGGGCGGCCGGGCCGCTCAGCTCGAGCGTGGTGCGGTTCGCCGAGACGTCCACGACCGAGCCCGGGTCTCCCGCGAGTGCCTGCCGCAACTCGGCGGTGTCGATGGGCCCTTCGGACACCACGAGCCACTCGTCGGGGCCGAGCCAGACGGCCGTGTGGGGGCCGGACGCGGTGGTGTGGCCGCACTCTCGCGGCAGCGGCGCCCCCAGGGTCTTCTCCACCCGGCCGGCCGCCTCCGAAGCGGGCTCGAGGCGCAGGTTCACCATGGTGAGGAACGGCCGCTCGGCGAGCGTGACGCCGCGGGCGCCGGTGACGGCGGCCGCGCGCATCCGGTCCGCCAGATGTGCCAGGGGGCTGGTGCGCAGCCCCACCGGGCTCGCGTCGGTCGGCTCAGCCATCTCGCTTGGTCCCTTCGGGGTCGTAGAGCACGGGTTCGGTGACCTGGACGGGGACGAGGTCGTCGCCGACGGGGGCGAGGAGCGTGTCCCCGACGCGGTCCCGCCCGGCGGCGACCAGGGCGAGGGCGAACGGCCGGCCCAGCGCCTGGCTGTGGTAGCTGGAGGTGACATGGCCGAGCATCGGCACCGGCCCGGCCTCGGGGGTGACGGGCACGTCCGCCGCGATGAGCTGGGTGCCCTCGGGCAGCCGGGTGCCGCCATCGCTCGGCAGGAGGCCGACCAGGTGCTTGCGGTCGGGGCGGGAGGTGTCGGGGCGGGAGTACGAGCGCTTGCCGATGAACTCCTTCTGCTTGGAGACCACCCAGGACATGCCCGCGTCCCCAGGGGTGACGGTGCCGTCGGTGTCCTGGCCGACGATGATGTAGCCCTTCTCGGCCCGCAGGACGTGCATGGTCTCGGTGCCGTACGGGGTGATGTCGTACGGTCGGCCCACCGCGTACACCTCCTCCCAGACCGCCAGGCCGTACCACGCCGAGACGTTGATCTCGTAGGCCAGTTCGCCGGAGAAGGAGATCCGGCAGATGCGGGCCGGGATACCGGAGGCCAGGGTGGTCTCGCGGAGGGCCATGAAGGGGAACGCCTCGTTCGACACGTCGACGTCGGGGGCGAGATGGGCGACCACCTCGCGCGACTGCGGGCCGACCACGGCGATCGTCGTCCACTGCTCGGTCACCGAGGTGCAGTGGACGTCGAGTTCGGGCCACTCGGTCTGGAGCCACTCCTCCAGCCAGTCCAGGACTCCGGCGGCGCCGCCGGTCGTGGTGGTCATGAAGTAGCGGTTCTCCTCGAGGCGCAGCGTGACGCCGTCGTCGAAGATCATGCCGTCCGGCTTGCACATCACGCCGTAGCGGGCCATACCGGGCCTGAGCTTCTTGAAGCCGTTGGTGTAGACGCGGCCCAGGAACTCTCCGGCGTCCCGGCCCCAGATCTCGATCTTGCCGAGAGTGGAGGCGTCCATGAACGTCGCCCCCTCGCGGGCGGCGCGGCACTCGCGGGCCACGGCCGAGTCCATGTCCTCACCCGGCCGGGGGTAGTACCAGGGGCGCTTCCACTGGCCGACGTCCTCGAACACCGCCCCCTGGGCGACATGCCAGTGGTGGATGGAGGTCATGCGCTCCGGGTCGAACAGCTCACCGCGCTCCCGCCCGGCCAGGGCGGCGAAGGCCACCGGCGTGTACGGCGCCCGGTAGGCCGTGGTGCCGATCTCTCCGGGTGACGCGCCCGCGCCGAGGATCTCGGCGATGACACCGATCGCGTTGACGCCGGAGGTCTTGCCCTGGTCGTTGGCCGTGCCGAGCGAGGTGTAGCGCTTGACGTGCTCGACACCGCGCATGCCGGTCCCGGTGGACCGCCGGATGTCGGCGACGGTGGCATCGCGCTGGAGGTCGACGAAGTGGGTGTCCCAGCTGCCGGGCTCGCCCTCGGGGGCGGGCACCAGCCACAGCGCGCGGATCGGGCCGGCTCCGGGCCGTGCGTCCCCGGGCGACGGCAGGGGAACCGGGAACCCGGCGTCCGTCGCCGCCCGGGCACCGGCCTGTGCCCCCTCGGCCAGACAGCCGTCGAGGTCGTACGTCCCCCGGGCCGCGCCGACGACCCGCTGGTCCCGTACGGTGCCGTCGGGCACGAACGCGACCAGGTCCTCGTCCCAGCGCAGCCTGCCCTGGCGCTGGCTGTGCAGGTGCACCACCGGGCTCCAGCCGCCCGAGACGGCGAGCAGGTCGCAGTCGAACGACTCCGGCTCGCCGGTGAGTCGGCCCTCCTCGCCGAGGGCCTGGACGGTGACACCGGTGAGCCGCCCGCCGCCCGCGGTGCCGACCACCGCACCGCCCGTCAGCACCCGCACACCGGTCGCCGTGGCGACCTCGGCGGCCCGGCGGGACAGCTCGGGACGCGCGTCCACGACGGCGGCGATGTCGATCCCGGCGGCGTGGAGATCGGCGACCGTGTCATAGGCGCTGTCGTTGGTCGTGCTCACCACGGCCCGCGAGCCGGGAGCCACGGCGTACCGGTTGAGGTAGGAGCGCACGGCCCCGGCGAGCATCACCCCGGGCCGGTCGTTCCCGGCGAAGACCAGCGGACGCTCATGGGCGCCGGTCGCCAGCACCACCTGGCGGGCGCGGATGTGCCACAGCCGCTGGCGCGAGACGCCCTCGGCGGGATCGGGCGCGTCGGGTCCGAGGTGATCGGTGCGCCGCTGCACGGCCAGCACATAGTTGTCGTCGTAGGAGCCGAACGCCGAGGTGCGGTGCAGGACGACGGCCTCCGGGGCGGCGTCGAGGGCCGCGCGGACCTCGGCGACCCACTCGAGGGCGGTCTGCGCGCCGACCCGCTCGGCGCGCCCGGAGAGCAGCGAACCGCCGGGCTCGGGCTGGTCGTCGAGGAGGATCACGCGGGCGCCGGAGCCCGCGGCAGCGGCGGCGGCCGCGAGCCCGGCCGGTCCGGCGCCGATGACCAGGACGTCGGTGTGGACGTACTTCTTGTCGTAGACGGCGGGGTCGGGGGCCGGGTCGAGCCGTCCCATCCCGGACAGCGTCGTGGCGGACAGCCCGTCGTACAGCTCCACGGTCGTCGCCGGAAGCATGCCCTCCGAGCACGAGCCGCCGAGCTGCACCAGGGCGTTGGGCTCCTCGACACCCGCGGCGACGATGCCGCGCGGGCGGCCGCGGTAGATCGACGGGGCGACCTCGACGACCCCGTTCGCCAGCATCGCCGAGGCCACGGTGTCCCCGGGGTGCCCGGTCAGCTCCCGCCCGTCGACGGTGAACCGCAGCACGGTGCCACGCTCGATACGGCCCCCTTGCCGGAGCCGGCAGCGCTGATGGGGCTGGTCGGTCATCGGTTTCCTCCGGCCTGGGGCAGTTCGGGGCGGGGCGCGTCGAGCCGGTAGGAGGCCAGCGCCTCGTAGCTGACGGTGTCGCGCAGGACGTTGAACCAGCGGCGGCAGCCGGTGCTGTGCATCCACCGCTCGGCGAAGGGGCCCTTGGGGTTGTCCCGGTAGAAGACGTACGCGGCCCACTGCTCGTCGTCGAGGTCGGCGGGGCGCTCGGGGTAGGGGACATGGGCCTGTCCCCCGTAGTGGTACTCGGCCTCGTCGCGAGGACCGCACCATGGGCAGGTGATCAGGAGCACGGTGTCCTTCTCTCAGCGGGCTCTCGGTGGACGCTCAGCGCGCTCTCGGCAAGCGCTCAGTGGGCGCTCAGCCGGGTTCTCAGTGGGCCACTGCCGCGGCGCCGTGTTCGTCGATCAACGCGCCCGTCGCGAAGCGTTCGAGGGCGAAGGGGGCGTTCAGCGGATGCGGTTCGCCCGTGGCGATGGTGTGCGCGAAGGTCCAGCCGGCGGCCGGGGTGGCCTTGAACCCGCCGGTGCCCCAGCCGCAGTTGACGTAGAGGTTCTCGACGGGGGTGGTGCCGATGACAGGGGAGGCGTCCGGGGTGACGTCGACGATGCCGCCCCAGGTCCGCAGCACATGCGCGCGGGCGAAGACGGGGAACAGCTCGACGGCGGCTGCCATCTGCTGCTCGATGACATGGAAGGAGCCGCGCTGCCCGTAGCCGTTGTACGAGTCGACGCCCGCGCCCAGCACCAGCTCGCCCTTGTGCGCCTGGGAGACGTAGACGTGCACATGGTTCGACATGACCACGGTCGGGTGCACCGGCTCGTGCAGTTCGGAGACCAGCGCCTGGAGCGGATGGGACTGCACCGGCAGCCGGAAACCGGCCAGCTCGGCCAGCACACTGCTGTGCCCGGCGGCCGCGAGGCCGACCCGGCCGGCGCGGATGCGGCCACGGCTGGTCTCGACGCCCACCACCCGGTCGCCGTCCTTGAGGAAGCCGGTGACCTCGCACCCCTGGATCAGGTCCACACCCATGGCGTCGGCCCGGCGCGCCAGCGCCCACGCGACATGGTCGTGCTTGGCGATACCGGCCCGCGGCTGGAAGGTGGCGCCGAGGACCGGATACCGGGTGCGGGACGAGACGTTGAGGATGGGGCAGACCTCGGCGACCTCGTCCGGCGTCAGCCACTGGGCGTCCACGCCGTTGAGGCGGTTGGCGCCCACCCGGCGCACGCCCTCGCGGACGTCCTGGAGGGTGTGTGCGAGGTTGAGGACGCCGCGCTGGCTGAACAGGAAGTCGTAGTCCAGCTCCGCCGGCAGCCCCTCCCACAGCTTGAGCGCGTGCTCATAGATCGCCGCGCTCTCGTCCCACAGATAGTTGGAGCGGATGATCGTGGTGTTGCGTGCCATGTTGCCGCCGGCCAGCCAGCCCTTCTCCAGGACCGCGACGTTGGTGATGCCGTGGTTCTGGGCCAGGTAGTAGGCGGTGGCCAGGCCGTGGCCGCCCGCGCCGACGATGACGACGTCGTACGAGGAGCGCGGCTCGGGGTTGCGCCAGAGGAAGTCCGGGTGCTCCGGCAGCGGCTGGGCGGTCATGCCGCGCCTCCGTTCGGGCGGGGGTAGAGGGGGAAGGCGGAGGCGAGCTTCTCGACCCGGTCGCGGAGCAGGCCCGCGCGCTCGTCGTCGAGCCGCTCGTCCTTGAGGGCCTGGGCGATGATGTCGGCCACCTCCCGGAACTCCGTCTCGCCGAAGCCGCGGGTGGCCAGGGCCGGAGTGCCGATCCGCAGCCCCGAGGAGACCATCGGCGGACGGGGGTCGAACGGCACCGCGTTGCGGTTGACCGTGATGCCGACGCGGTGCAGCCGGTCCTCGGCCTGCTGTCCGTCGAGCGCGGAGTCGCGCAGGTCGACGAGGACCAGATGGACCTCGGTGCCGCCGGTGAGCACCGTGATCCCGGCCTCGGCCACATCGTCGGCCAGCAGCCGCCCGGCGAGGATGCGGGCTCCGTCCAGGGTGCGCCGCTGGCGCTCCCTGAACTCCTCGCCCGCCGCCACCTTGAAGGCCACCGCCTTCGCCGCGATGACATGCTCCAGCGGGCCGCCCTGCTGACCGGGGAAGACCGCCGAGTTGATCTTCTTGGCCAGGTCGGCACGGCTGAGGATCACCCCGCCGCGCGGGCCGCCGAGGGTCTTGTGCGTGGTGGTCGTCACGACATCGGCGTACGGCACCGGGTTGGGGTGGAGGCCCGCGGCCACCAGCCCGGCGAAGTGGGCCATGTCCACCATCAGGTACGCGCCGACCTCGTCCGCGATCCGGCGGAACGCGGCGAAGTCCAGCCGGCGGGGGTAGGCCGACCAGCCCGCGACGATCATCTTGGGGCGGTGCTCCTTGGCCAGCCGCCCGACCTCGTCCATGTCGATGCGCAGATCGGACTCGCGCACGTGGTACGGCACGACGTTGTAGAGCTTGCCGGAGAAGTTGATCTTCATGCCGTGGGTCAGATGGCCGCCGTGCGCCAGGTTCAGCCCCAGGATGGTGTCGCCGGGGGAGAGCAGGGCGAACATCGCGGCCGCGTTGGCCTGGGCGCCCGAGTGCGGCTGGACGTTCGCCGCCTCGGCGCCGAAGAGCTCCTTCACCCGGTCGATGGCGATCTGCTCGACCACGTCGACGTGCTCACAGCCGCCGTAGTAGCGGCGGCCGGGGTAGCCCTCGGCGTACTTGTTGGTCAGGACCGAGCCCTGGGCCTCCATGACCGCCGACGGAGCGAAGTTCTCCGAGGCGATCATCTCGAGCGTGGACTGCTGGCGGTGCAGCTCGGCCCCCACCGCGGCGGCGATGTCCGGGTCGAGCTCGCTGAGCGGGAGGGTGAGAGGGGAGGCGAATGTGCTGGTCGACGGGTTGATTGCCATCTGTGCACCATCCTGAGAGCCAACTAATGGGCAACTGATATATCAGCCTCTGCGGTAAGGTATGAGAGCTCGCGACACAGGTCAAGGGGGCATTTCATGCAGCAGGTGGCGACCGAACCCGCGGGCGAGGAGCTCTCCCTCGCCGAGCGCGCCTATCGCGCCATCCGCGACCGGCTCGTCATGCTCGAGATCCGCCCGGGCGCGCCGATCAACGAGGACCAGCTGGCGCAGTCCCTCGGCGTCGGACGCACGCCGGTGCGCGAGGCGCTCAAGCGGCTCCAGTACGAGCGGCTGATCACGACCTACCCCCGGCGCGGCACCTTCGCCACCGACGTCAACATCACCGACCTGGCCCATATCTCCGAGGTGCGCCAGGAGTTGGAGCCCCTGGCCGCCGCCCTGGCCGCGCGGCGCGCCACGGCCGCGGACCGTGCGACCCTGACGGCCGCCCTGCGGGAGCTGGCGGGCGCGGACTCACCCCAGCGCGACGCCGCCGAGCTGATGCGCCTGGACCTCCAGGTCCACCGCGCGATCTACGCCGCCACGCACAACCCGTACCTGGAGGACACGCTCGTCCGCCACGACAATCTGGCGACCCGCATCTGGTGCCTGTTCATCGACCGCCTGTCCGACATGGCCGGTCACGTCGGAGAGCACGGGCCGTTGATCGAGGCGGTCGCCGCCGGTGACGCCGACAAGGCGGCACAGCTCGCCCACAGCCATGTCGAGGGCTTCGAACGGGCCATTCGCGCCGCGATCTGAGACGGGTCCCCATACCCCACCCCCGTTGACAGGCCGATCGTCCGCGGCGTCCGCCTCAGTGTGTGGCGCCCCGCGGATCCTCCCGGTGCCTACGGGGCCTGCCCGCCAGCGTGGTCCACAGGTGCGGGGCGACATCGTCCTCCGGGAGCTGGGCGATCATGAAACGGACACAGCGTTCGATCTTGACCCGCCACAGCGGACCCCCGGCCGTGGCTTGCCCGGGCCAGGGGCATTGCCGACGGGCGGACACTCGCGGCGGTTCTCACCGCCGGTGCGGACGGCGCCTGGCTGGGCACGGTGTTCCTCGCCAGCCCCGAGGCGGTCGAGGTGCACGACGTACAGCGGGCCTACGACATCGTGTCGGGGTTGCCGTGGCCGACGGCCATCGGTGAACGGGTCCGCCGCAACCGGTTCACCGATGAGTGGGCGGAGCGTGAGGCGACGCTGCGGGAGCGTAAGGAGGAATTCGCGCCCCCGGAAGACGTCAATCCCTTCGAGGCCCCGCCCGACCCCGACACGAACCTGGGCTCGCGGCCTCGGTCGCTGCTGGGCTGACGGAGAGTGTGAACGGCGAGGAGGCCGGGGTCAGCCCCTGGGGCGGGTGACCAGGCGGCCCCGGACCTTGCCGTGGCGGAGTCGGTCCAGGCCCTGGTTGAGGTCGGCGAAGGGGATCTCCTCCACGACCGGTTCGATCCGGCCGTCCGCGATGAAGCCCAGGACCTGGCGGTATTCCTCCTTGCTGGCGCCGTAGGAGCCGCGGAGCTGCACGCTTTTGCGAATGAGGCTGCCGTTGGAGAAGGTCGTGGTCCTGGTGCCGAGGCCGACCATGATCACGCGGCCGTGGCGGCGTACGGCATCGATCGCGTCGGACGTGGTCGAGCCCACGCCCGCGAAGTCGATGATGGCATCGGGCCGCAGGTCGGCCAGCGCCGCGGTGTCGGTGAAGCATTCGCGGGCGCCCGCCGCGTGGGCGGCCTCGAAGGTGTCGGGGTTGATGTCCACGCCGTAGACCGTGGCCCCCGCGATCACTCCCGTACGGACTCCGTTGAGGCCGAGGCCGCCCAGGCCGATGACAGCGATCACCTCGCCCGGTTTGGCCCGGGCCTCGGTGCGGACCGCGTGGTAGGCGGTGACGACGGAGTCCGTGGCGACGGCCGCATGGACGGTGGAGACGTTGTCGGGCAGGGGGACCAGGGTGGAGGCATGGGCCACCAGGCGTTCGGCGTAACCGCCGTCGACGCCGATGCCCGGTGCGTAGGACGCCTGGACCTGCGGATGCGCGATGATCGCGACGGCCACGCGGTCGCCTGTCGCATAGCCCTCCACCCCTTCGCCGAGGGCGGAGACGGTACCTGCGACCTCGTGGCCGAAGGTGAAGGGCGGGCGGCACATGGGCTCGATCAGGCCGTCGATCATATGGACATCGGAGTGGCACAGCCCGGCGGCCTCGACGTCCACCACGACCCAGCCCGGGTCGGCCACCGGGTCCGGCAGTTCGGCACGCTCCAGCGGGGCGCCCTGTGCCACGTACCGGAATGCCTTCATCGATTACTCCCAAGGGCTCGTTGGCAGAGGAACCGCCGCAGCCTATCGCCGTGTCAGTTTCCGCCTGGGACAGTGAGGTCGGACCAGGGGCCGAGGCACGGCGGGGGAGGTACGACCACGGTCCGATCTGGAAGTGTGGTCCGTGCTCCGACGACGTGGCGTACGCGTCGGCGACATCGTTGCCCCCATGACCGTCACTTCTCCGTCAGCCGCCGCGCCGCGGGCTCTTTTTCCGGGACCCTGGGTAGGTGGCGCATCCCTCGTGGTCGGGCCCTTGCTGGTGCTCACCGGTGTGCTGCTCCGTATGCGCTTCGGCTTCTTCTTTCCCGCGCAGCTGAGCGCGTACGAGCGGCATCCGCATCTCATGACCGCCTCGTACAGCCTTGTCGCTGCGGGGTGGGTGCTGCTCTGGCCGGGAGTGGCGCTCCTGGCCGCCCGGATCGGTGAACGTTTCCGGGAGCTGGCCGTATGGGGTGGTGTTCTCACGGTCCTGGGCCTGTTCGCCCGGGCGTTTCACGCGGGTGTGGACCACGCGGACTTCCAACTGGTGACCGCCGATGGCGCGGCGTCGGCGGCCCGCACCGTGAGCGAGACCTATGGCGCCTTCCACGTCTTCAGCGTGCTGAACGCGGCCATCATGGGCGGCTGGATCCTGCTGGCCGTCGGCGCCCACCGCGCACGGGTGCTCGGACCCCTGCGTGCGGCGGCCCTGGGCCTGGTGTCGATGATGCCACTGGGGGTGCTGAAAGGGACGACCGCGTGGTCGGTCGCGGCTGCCACGGGGCTGTGCGTGGCACTCGTACCGCTGGGCGTGGCCGCGTGGCGCGCGGGGCCAACTCCGCGTGCGGCCACCGTCGTCGGGAGGCTTGTGCTGCTGGGCGCGGTGGCCACCGCGATGTTCTGCTTCGGGCAGGCGGGATGAGCGCTCGGTATTGTCGTGCGGTGCGCATTGTGCGGTGGAGCCCGCGGACCGGGCCGCATCTGCTGGCAGTCGACGCCTGTGTGGCGGGCGTGGTGACAGCCGCGTATGTGGCACTGGCCGGGCAGGGCGGGTCCGACGGATCGCCCCGGTTCTCCTGCCCGGTGTGGGCGGGCTGGCTGGTGGCGGCGGGGGTGGGAGCACCGCTGGCCGTTCGGCGCCTGTGGCCCCTGCCCGCCCTGACGGTGGCACTGGGCGCCACGGCAGCGGCGACGCTCCTCGACACCACCCGCGACCCCTACGTCTCCACTGCCCTGACCCTCTACGCGGTGGCGCTCCTGGTACCGCCCCGCCGGGCCGTGGCGGCGCTGGCACTGACTCTGGCCGTCTCGGCGGCCGTGGTCATCACCGGGGAGGCGGCGCTGACCCCATCCGGCCCATGGCCGGAAGCGGTCGGAACCGCGGCGCTGGTGTGGCTGGTGGCCGGTGGCGCATGGGGCGCGGGCCGTGCCGTACGTGAGCGGCGGGCCCGGGTGGCGCGGCGCGAGCGGCGCCTGGCCGAGGAAGCGCTGGCCGAGGAACGCCTGCGCATCGCCCGGGAGTTGCACGACATCGTCTCGCACAGCCTCAGCGTGATCGTCGTCAAGGCGTCCGTCGCCAACCACGTGGCCAAGGAACGTCCCGAGGAGACGCAGGACGCCATCGGCGCGATCGAGCGGACCGGCCGGGAGGCGCTGACCGAGATGCGGCGCGCCCTGGGCGTACTGCGCGGCGACACCGCCACACCGCACCCGCCAGGTGCCGACGCCGTACCGCACCCGCCAGGTGCCGGTTCTGCGCAGATGGCACCTCCTCCCGGACTGGACGACCTACCCTCCCTGGTCCGGCGCGCCGAGCAGGCGGGCATCCGCACCAGGCTCCGTACCCGGCTGGCGGCCGACCTCCCCGCGGGGACGGCACTCACCGCCTACCGCATCGTCCAGGAGGCGCTGACCAACGTCGTCAAGCACGCCGGCGACGGAACGCACTGCGAGGTCACCGTCACCGCCGATTCGCGCGGCCAGGTGCACATCGAGGTGGTGGACGACGGAGCGGGGAGGGCGACCGTGTCCGGTCGAGGGGACCTCAGGGGCGGTCACGGGCTGGTGGGGATGCGGGAACGGGTGATGATGTACGGAGGCACACTTGACGCCGGGCCCCGGCCCGGCGGCGGGTTCGCCATCTCGGCCCGCCTCCCGGCCGAACACGCGCACGGCGTCGCACCGGACCGAAGGGAGCCGACCGCATGACCGCACCGATCCGGGTCCTGGTCGCCGATGACCAGTCCCTGCTCCGTGGCAGCTTTCGGGTGCTCATTGACACCGCGCCCGGGCTGACCACGGTGGGCGAGGCCGGCACCGGCGCCGAAGCCGTCGAGAGCACTCGGCGGCTGCGCCCGGACGTGGTGCTCATGGACATCCGGATGCCCGGCATGGACGGGATCGAGGCGACGCGGCACATAGCCCGGTCGCCCGGGACAGCGCAGACACGCATCCTCATCCTGACCACTTTCGACCTCGACGAGTACGTGTACGGCGCGCTGCGGGCCGGGGCAGCGGGGTTCCTGCTGAAGGACACCTCGCCCGAGGTCCTGCTGGCCGGTATCCGCACCGTCGCCGCCGGAGAGTCCCTCCTGGCACCCTCGGTGACCCGGCGCCTGATCGCCGCGTTCGCCCGTCTTCCCCACGCCTGTCCGGCGCCCGGCTCCTCGCTGGAGAACCTCACGGACCGCGAGCGAGAGGTACTGCTGCTGGTGGCCCGCGGCTTCTCCAACACCGACATCGCCGAGTACCTCCACCTCAGCCACGGCACCGTCAAGACACACATCGGGCGGCTGCTGAGCAAGCTGGCAGCGCGCGACCGTGCGCAACTGGTCATCAGTGCCTACGAGTCAGGGCTCGTCCGCTCGCAGGAGCCACCTCTCGCCACCGGTGAACTCGATGCCCTGGAATGAGGATGCTCAGGCAGGAACGCAGAACGAGGGCGAAGAGTGACCGTCGCGTCGGCTAGGGAACGCTTGAGGAGTGCTGCTCGGCCCAGCCGGTCGCAGTCACCACCTCGCGCGCGATATCCACGACGGCACGCCCATCCGTCACCACCCGTACGGTCTCCGCGGTGGCTTTCTGGTCCAGCAGCCGTGCCTTGCGAGCACTGCTTTCCAGTTCCTGCTCGAGCTCGGAGCCGAGTTCCCGGCGCACCAGCCGCTCTCGGACGGTGGCGTCGGAGGCGGTGAGCAGAACCCGTATGATCCGTGTCCCCGTTCCCATAGCGCGCTCGAACATTCCCGTGGACTCAGGCAGCACACTTACGGTGTTGGTGTAGATCAGTCGGCGGTAGCCGCGTCGGGCGAAGTTCGCCCACACGGCCGTCAGGTTGCTTTCGGTGATTTCCGAGCAGTGAGGATCTCCCTCAGGGGCCGGATGGACCTGCCCCATGAAGTCGCCGTCGATGACCGTGTGCGAGACGGCCGCGGCCCGTAGTACGGCCGATACCTCCCACCCCACCGTCGTCTTGCCGACCCCGGCCCGCCCTCCGATGAGCAGTACTTCCGCGTGATCCATGGGGGCAGCCTGCCAGCACACATCCGTCTGGGGCCATCCGATATCGATTGGCCATGTGTCTCAGTGCGGGTTCTGGTCCAGCCGACCCGCAGGTCAACCGCTTTGGCGGAGCTTTCTCGCGTGAACAAGCACTGGAACGACTCACTGGGATCGAGCGGCAGTGGGCTGAGCGAGGCCATGGTCTATGTGCCATCGAGCTCAAGGCGAGCGGTGAGTTCGTCGGTCGAAGTGGTCTGCGGTACTGGGAACAGTTCGATGAAGTGGAACTGGGCTGGACCCTGCGGGCGGATCAGTGGGGTCCCGGGTATGCGACCGAGGCCGCGCGAGCGTGCCTGGACTGGGGTTTTGCCACGCTTGACGACGACTACTTCACGGCTCTCATGCGGCCGGGCAACGAGGCATCGGCGTCACGAGATCAGGACTCTCTTCCTCAACAGGGTGAAGCTGGCGCGGCCGAACATCTGGCGCCTCAGTATTTTGATCCGGTTGACATGACCCTCCACGACGCCGGAGTTCCAGGGCAGTGTGAGGCCCGCGGTGACGGCGTCGAGGTCTGTTCGAGGCGTTGGGCGAAGCTCCGGAGGCTGGGTAGTTCGATGGTGGAGGTAGCCGCTTCGATCGAGGTCGGCAACTGGTCACCCGGGAGGTGAGCGACCATGTGCCCGAAGGAGCGCACGTGCTCGGCAAGTGCCGTCAGCTCGGGGCAACTGCCCGGTGAACATCTCCTCCGCGGTAGCGGCACGGGAGAAACGCAAGATCGTGTTGAGGGTCATCCCGAGCTGCCGGGCGACGGACCGCTTGCTGTGCCCGGCGGCGAGGAGAGCGTGGATGGTGGCGTGCTTGGCGCGGGTGCGTTCGGCGAACCGGTGCCCTGTCGGCCAGGGCGACGCAGCTGGCTCCGCCTCTTCCTGCGGTTCCTCAGGCTGGGCCGGCGTGGGACGCAAGCAGCCACGGTGCCGGTAGACGCACTTCTCGGCGGCTTCGCCCAGGTTGTTGCCAGAGAGTACTGGTGGGCCGTCGGCGAGGTGCCTGCTGAGCAGGCCCTTTTCCCACGGCCCCCAGCCCGAACGACGCGTGCGACTTTCGCCGCACGTCGCTCTCCGGTGACTACTCCGTGAGTGCTGGAGCAGGTCTTGTGCCGTGGATGTCCGCGTGACAACTCCCGCAGACCACGAGGGTTTTGCGGTGTCGAGCGGCCATGAGATCTGCCCACGGCGGCCGGTTCCCGGATCGTCCGAGATCGGCGAGTTTGGCGACGTGGTGAACCTCCACCTCGTCGACGCGTCCGCATGCCTCGCATCGTCCCGCCAGGAGCCGGGTGACCAGTTCCTTGCGTTTGATGGTGACCGGGGCCAGCCGACGGTCAGTGATGACCGTCTTCTTGTTCTGTCGCAGCGGGATCCCGCCGAACCTTCCGACCAGTGGTTTCCTGTCGATGCGTTCTACGCGCGCCTCGAAGCACTTGCGTGGCCCGTGCGGCGTGTCGATGGTGGTCGCGTACTTGCGGGCCATCTTCGACACCGACGAGCGGTGCTTGTTGACGAGTGTCATCAGCATCGAGGTCTCCATGACCCATTGCAGCCGGGCGAGTCGGAAGACGTCGCCGGCCATCAGGTAGTACTGGACGATGCCGCGGTACTCCGATCCGTAGGTGCTGATGATGACGTGGTCGTCCTGGTTCAGCAGTTCGGGTCGGCGCGCGGGTTTTCCGCGCTCCTTGTACTGGGCTTGCTTGGCAGATACCACCGAACGAGGGACACGCAGACCGATGGTCCCATTGACAGTGCGTCGCCTGCCGGAGATCTTGCGGTCGTTGTGAAGCACGGTGATGTCGTAGCCGAGGAACCTCGCCGCCCTGGTTCGGGCGTGCGTGATAAGTGTTTTCTCCGGCGACAGTTCCAGCTTGAGATCGTCCCGCAGGAACTGCGCGAGGTGCTCCTTGATTTCTTCGGCTTCTGCCTTTGGTCCGGCGAACCCGACGAGGGTGTCATCGGCATAGCGCACATACCTCAGCCGCCGGTAGCCAGGATCCTGAGTATCCATTGCTGGGCATGCTGTGGAGTTGCTTGCGCAGTTCCCGCACCTTGGTGAGATCTCCGCGCTTGCGGGCACTTGCCATTGCCGCCCACACCCGGTGAAAGGCACGGTTCGACTTCCTGACTCGCCCCCGGGCGCATTCCGGGATAAGAACCTTCTCGATGTACTCATCCATCTTATGCAGATAGATGTTGGACAGGATCGGTGACACAACGCCACCCTGTGGACTGCCGCTGTGCGTGGCATTCCAGACCCAGTCCTCCATGTATCCGGCCGTGAGCATGTTACGCACCAGCCGCAGGAACCGATTACCGTGGATCTTCTCACCCAGGATTCGGAGCATGACCGAATGGTCAAGCCGGTCGAAGCACTGGGCGATGTCCCCCTCGATGAACCAGGCTGTGCCTGTCCAGGTATTGACCACATCGCGTAACGCGGTGTGGCAACCCCGGCGGGGACGGAAACCATGGGACGAATTGGAGAACGTCGGCTCGTAATACGCCTCAAGCAGCAGGCGGATCACCTCGCCAACGAGCTTGTCGCTCCAGGACGGCAGGCCGAGCGGGCGCAACTTCATGCTGGCCCGTCCTTTCGGGATGTAGACCCTGCGAGCTGGGCTCCACCGGTAGCGTTCGTGGCGCAGCGCGTCGATGACGTGCTCGATCTTGCCCAGCGACATGCCGTCCACGGTCTCCCCGTTGACCCCGGGCGTCATCGCTCCCTTGTTGGAGTACAGACGTCCGTAGGCCAGCAGATACAACTGCGGATTCAAGAGCTGTCGATACAGTTCATTGCACGGCAGGCCACGCCTGCCGCGTTCACGGAGGACACCCAGCACCGTTTCGGCGCTCTGCATTACGCATACCTCCCGACTCTGTGGTGTCCGATCACCTGGCCCCCTTCGCCCGATGTGGACGGCTTTCCCGTCCTCCCTGGCCGGTCGTGACTCCGGCGACTACTACGGGGCCTCCGTCGCCTTAGGAAGATCTCTTCCCGTAGGCGATCCCATGTTCGTCCTTGTCGTACGTCGTAGCGTGATGTAGGTGCCCCATTCATCTCCTTGAATGCCCTCGCTGGGCATCGCTCCGCACTCCGGAGGTTGCGTCGACCATGGCATCAAGCCGTCGCAGGGTGCGGCGTCGGTGTCAGGTATCTTTCCGACGGACTCGACCTTCAGTCTTCTGGAGACTGGGGTTCAGGCAATCCAGCTTTCACCGTGTCACGCGGGTCCCTCGACGCCCCGTCTCCAATACCTGAGCCCGGCCGTCGATTTTCTGGCATGCTGCGGTCCCATCACCGTTTCCGGATTAGGTAAGCCATCAGACCCAAGAACCTCCCTCCAAATTCTTCCCGACTGAATTGGGAATACGACAAGGCGCCTCATGGCGCACTGCCATCGGTCGGCGACTGGAGGGCCTGCGGGGCGCCGCGGGTGGCACCTTCGGCGAAGAAGGGCGCGCGGTCACGGCAGACGATCTCGATGCCGGGCCGCTCGGCGAGCCAGGCCGCGAGCGTGTCCGCCTCCCGATCGGGAAGGAGGTCGACCGGGTGGACGTGTCTCGACGTCGACGAGCACGGTTCCGTAGACACGGCCCTTGCGCTGGGCGTACTCGTCCACGCCGACCACGCGGGGTACTGCGGTGACGGGGTCCGGAAGCGAGGCGGTCAGCCTCAACAGGGTGTTCCGGCTGACCGGAACCTTGAAGGCGTCCGTCATCCGGGCGCCGGCCCGGCCCGCGAGCGCGAGACCGACCGATACCAGCATCGACCGCAGCCGCTCGGTCCGTCGCCCGAACCTGCGCGTGAGACCGGGTACTTGCTCGGCGAAGGTCATGCGCTCGCAGGATTCCTCCTCGCAGACGAACCTCCGCACCCGCAACGACACCACGACGAACTTGCCCGCCGTCGGCAAATCGCGAGGAAATCGCAGGTAGGAGCCGTGTATTCGCCTCGACCAGCACTTGCATCCCGGACAGGCCGCCCGCCCTGCGGGCGTACGGGCCTCGACCCGGACGACCGTGTCGATCACCTCGACCTATTCCACCAACACGCCCTCGACCGAGGAGAACAGCAGCTCGTTCAACCGCGGCAGCACTTCGTTCACGGCGAAGGACTGTCGACCACACCACCATCCAGCCAGGCGATTTTCGGGCGAACTTCAGTGGTTGTAGGCGGTCAGTGCGCGCATGGCTGGCTGGCCGCGCATGAACCTGGCTGCACTCATCAGGACCCAGTTGGAATCGATCATCTAGGGAACCGGGAGGCGCTCTACGGGCGGATCGCCGAGATCAGTCCGCCGGGCCGTTCCTCGCGCTGCGGAGGGGTGCTGATCGGGCGGCCGTAGGCGGCAGCGCGCTCGCGCAGGGTGTGGCTGGCGGCCTCCCAGCCGTGCCCGGCCAGCCAGCCCACCGGATCGTCGGGCATCTCCGAGACCCACATGGACGCCGCCGATCCCGGCACGGCGTCCGCGCCGAAGCGCTCGATCACGCCGCGCGAGCCCAACGTCAGCCCCATCCAACTGCCTGCCGCCGACTGCGCGCTGATCCGGGCCAGCAGCAGCTCCACCGCGTCCTCGGACAGATAGATCAGCAGTCCTTCGGCGATCCACGCGGTCGGCACGGCCGGGTCGTGCCCTGCGGCGGCCAGCGCGGCTGGCCAGTCCTCACTCAGATCCACCGCGACGGGGATCCGCTCGCAGCGTGCGACGGCCCGCTCCTGGCGCAGCACCGAAGCCTTGAAGTCCAGTGGCGCGGCGGTGTCGACCTCGAACAGTCGGGTGCCCTCGGGCCAGTCGATCCGGAAGGCCCGGCTGTCCATGCCGGCGCCGAGCAGCACGACCTGCCGGACCCCGGACTCGGAGGCCTGCTGCAACAGGTCGTCGAGGAACTTCGTCCTGATGACGATGGAGAACGACACGGCCAGCCGACGACGGCGCGCGGCCTCGTCATCGGGCAGCGGCGGCGAGGAGGGCCACAGGCCGCCGGCGGTGGCGAAGGCCTGTGCCAGTGGGTCGCGGAACAGCGCGTTCTCCCGCTCGGTCTCCAGCGCCCGCACCCTGGCCACCCCCACCGCCGTGGCCCACACTCCCGACGGCTGCATCCGCTCCTGCTCATCAGTCACCGCGCCAGCTTAGATGATTGACTTCAAGGGTCCTGATGGTGGAGCCAGGTTCATTCGCGCACTGACCGACTACGACCACCGAAACCACCATTAGGCGAAGATCAACAGATGGTCGTTTGCGGCCATGTCCCATTGCTCGTTGGCTCGTTGGGCAGCTCGTGGGGAAGGGACAGGGCCCGCCGTGGCTGGTGACGGGTGACCTGTGGGTGAGGATCGAGCCACTGCTGCCCGTACGGACTCGGCGGCGGCGTAATCCGGGTCGGCTGCCGCTGGATGACCGCAAGTGTCTGCAGGGCATCTTGTTCGTGCAGCACACCGGCATCCAGTGGGAGTGGTTGCCCCAGGAACTGGGCTTCGGCTCCGGGATGACTTGCTGGCGTCGGTTGCGGGACTGGCACGAGGCCGGGGTGTGGGATCGGCTGCACCAGGTGCCGCTGACCGAGCTGCACCGGGCCGGGAAGCTGGACTGGTCCCGGGCGGTGATCGACGGCTCGCACCAGCAGGCACGTCGGGGCGGCCCAAAACCGGGCCGAGCCCGGTCGACCGCGCCAGACCGGGCTCGAAGCACCACGGGATCATCGACGCACGCGGGACCCCGCTGGCCGTCACGCTCACCGGCGCGAACAGGCATGTCCGCTGGATGGTAGAACGCACGAACGCCTGGATCCACGGCTTCCGCCGCCTGCGGATCCGCTGGGAGATCCGCGACGACATCCACGAAGCCTTCCTCAAGCTGACCTGCTGCGTCATCACCTACAGGCGGGTCAGGGCTTTCTGCTAGATCCTCTAAGGAGTTGGCGCTGTGCTCGATGGGCCCGCCGTGGAAGCGGCGGACACTGTGCCGTACACGCTCAGCGTCATGGACAGCCTGCCCCAGTCGTCGCGCATGATGACGTGTGCTTGGTACTGGGTACCCGGCTCAGCCGACTGAGGGGGATGGAAGAGGACGGTGTACCGGCAGGGGGCTGAGACCCGGATCGCCTGCCCGGGATGGGCCGTCTTGGGGCAGGAGGTGGGAGTCACACCGAATGCGACGTGGCCGGGATCCGCCTTGTCGACGGTCAGGGTCCGCTCGTCGTCGCACTGCATGAAGTCCTCCCATGCGTAGTCGTCTGTGGCTTCGCCGCCTGCGGGCGCGCCCAAGGTGAGAGTGCCCTCTGAATCGAGCTGACATCTGACGGGACCCTGGCCGGGGTCCGTGGGCGGCGATGAGGTGATCCGGGTGGGCGACGGGGGTGCCGTGGCCTTGGTCGGGGGGCGGGGGGACGTACGGCTCGGCGACGGGGGCCGGGTGGGGGTCCGGGGCGCGGTGGAGATCGGGTCCGGGGGCCGGGTGCCGGTCGCGGCCAGGGAGGTGACCTGCCCGCTGGGGGTCGGCCTCGCCCGCGGCTGACCGCCGCCCGCGGTGGCGAGCCCGGCGAAGACCCCGCCGACCACCAAGGCGGCTACCGCCGCAGTGATCGCCGCCGGATTGGAGGCGGCAGCGGCGAACCCCGTCTTCCCGGCCGCCGCGCCGCCGTGGCCCGCTATATGGCCGATCACTCCCCCGGCGGCCAGCGCCCCGCCGGCCGTCGCCAGAGCCACCACGCCCAGCGCCCGCTTGCGCACCTCCTCCTCCTGGCGGAAGTACGCCTCGTCCGCGGCCGAGCCCAGTGCGCGGGCCGCGGCCGCGCCCAGGTCGAGGACCTGGTGCCAGGCGCCCCAGCGCAGGGAGCGGGCCAGGGCGGGGGCCGTCGTACGGGCCAGGGCGCAGACGGCCGCATGGTCGCGGGCGCGTGCCGCAGCCGCGAGGACGTGGCAGACGACGGGGGCCTCGGCGGCGATGTCATGACGGGTGGCCGTTGTCGCGGCCGCCCAGGCTGTCAGGGCGGGCGCCAGCTTCGCCGCGTCCCGGGCCGGGCCGGTGCGCTCGGCGACCAGGTGGGCGACGCGACCGGTGGTGCGGTAACCCGTGCCGGAGGAGCCGATGAGGGCCAGCGAGGTCAGCTCCGTGATCGCGGCCTTGTCCACGCCGCCCGCCAGGATCGGCAGCAGCTTCGCGGACAGCGGCAGCGGGGACAGCGCGTCCAGCAGACGCAGGAGTACGGACGCGGCGTCGCTGAGCCCGTTCGCGAGCCCCGTCACCCGCGCGTCCTCGTCCACCTCGAAGGTCGTGTCCGCCGCCGCCTGCACCAGCGTCAGCGGATGGCCCCGGACCGCCGTGACGAGCCGTCTGGCCGCCTCGTACTCCTCGTCGCGCAGTGGCCGCCGTAACTCTTCCCCGAACAGCGCGAGCGCGGGCTCCTCCTGGAGGCCCTCAAGGCGAAGCGCCCGCCCCTCGTCCCAGGTGTGGCGCTCGGCGGTGGCCAGCAGCACATCGCATCCGGGCGCGGCGTCCATCAGCTCGGCCAGCTCGGCGGTCGAGCCCTGGAAGTCGTCAATGACGAGCAGCGCCCGCACCGAGCCCATCAGGCGGCGCACCCTGGCCGGCTCCGGCTTGTAGTCTTCCGCCTCGTAGCAGGCGTGGAAGAGCTCCTGGACGAGGTCCTCGGCCGGCACACCCGCCGCCGGGAGATACACCACGTCTCGGCCGCTCGTCGCGGCGTCCGCGGCGTAACGGCGCAGTAGTACGGACTTCCCGGTCCCGGGTGGGCCGTAGACCTGCACTGGGTAGCCCTGCCCCAGCCACCGCTCCAGTGCGGCCAGCTCACGATCACGCCCCAGTAGCTGGGGCGCGCGGTCGGGCAGTGCGCGGCCCGCGGGACGGGTGCGCCGCCGCGTGGGCGGCGGGCCCTCGCTCCGTACGCTGACGGACGAGCCCAGCGCGGCGTTGATGACGACGTTATGGTCGCCGACGACGACCTGGCTGCCCTCGACATCACCGTGGACATGGATGCCGTGCGTACCGGCCATGGGGCTGTCCTCCCCCGTAGCGCCCACCCAGGGAGGAAGTTATAGCAGCCAAATGGGCTGTCCAGGTCTTAATGTTCGTTATTGCCCGAAGTTGTCCGACGGGTTTCGTTCACCGCCGGCGAACGGCCGTGGGAGTTCTTGTCCTCGTGCTTGCCGTGGTCGCCGTGGTCATCATCCGCCACCGGGTTCGTGCTCAGCACGCAGCCGGTGTCGGAGTCGATCCGGACCTCCTTGAGGTGGTGGTCGCACTCGATCTTCACGACCCACACCAGCGGCTGGGCCGTCGCAGGTGGGTGATCGAGCGGACGATGTCACGGCTGTCCGGCTACCGCAGGCTCAGTCCCCGCTATGAGCGCAATCCCCGCAACTACCTGGCCTTCCTCGGTCTCGCCGCAGCCATCTTCTGCTACAAACGCCTCGTCCGCCTCACCACATAGGACACGGTCTTAGTGCGGGAGTCGTTTCGAGGTGACCGTGGGAGTCGACGGCTCACGGGGTCTGCTCGCCTCCGGTGAACATGTTGATCAAGCCGTGGGGTGCGTCGTCTCCGTAGAACAACTCGTGGACGTAGGTGCCTTCGGTGGCGGCCGCAGCGCTGCGGGGGAACATGGCCTGCTCGTATTCGGTGAGCGCGGTCTCGACGTCGTCGGGGTGTGCGGCGAGGGCTTTGCCGAGTTCGGCGGCGTCGTACATGGCCAGGTTGGCGCCCTCGCCGTTCGGGAGCGAGAGGTGGGCGGCGTCCCCGAGCAGGGTCACACCCGGCACCCGCGCCCAACGGTGCTCGACGGGCAGGGCGAAGAGGGGGCGCGGCACCGGGGCGGTGTCACCGTCGGCGATCAGCGCGGTGAGCTCCGGTGCCCAGTCGGCGAACTCCTGCGCGATCCGCGCGGTGGCCGCGGTGGAATCGGTGAAGTCGATGTCCGCGAACCAGTCCCGCGGCCGGGCGAGCATCACATAGGCGTGCAGGGTGCCGCCCTTCTCCCGGCGAGCCAGGAATCCCTTGCCCGGCGCGAGCGCGAACAGCGACCCGCCGCCGACCGCTTTCGCGCCGGTCGGGTGGCGGGTGTCGGCGTCGAACAGGTAGGTCTCGACGGCCGACATGCCGATGTACTCGGGGGTGGCGTCGGACACAGCGGCCGGACCCGTGACCACGCGCCGTCCGCGCCGACCAGCAGGCCGGTGGTGACGGTGGTGCCGTCGGCGAAGGTCACCTCATGGCGGCCCTCCCCGAGGGCACGGTCCCGCTGACCTTGTGCCCCCACCGGACGGTGTTGGCCGGGAGCGAGTCGAGGAGCATCTGCCGCAGCTCGCCGCGCCACACCTCGGGGCTGCCCCCCGTACCGTCGTCGACCTTGTCGAACAGGACGGCCCCTTCCCGGTCGAGGACCCGTATCGCCTGGCGGCCCTCCAGAACGAGGCCGCGGAACTCATCCGTCAGGCCGGCCGCCTCGAGAGCCGGCTGTCCGCTGTCCTCGTGGATGTCGAGCATGCCGCCCTGCGTGCGCGCCGTCGCAGAGGCCTCCGCTTCGTAGACGGTGGCCGGGATGCCGTGGACGTGCAGGACGCGGGCGAGCGTGAGGCCGCCGAGTCCGGCGCCGATGATCGTGACGTCAGTGGTCATGATGGTTCCTTGTTGTCGCACGCCTGCCGGATGGGCGCCCGGCAGGATCCATGCGAAAGGTTCCAGGCCCCGCCGACCGACCACCGACAACGGACCAACAGCCACCGATGTGCGACCGACACCGCGGCTTTTCCGTCCGATCAGCCCAGTCCGGGCGGGGGAGCGGCGTGGTGGTTGCGGGCGGCTCGCCCGCGCACCAGCGCATTGCACGGCAGGGGCGGCAGGATTCGAACCTGCGGCGCGCGGGTTTGGAGTCCGCTGCTCTGGCCGGGCTGAGCTACGCCCCTTTGACGCTGTCAGTCTGACACCTGCCGGCCGAGACCGGCCACGGGATTTCTGAGCGGCTGAGTGGCGGATGACGACCAGTCCTTCGATGGCCGGGCGATCCGGGCCGGAGGGAGGCCGGGAGGGCGCCGACCCCCTCGCGAAGCGACGGCCGGGGGCGGTTAGGGTTCCATGGGCGGTTGGGGTTCCATCACCCCGGCGCCGCTACCGGACGCGTCGGCAGGAATCCAAACGGGGAACGCGCCCGGGCGGTTGCGGTATCGCGTCGCTCGGCCGACCGCACACAGTGGGGAAGGCACATCACGATGATGAGCGGTGACGGCGGTGCCAGCGGTGACACCGCGGTACTCGACGACCCGGTGGGCGAGTCGCTGCGCGGCCGCCACGCGGATCTGGGGCGCCGGCTGGGCCGGGCTGCCACCTACCTGCCGGGAGTCGCGACCTTCTCCGCGGTACCCGCCGACGCGGGCGCGGCGGACTGGGCCGGTCTCGCACGGCTCCTCGGTCCTGACGCGTTCGCCGACATGTTCAGCTGCCAGGCGTCCCCTCCTCCGGACTGGGAGCAGGTTTTCGTCCTCGAAGGCCGGCAGATGATCTGGTCCGGCAGCAGCCGCCCCGATCAGCCCGACGCGGCGAACGGCACCGACGTGGTCGAACTGGACGCTGCCGATGTGCCTCAGATGCTCGACCTGGTCGCACAGACCCAACCGGGGCCGTTCTGGCCGCGCACCCTCGAACTCGGCACCTACCTCGGCATCCGCGACGGCGGCGCACTGGTGGCCATGGCGGGCGAACGGCTCCGGCCCCCGGGATGGACCGAGATCAGCGCCGTCTGCACGGCCCCCGAGGCACGCGGGCGAGGCCACGCCGCCCACCTGGTCAGTACCCTCGTGGCACGCATCCTGGCTCGGAACGAACGCCCCTTCCTGCACGTGGCCGAGACGAACACCGGCGCGATCGCGCTCTACGAACGGCTCGGCTTCGCGAGCCGGAAGCGGGTAACGTTTCGCGGCTTCCGCACCCCCTGCCTCCGCACCCCCTGACGGTACCGCCACGCCGCCGTCAGCCATCCCGGCCTGCGGAGGCCGCAAGAGCATCTGTCCCCATGTCCTTGCGCATTGCTTCCCTGACCGCTTCCAGCGTGCCGATGACGTTGAAAGGGTCCTCCCGTTCCACCTCCTGCCGGCCCAGGCCGGCGCCCGCCGCGTCCCGGAGCCGACGCACGGCGCGGAAGTATGTGAGCGCGGGGTCCACGACACTTCGCGGGGCGAGAATCTCGACCTGATAGCGCAGGTCGTAGCAGCGAGCGAACGCACGCCGCGCCGCTACAGGGCGCTCATCGTCAGGCATGTCGCGATCAAGGATGAGGAGCTGTAGCTCGCTGCGTACCTGGGCCAGCGTCGCCAGGTACCCCGCGTACAACTCGCGCTTGCTGCGCCTCCACTCGCCCTGCGCTTCCCGGCGGTCCTTGCGGACCTCGATGAGAAGCGTGGAGGCCATCGCGATAATGGCGCCCAGCAGTGTCGCTATCAGCGTCGTCCACTCCATCGCAGCAGGCTACGGCAGGGGCGATGTGTCGAGTAGAGCGGTGATCCAGCACCGAGCGCGGCGTCACGAGGCGGGATCAGGGGTCCGTTTCTGTCTGAGGAGGCTCCGGGGACCCCATGAAGATGTTGCTGACCGAGGGGTGTTCTGGGCCGCCCATGGCGATCTGGGAGTAGCCTCCCATCGCGATCTGCGTGGGCGGGGCAGCCGGGGGCGGCGGCGGACTGGGAACCCCGGTGTTTCCCCGGGCAGGATGATGTGGGTTGCCCGACGCTTCGGGCCGAGGTCCGGTCGATGGGCCGTCCGCTTGTTGAGAGGCGATGTTTCGGCTGGGCGTACCGATGTTGCCGGCGTCCTGGCGGGCGCAGTCTGTCACGGCGTTGATACAGGTCTGCAGGACCTGCAGGATGGAGAATCCCTTTCCGTCGAAGCTTTCGCCGGAATTGAGTCGAGCGACGTAGGTGTCGAGGAGTTCAGCCGCTGCGGTGAGCTTGTCCAGCTGAGCGGCCTCGCAGTGGCGTGTTGCGGCGTGGAGCCAGAACTGCGCCTGGACCAGATCGTCGAACCACTCGCGCTGGTGTTCCTGTTTGAGGATCGCCGCTCCTCGCCCTCCAGCGAACTCGGACCGGAGAAGTCGCCGCTCTCCCCGTGCGCGTGGGGCGGCCCGACACCAGTAGGGCAGGGGTGGCTGCGCCCCGCGGTCTACGCCGTACTGCCGGCACGCTGACTCTCACCTCGGCGCCTGCTCGTCTCGGGCCGTCGCGTGGGACGGCTGTCAGCCGAAGTCGTCGGGGACGATGCGGAGTTTTTGTGCGATGCGGGCGAGGGCCTTCTGGTCGGCGGCGTTGAGCGAGTCGAGGACGATGCGGCGTACGGCGCGCAGGTGGGTGGGCGCTGCCAGGTGCACGATGTCGAAGCCGGCGTCGGTGAGTTCGGCGAGGGTGTAACGGCCGTCGGCCGGGTCAGGTGTCCGTACGACCCAGCCGCGCTGTTCACAGCGTTTGATGACGTTGGACAGGCGGGAGAGCGACCCGCTGGCGAGGAAGGCGAGTTCTCCCATCCGCAGCTTGCGCTGCGGGGCCTCGGAGAGGTGGCTGAGCACGAGGTACTCGAACAGGGTGAGGCCGTGTTCCTGCCGCAGCGGCGACTCCAGCTTGCCGGGCAGCAGCAGGACAAGGGAGATCATCCCCGTCCACGCCGCCTTCTCCTGCTCGTCGAGCCATCGCAGCTCCTCATGGTCCTCGTGTTCGCCCGCGCCGCTCATGGGCCCTCCCGTGCAGGTCATGGATCTCCCGGCTCTCCGGTGACGGTCGGCATCACTTTACGCTTGAAGTCATTGCCCGTTAGTCTCACTTTACGCGTGAACTCATGTAAGAGGAAACGCACCCTATGGACAGGAAGATGGAGCATCATGAGCACCGTCACCTTCGGCATCACTCCGGGCTACGGCGAGAAGCTGCACGAGGCCCTCGGCTACAGCGGGGCCGTCCGCGTCGGCGACCGGGTCGAGATCTCCGGTCAGGCCGGGGTGGATGACGACCTGGTCATCCCCGACTCGCTGGAAGACGAGATCATCCAGGCTTTCGACAACGTGGAGCGCACGCTCGACACGGTCGGCGCGACATGGAAGGACGTCATCCACGTCAACTCCTACCACAAGGTCACACCGGGAGATGACGCCATCGGCGACGACCACAACACGGTCATGGCCGAGCAGTTCCGCCGTCGCCTCGACGGCCGCGCGCCGATCTGGACCGAGACCGGCGTCACGGTCCTCGGCCTCGCCGCCATGCGCGTGGAGATCCGCGTCACCGCCATCGTCGGCTCCGGGAACGGCCGGACCGGCATCCCGGCCACCCCGGCCTCGTGAAGGACCTGGCGCAGTCCACGTGGCCGCGGCCTACCCCCCCGCCCAGTAGGACTCCGTCAGGGGCGGTTTCGCCGAGTCCGGTGACTCCCCGGGCGACACAGGCCGGCCCGCGAGGTCAGCCGGCGAGCACGGTGTCGAGCCAGTCGAAGGTGCGCTGGTGGAACAGGGAGAGCGCGCCCTCGTGGCAGTGCTCGCCCGCGCCTTCGTCCTCACGGAAGGAGATCAGCTCCTTCTGACAGGTCAGCTCGTCGAACAGACGCTGCGGCTGCCCCTGGAAGAACTGGTCGTTCTCGGCTTCGAGTACGAGTGTCGGGCAGGTGACGCGGTCGGCGATACCCGCCATGGTGTACGCCTCGGTCGCCTTGACCAGGTCGTCGATGTCGGACACACCGAAAGTCCACCGGCCGTTGCGCACCACCCATCGCACCATGGTGTTCCGCGCCATCAACGCCTCCATACCGCCGGGCATCGAAGCGGCGCGGTCGGCGGTCGCGGCGATGACCGCGTGGAAGTCGTAGGCGCCGTCGTGCAGCACGCACGCGGCGAGGCGGTGCTCGAAGGCGGCCGCCCTCGCGGCGAGGATGCCGCCGAGGCTCGTGCCGACCAGCACGAGTCGCCCGGCGTCCACCTCGGGCACGGTGAGCGCGAAGTCGACGGCGGGGGTGACCACGGCCTCCCAGTCCGGCCGGAAGCGCAAGCCCTGCTCACGGACGGTACTGCCCTGGCCGGGCCCGTCGAACGCGATGACGTTGTAGCCGCGCCGCAGCGCGCCCGCGGCCAGTGCCAGGTAGTTCTCCTCGAGGGTGGAGTCGTACCCGCCGTGGTAGAGCAGGGTCGGGCGCGGGGTGCCCGAATCGTCGGCGAGGAACAGGTAGCCGGGAAGCGTGGTGTCCCCGTACGGGATGCGCAGGGCGCGGGCCGGAGGGTCGAGCAGGGCGGCCGCCTCGGCGAACGTCTGCTGGGAGGCCTTGGCGAGCCGCGCCGACTCGGCGTCGGCGGCGGGGTTCTCGCGGCGGTAGAAGTCGGCGGTCCGGTAGTAGTTGGACGCGCGCAGCAGCGCCTCCCGGGCGCTGACCCGGTGACCGGCGGCCAGCGCGTCCCGGCCGATGCGCTCGATGCGCGCCGCCGTCGCGGCCCACTGGGCCGACCAGGCCTCCTCGTCACCCTCCGGGATCTGCCGGCAGGTGACCAGGACCTCGCCGAGGTCGGCGCCGCCATAGACGGCGTAGCCCGCGGAGCGCAGTGCCTCGAAGGAGAAGGATTCGTCGTCGTAGAGGAATTTCATCGTCGAGCCCTTCTGCTGCTGGAACCGTCTGCTCGATTCCCTCTCGGGGACAGGTGCGAACTCGATCTTCCCGGCTGCCACCGGGCGCCGCCGGGCGGGCGGTGCAGAACCACCCGGATGACGGAGACCGTCCACCGTTTGACGCCCACTCTGCCCGGCTTCCTCATTCACCGCGACCACCCAGGTACGCCGCCGCCTCGTCCTCCAGCAGCAACGTACCGGCCAGCGCCTCATCACCTGGGTGGCCCTGCCACCCCCACCTCTCGTTCCCGCGCCCGCAATCAGGAGTCCGGTGGCCTTGACCAATTCACGGAGGGATCCGTCGACGAGAGCGCGCCGCTGCGGCCGGACTCCGAAGCCGCCTACTCTGCGGTGAAGGCGGTCGCCGAGCAGAGGGCCTTGTGCTCGAATGGCGAAACGGCCGGCCGGGACAGGCGTACTTCGTCACCGACCAGCACCCGGTCATCCTCCGCGAGTTCATGGAGGCGTTGTTCGGGATCTACGGCGTCGATACGCCGATTCCCGACCTGGACGCCGGGACCGCCGCCCGCGAGGTCCCCGCCGGGTCGGGCGGATCGTGCGGGCCGCCGCTCAGGAGCACCTGAGTGGCGGCTGTCCGGTGATGGTCTAGAACGGCATGTGGCCTCGGGCGCGCCGCCCGGCGGAGCCGCTGCGGCCGACTGCCTTGGAACTGCTGCGGAAGGGTTTGCTGAGGATACGTCCCAGGAGCCCGGGGGCTTTGCCGCCGGCGCGTGATCCGGCGCCCAGGGTGCGTTGGGTGCCGCGTTCAGGGTGCCGGGACAGGCGTGGGACCAGGAAGGCCAGTACGGCCAGGACGGCACAGATACCAACAATGGCGAAGATCATGGCGAAGTACTCCCGTGTGAGGTGTGTCCGCCGCCGGGTACCCCCGTGGGTGCGGCCGCATGCCGCGACGGCTCAGGTGTTACGACGCGACCGTGCCACCGGAGTGCCGATCGTTGTCTTCTGGCTGCTGTGGTGGGTGGCTGAGTTGTTCGCGCAGGTAGTTCCAGACCACGGCGATCAGTGCGGCGACCGGTACGGCGAGCAGACTGCCCACGATCCCGGCGAGGCTGCTGCCCAGCGTGACCGCCAGCAGGATGACCGCGGCGTGCAGGCCCAGGCCGCGGCTCTGGATCATGGGCTGGAACACATTGCCCTCGAGCTGCTGCACCACGACGATGATGGCCAGCGCGATGAGCGCGTCCGTGAGGCCGTTGGACACCAGCGCGATGAGTACCGCGACCGCGCCCGCGAACAGGGCTCCCACGATGGGGACGAACGCGGAGATGAAGGTCAGGACCGCCAGGGGCAGGATCAGTGGTACTCCCAAGGCCCACAGTCCGAGCCCGATGAGGATGGCGTCGAGCAGGCCGACCAGCGCCTGGGAACGCACGAAGGCGCCGAGGGTGTCCCAGCCGCGTGCGGCCACGGTGGGGACGTCGGTGGCCAGCCGGCCGGGCAGCTGGCGGGTGAGCCAGGGCAGGAACCGCGGGCCGTCCTTGAGGAAGAAGAACATCAGCAACAGCGCCAGGACGGTGGTGATCAGGCCGTCGACCACGGTGCTCACCCCGGTGACGACAGTGGTGACGATGTTGCCGGTGCTGCTCTGGAGTCGGGCGGCCGCGGTGTCGGAGGCCTTCGCGAGCTGGGCGTCGCCGATGTTCAGCGGTGGTCCGGCGGCCCATTGGCGTATCTGGTGGATGCCTTCGGTGACACCGTCGGTCAGTTCGCCGGACTGGGCGGCCACCGGTACGGCGATCAGCGCCACGATGCCCGTGGCGACCAGGAGGAACAGCACGGTCACGACCGAGGAGGCCAGCGCGGGAGGCCACCCGCGCCCGCGCAGAAAGCGGGCCGGGGGCCAGGTCAGGGTGGTGAGGAGCAGGCTGAGGACAAGTGGCCACAGGACCGGCCACATCCGGCCCAGAGCCCATAGGACCACCGCGGCCATGGCGAGGATCAGCAGCAGTTCGAGGGAGATTCGCGCTGACAGGCGGAGCGCGGCGCGGGTTCTCGTCGGATTCAACGGGGCAGGCATGGACCCACCGGTACCCCGTTCGTGCTGTGCTATCGCCGCTGTCCGGGGCGGGGCCTGTGGGCGAACACCCATCGGTTGCCCGCCAGTGCGTCGTTGTGTTCGGGGCGCGGGCCGCGTCCGTGCCGGCGGGTGTAGTCGAAGGGGGTCCGGACGGTTGTGGTCCAGCCCTTGTCCGCGAGGTCGCCCGCGGAGTCGGGCCGTGGTTCCCGGCTGAACAGGTTGAGCAGGTCGATGCCGATCTGGTGTTGCGTCGCGGTGTAGAGGGGGCTGTCGCGGTATTCGAGCAAGTCCTTGTCGAGTTTGACCTCGAACGCCAGCGTGCTTCCGCCCGCGCTCAGCCGGTCCACCGTGCGGATGAGGTTCGTCTCGGAGGTGCTGGGCAGGTAGAACAGCAGCCCTTCGGCCAGCCAGGCGGTCGGTGCGGCCGTGTCGAAGCCCGCGTCGGTCAGTGCCGCGGCCCAGTCGGCGCGCAGGTCGAGGGGGATCGGTACGCGGGCCGCTTTCGGGGTGGTCGGCAGTCCGCCGAGCACCTTGTGCTTGAAGTCCAGCACGCCTTCCCGGTCGATCTCGAAGATCACACAGCCGGGAGGCCAGTCGAGTCGGAACGCCCGCGCATCCAACCCCGCCCCGAGCAGGACCACTTGGCGCGCCCCTCCCGCCCGCACCGACTGGAGGAGGAAGTCGTCGAGGACCCTGGTCCGCAGGCCGAAGTAGCGGGCGAAGCGCCCCCACAGCGGGTTCGCGTCTCCGTCCGGGACCTGGTGTATGCGCACCGGCCAGTCCGCGGAGGCCGGTGCGGCGTGGACGAAGTGTTCCGCGTAGATGTCTTGTGCCAGGCTGTCGTGGCGGTGGGTCTCGATCGCCCGGGCCGCGGCGACCATGAGAGCGGTCAGGCCGACACCCCCTTCCACGCCATCCACACCGGTGTTGTGATGCGCTGTGTCGGTCATGTGTCCTCCCTTGGCCCCGCGGGAATCAGGACGGGTTTGACCACGCGGCCCGCGTCGCAGTCGCGTTCGGCTTGGTTGATGTCGGTGAGGGGATAGGTGCGGATCAGCTGGTCGAAGGGAAACCGCCCGGCCTGCCAGAGCCTGGTCAGCCGTGGGATCAGCAGTCCGGGCACCGCGTCCCCTTCGCAGATGTGGGAGATCCTCCGGCCCCGGTCCAAGGTCCCCGGTTCAAGTGGCAGTGGGGTATGGAGGCGTGCCACCAGGCCGAGGTGGCCGGTCGGGCGCAGGGCCCGGAGGGCGTTGTTGATCAGCTGGGGGGAGCCTGTGGTGTCCAGCGCGTAGTGTGTGCCGCCGTCGGTCAGTTGCCGGACGCGGTCGGGAAGGTCGGACAGGTCGGGCAGGCCGCCCGATGCGGCGTGCAGCGGGATCGCCTGGAGCCGCTCGGCGAGGGCCAGCCGCCCGGGGTGCCGGTCGACGGCCACGGTCACTGCCCCGGCGGCGGTGGCCGCCATCACCGCGGCCAGGCCGACCGCTCCGGCGCCGTAGACCGCGATGGTGTCGCCGGGGCCGACACCGAAGGAGTGGAAGACCGCTCCGGCGCCGGTGAGGAAGCCGCAGCCGAGCGGTCCGAGGAGTTCGATGGGCAGCGTGGGATCGACCCGGACGGCGTTGCGGGCCGGGACCATCGCGTATTCGGCGAAGGAGGACTGGCCGAACCAGCGGGGGGCCAGTGCGCCTCCGTCCGCGTCGGTGAACCGTGCCGCGTGTTCCCGCCGTCCGCCGAAGAGGTTCAGCGTGGGGAAGGAGTCACAGTAGGCGGGCGCCGCGCCCATGCAGTTCCGGCAGTGTCCGCAGGAGTCGAAGCTCAGCACGACGTGGTCGCCGGTGCTCAGGCCGGTGCCAGGGCCGCCTGTCTCCACGACGACTCCGGCCCCTTCGTGGCCGAGCACCGCGGGCAGTGGTGAGCGGCCGGCCGAGTGCCGCACCGCGAGATCGGTCCGGCACATCCCGCAGCCCGCGATCTTCACCAGGACCTCGCCGTCGCCCGGCCCCGCGTGCAGCATCACCTCCTCGAGGGTGAACCGGCTCTCGTACGAGCGCAGTACCGCCGCGGCGAACCTCATCCGCGCACCTCAACCGGACGGTGTACGACGAACGGGCTGAGATTGCCGTACAGCCCCCACGGCCCGCCCGCCACGCCGACACCGCTGTCCTTGATGCCCGCGAAGGGCTGGGCGAGGGAGGTTTCGGCGTGGTGGTTGATCCACGCGGTTCCGCATTCCAGCCGGCCGGCCACCGCCTCGGCCGGTCCAGGGCGGTGCCCCATACCGAGTCGCCCAGCCCGAAGCCGGTGTCGTTGGCCGCTTCGATGGCTTCGTCGAGGCTGACGTACGGCAGCACCGGCAGGACCGGACCGAACTGCTCCTGCGTGACCACGGGGCTGTCGGGCGGGGCATCGCCCAGGATGATGGGGGCGAAGAAGTAGCCCGGCCGGTCCAGCCGGTGGCCGCCGGCCACGGCACGGTCGGCAGTGGACCTCACCGCGTATCGGCCGGTCGTCCTTGATCGGCTGGGTATCGGGGGCCAGCTCGGCGAAATAGCGCAGGCGTGCCGCCGTGCGGGCGACCTCCGCGTGCGATTCGGCCAGGGGTTTGCCCTGTTCACGGGTGAGCAGCGGGGCGAGGTCGGCCCCGGCCGCCTCCACGGCGTCCGCTGCCGCGAGCAGCGCGGTGGTGCGGGCGGCGGGGTCGGCGCACCAGCCGCGCCAGGCGGCGCGGGCCCGGCCGACGATGGCGTCCAGCTCATCCGGCCGCTGGTCGGGGGCCTCGTCGAAGGACTCGCCGGTGGCCGGATCGAGGACGGCGAAGCACCCGCCACGGGCCGCGGGCGCCCGACGGGGCCGGGATGTGGGCATGCCGGGCCTCAGCCCGCGGTGGCGACGGACGCCGCGTGTTCCCGGGCGTGCCGGTCCATCTCCGCCCGGAAGGCGGCCACCAGCCGCGGCTGGATCCTTCCGGTGTCGCGGTCGCCTCCCTCGCAGACCGCGCCGCGCACCCCCACGATGTCGGTGCCGATGCGGGTGAGCGCGCCGAGGTCCGCGGCTTTGACGCTGCCCGCGAGGGCGGCGCGCAGACCGGCCTCGTGGGCCTGCCGGACGAACTCCGCGCAGAGGTCGGGCGGAACATGGTCGAACAGCCGTGTGCCGTCCTTGATCGCGGTGTCGAGCATGGCCGCGTCACAGCCGGAGCGGTCGGCGATGTCGGGCAGCGCGAGCGGGTTGACGCAGCCGATCCGGTGGGCGTCGGCGTAGCCGGAGGCGACGACGAACGCGTCCGGCTGGTAGTCCTTCACCGCCCGGACGACCCCGCGCATGACATCGATGGCCTGTTCGGGCGTCGTGCATCCGTAGAGGCCGACCTTGATGTAGGTGGCGCCGGAGACCGCCGCACCCAGCGCCGCCTGGGCCACTGTGCCGGGCTTGTAGGGGACGTCTCCCACGGTGGCGGAGACCGGCTTGTCCGCCGGGACCGTGTCGCGGATCTGCCGGATGACCCAGGGGAAGTTCGCGCCGAGCGAGCCCTCGTCGGGCTTCTTGACATCGACGATGTCGAGGTGTTCCGCCGCCTTCGCGCAGTCGAGGGCCTCCTCGACGCCGTCGGGGGAGATGAGAAGCAACAACGTGGCTTCCTTCCACCGCATACCACCTGCCCAGGGGGCAGCTGTGCGGAGTCGTGTGGATCACGCGCGGTCCGCTCATCATTGCCGCGTCCCGTGGCCCACGGCAGGGCGCGCGGAGTCCGGACGGGGCGTTGTCATGACGTTCCGCGCCCCCGGCGCGCCGTCCACGCCGGTAGCCGGTGCGGCGATCGAGACGATGTGTTCCGCCGAGACTATGCGCTCCGCGCTGATTGCCGAATGATCAGGTCGGTCAGCAGGGCCAGCGGGGGCCAGCTGTCGCGACCCCGGCGGGCGACGGCGAAGGCGCGCAGGACAACGTCCGGCGCGGTGAGCGGCACCAGCTGGACACCGGGCAACGTGGAGGTGCCCATCGGCAGCAGCCCTACGCCCATCCCTGCCGCGATCATGCCCTGTACGAGGTCGAGGCTGTCCGCCTGGTGCGTGAGGTGGGGGGTGAAACCGGCCATGGAGGCGAGTGTCCGGATGACGGTCTCGTCACCGGGGTTGCGCGAGTTGCCGATCCAGTCCGCCGTGCGGAACCGGCGGAAGACCTCAGGGGCGCCCGGTACTGAGGGACGGGCGGCGTGGTCAGGAACGCCCAGACCCCAGGGAGCGGTCCACAGGGGGGTGATCACGACCGCGGGGTCCGGCTCGGCCGGTGCCAGGTTGTAGTCGTAGGTGAGCGCGAGGTCGGCCTCGTCGTTCGCCAGCAACTGGAGGGCTTCGGTGGGCTCGTGCTCACGGACCAGGATGCTGAGCTGAGGATGGCTCGTCGACAAGTTGCCGATGATGGGCAGCAGTTGGGCTCGGATGGCCGTGGCGAAGCCTGCCACGCGCACCGTGCCGGTCGGCGGGGCGTCGGGGCTCAAGTCCCGCTGTGCGGCCTCGACCGCCGCAAGGATCGTCACGGCGTGTTCCGCCAGTCGGCGGCCCGCCGGTGTGAGCCTGACCCTGCGTCCATGCGGCTCGATCAGTGCCGTGCCCATTTCCTGAGCCAAGGCGGCGACCTGCTGGGAAACGGTCGAGGTGGTCGTGCCGGTGGCCTCGGCCACGGCGCGCATCGAGCCTCGCCGGGCCAGCTCGGCCAGCATCTGGAGGCGACGTGTTTCCATCCCTCTATTGTCCATGAATCCCGAACGAATCATTCGGGATCGACACGTGGACGTGAACGGTGTCGAGGCTCTCTACTGGAGCCCATGAACGCTCCCGAACCGCCCGAGACTCCTCCTTCCCGTCGCTCGCGCCATGCCGGCGCCGGTGCCCTCATGGCTGCCACCGCGATGTGTACCGTGCAGCTCGGATCGGCTCTGACGGTTCCGTTGTTCGGACAGCTCGGCGCGCTGGGAACCGCGGGGCTGCGCCTGGGCTGGGCGGGGCTGATTCTGCTGGTCGCCATCCGCCCCCGGCCTCGTGATTTCAGCTCACGGGATCTTCTCGCCTGCATGCTGCTCGGTCTCGTGACCGCCGGAATGATGGTCTTCTTCATGCAGGCGATCGCCCGTCTCCCGTTGGGAACCGCGAGCGCGCTGGAATTCCTGGGACCGCTCACGGTCTCCCTCTTCGGGCCGAGGAAGGGACGCCTGATCTGGGCGGCCGCGGCGGCGACGGGCGTCGTGCTGCTGACCGAACCCTGGCACGGCGGCGCCGACCTTCTGGGGGTGGGGAGCGCGCTGCTCGCCGCGGGATGCTGGGCCGCGTACATTCTGCTGACCCAACGGGTCGGTGATCGCGTCACCGGCCTGAAAGGACTGGCCGTCTCCATGCCGGTCGCCGCGGTGGTGGGGCTGGCCATCGCCGCCCCGGACCTCGCCGACCGCATCACGTGGTCACCGCTGTGGACCATGCTGGCTCTGGCGGTGCTCAGCCCCGTCATCCCCTTCGCCCTCGAGTTTCTCGCCCTGCGCCATCTGACCACGTCCGCGTTCGGCACGCTGATGAGCCTCGAGCCCGCCATCGCCCTCATGGTCGGTCTGCTCGTTCTCGGCCAGCGCCCCGGGACGGCCGCGACACTCGGTCTGGTTCTCGTGGTCGTGGCCAGCGTCGGCGCCACCCGCGCCGGTGTCCGTCCCCCGGCACCCTCCAAAGAGGCGCCGGCTTCCCGGCATGAGCCCGGCCGGGAGTCCGTACGACGCGATCAGGTGTCATCGAACGTGGCAAGCTAACGTGTCGCAACCGGTCGATTGCGGTCCGGTCCTGTTGTCGCCTGGGGCAGCACGCTGAAGATCTCCCGCTTCGCTTGGAGGAGACCATGTCCACATCCATCGGCACGCCCGCCGATCCGACGTTGAGCTATCGAGCCATCGAGAACTTGATCGCACGTTACGCCGAACTCGTGGACGACGGCGATTTCGCGGGACTCGGCACGCTGCTCGCTGACGCCACCTTCACGGGCAGCGGCGAGCCGGTCAGCGGGCGCGAAGCGATCGAGGAGATGTTCAAGGAGACTCTGATCGTCTACGCCGACGGCACGCCGCGAACCCACCACGCCACCACCAATGTCGCCATCGAGGTCGATGAACAAGCGAACACGGCGGTCTCGCGCTCGTACGTCACCGTGTTCCAGGCACTGCCCGACCTGCCCCTGCAACCCATCGCCGCGGGTCGGTACCACGACCGCTTCGAGCGCCGTGACGGGCAGTGGCGCTTCGCGGAGCGACGGGTCCGCATCAACCTGATCGGCGATGTGAGTCGCCATGCGCACCAGGCTGCCGCACGGCGGTAGCGGTTGCCGGGGGAGGAGGCCCCGCCCGTCGGACCGGCGGGGCCTCCACGGCCTCAGATCATGAGCAGCAGCCGCGTGTGCGGTGTCAGCTTCCGATTCACGCTGGTGCTCTGCACGAATATCGTGAAGTCGTCGTTGTGATCCGGCTTGACGCGAACTTCCGTGTCCGGCAGGCCCAGCAGGGATCGGGCCTCCGGCCCCGTGTACACCCGGTCCGTCTTCTTCTCCAGCACCGCTATCTGCTTCCGCGCCTGGATTTTCTCCGACTTGCTCAGCTGATAGAACGCACAACCGGTACGGAAGGTGTGCCCGCATTCGATGACCCATTCCCGGATCGCCGCTTCGCGGGCCACCGGAATCAGCTGGTATTTCGACGGGTCCACCGGGGTGAGGCCGGCTGCCTTGATGGTGTCCTTGTTGACCGCCTCCGCACCCGTGGAGAACACCGCCCGCGATCCCCGGATGCCCTGGGCCCGGCCCACCATAAAGTTCTCGGTGGCCTGCTGGATAACCTGCCCCGCCTCCTCCAGGCCCTGAGTGCTCGTGGCGTCCCAGATGGCGATGTTGTCCTTCGGGAAGCCGCACTGCATGGCCTCGCGCTTGCCCATCTGGTCCGGCACAAGGACGGCCAGCGTCCAGTTGTCCTCTTGTGTCTCCATCAACTCGGCCACGGCCCGCACCAGTTCACGTGGGCTTTTGGTGAGGGCATCGGGGCAGCGGTGACTCGCGTTCTCCTGGCCGTCCGTCAGCACGAACGTCAGGAAGCTGTGGTCGCCGTACAGTTGGGCGGTCTGCGCCAGCTCCCGCTGCGACTTCAGTGTGGCCGCCAGCAGAGCCGTCATTCCGCCGACCCGGTAAAGCTGCTTCAGGGACGGCATCCGCAGCACGTCCTTGTCGTAGATGACGCACTCCACCTTGTCGGCGAAGACGTACACCGTAACGCGGGTTTCCTGGTCCAGCTCCTTCGATCGGCGGGCCAGATACGCAATCTGCTGGTCGGCGACTTCGACGACCTTTCCGCGCAGGTGTGACATGGACGAACTGGCGTCCAGCACAAGAGCAACGTGATTGATGTAGTTCTGGTCTCCGGACATGCCGCGCCCCCTCTTTTTCCTTCTCGATGCTCCTACCTTCTCACCCACCACTGACAATCGATCTTGGACTGCGATGCGTGGGAGCCGGTGCCCGTGCAGGCGAGTGACGCGGCGTCAGGAGGAGAAGCGCACATAGTCGAAGCGTGCGGTCACCGGCTGTTTGACGGTCACCGGTGTGTAGAGCCGGGTCACACCGACGTTGTCCGCCTCGCCGGCGCCGCGGGTCGAGGCGACACCGCCGCGGCGCCAGCCCTTCGGTACGTCCACCGTCAGCTCGGCCAGCGGCATGTCGAGCATGGCCGAGCTGACCTGTACGTGCGCCGCCCCGTCGCGCATCTCGGCCGTGAGCGAGTGCCAGGTACGCGGATCGGTGTTCGCGTGCAGGCGAGCGGTCCGCTTCCGCACCACCTTCCGGTCCCGGGTGACCTCGACGGAGAGGGTGCCGGTGGAATCCAGCCAGGCCACGGCGTGGTCGGACCGGCCCGCGGACGCCAGGACAAGACCGACCCGGCCGTCGTCGTCGCGCAGCCGGACGTCGGCCTCGATCCTCACATCGCCGTCCGGGGCCCGCCGCGGCAGCAGCAGCTGCGGGACCGTGGCCCGGGACCGGCCGCGGGCGTAGCGTCCCGAGTCGGGATCCGACTCCGTGGTCCAGGAGCCGTGTCCGAGGATGTCGAAGTCGGCCGGCCGTCGTCGAAGGTGCTCCCCGAGCCCCAGTCGCCCGCGGGTGCGGTCTGCCGATCCTCGCTGGTCCAGGCGCCCGCGCGCACGGTCGGCCAGCCGTCGATCCAGTCGAGCCGGTCCATCATGGTCGGCCGTCCGCCCCAGTTCGGATCGCTCTCGTGGCGGTCGAATCCAGCCGCTCCCGCTCCGGGTGACGGTCACATGCCGCGCACAGCTCACCAAGCCCCTTCCGCCACGACGGGAGTCCGGCCCGCGGGCGGACCGGACCCCGAGTTTCGACAGCGCCGATCCATGGCCTAGGGTGCAACGCCGCGCCCTGGCGCGTATCTTTCCGGCCTACCATCACAGGGATCTCTCATGCGTTTGGCAACCACACTCCTCCTGATCGGCGCCCTGTTCGCAGTGGCGCCCGCCACGGCCCAGGCGGCGTCGGCGCGTGACTCCGTCTCGTACGTCGCGCTGTCGTCGAAGCGAGGCGGTGGCAGCGGCGGCGGTGGTGGCGTCAGCAAGGGCGGCGGTGGTGTGAGCAAGAGCGGTGGCTACAAGAAGAAGTCGAGGAGCGGCGGCTACTCCTCGGGCGGCAACGACGGCGGTTCGTCCACCGGTAAGAAGATGCCCCTGTGGCAGGCGATCCTGTTTCTGCTGGTTCTGGGGTGCCTCGTTGTCTGGGGTGTCGTCAAGCTCGTGCGCAAGTTCCGGAAGCTGGTCAGCGACTGACGGTACTCGTCAGATCGCCGGGCCCGGGACCAGGAGGTCGCCCGGGATGCCCGCCTTGTCCGGGGCGTAGTAGTCCTTGATCCCGGCGACCCAGACGGCCACCTGGATCCGGTCCAGGTCTGAGGGGCCGAAGGCGTCGAAAAGTGCGTCGATGTTCGCGCGCTTGAAGCCGATCGCCGTCATCAACGCGACGAACGCGGGGCGTTCGATGAGTCCATCGCCGTCCGGGTCGCCGAGCGCGGCGAGCGCCTCGGCGAACACGCCGATCGTCGAGTCGAAGCGCTCGGGCGAGAGCACGCAGGCTTCGAACTCTTCGTCACTGATCTTGCCGTCGCGGTTGGCGTCCAGTTCCGTGGCCAGGGTCGTCCAGTACTCGCGGAACGCCGCACGCATCGCGTCCTTCGCCGCCTCGTCCGCGTCGGGCGCGGCCTCGATGACGTTGTTCGCCATGAGGTCGAAGTCATCGGCTTCCAGGACGCCGTTGCCGTTGGCGTCGAAGAGGGAGAAGACGTGTGCGACCCGGTTGGTGGCCTCCGTGCGCATGAATGTTGTCACCCTTCTTCGATCCGTGGGCTGCCGTGTTTGGGCCCGACCGGAAGTTCGTGTCCGGTTGTCTTGCTCACTATTTGGCCGACGGCTTGCTCATGCGGCGGGTATTCCTCTTTATTCACTCGAAAGGCGGACTGGTCGGCGTCGTCCCTTGCCGCTTGAATCGGGTGCGACGTCGCCGCATTGCGGCAGCCGCTGTGCGTTCCGACGGAGGCTCTTCCACCTCATGGTCGATGTAGCGGTCGTACGGGGCGCTGAAGACCCGGCCGGCGGTGGCCAGGTCGGCGGCGCGGCCGCGGGCGTAGGAGACGGCGGGTCCCCGCGCCGGGCACCGTGGTAGGGGCGGCTGCTGGCGCAGAGCAGGGAGCCTCGTCGAACGTGCCCCGCACCGTCTCTCAGTGGCCGTAGGGCGGCTCGAAACAGCCGCTCTCCATGAATGGCCCGTTGGTCTTGACCTCGAAGTTGGTCTTCTGCACGAACGCCGTGACGCAGGCGTCGTCATGGACGCGAAGGCCTATCAGGGCGCCTTCGGGGGTGAGGTTGTGGTCGATCTCGTAGCGTGGATGCATCTTCCGTACGGTAAGCGTCCCGCCGAGGCGTTCTCCCTTCGGCCCGGTCCGCTCCTCCTCGTACCCCAGTTCACGTAGTGCCGCGCGCACGCTCTTGGGGTCCCACTTCTTCTGCCCCCATAGTCGCTTGAGCACGGGCTCGATGCGGTCGGCTTCCTTCTGAGCGTCCTTGGCACTGGCGGCGGACATCTCGCCGGAGCGACGGTAGGCATTGTTGTCGCCGTGGTGCGGGGCACCGTCGACGATCCCGGGCTCCACGTAAGGAGAAGCGACAGGGGAACTGGAGCTGGAACTCGGGGATGTGGTCGAGGAACTGGCCGCCACGTCCGTGCCGCGCTGCTCACCGCAGGCGGTCAGAGACACGACAGTACCCAGGAAGAGGGCGGTCGCAATGAAGTGTCTGCACGCCCCTGGCGTTAAGGTCTGCGTGCGCATGACTCTGCCATGGCGTGGACGGCTGCGCTGGGATCCGGCGCTGCTTCGCGGGCGCGCACGCCCTTCGGTCGAATGCCTGCCGACGAAGGGCCACAGCTGTCCTGGCCTGCCCGACTGCCTCAAGGCCGCGCGGCCGCTACCGCCGCCCGTGTCACCGCCGCCGTGGCGTCGAGGGATGCGCCTCCAGGCGAGCTCGCCCTCCTCAACGACCACGCGAAGGCCGACTGGCGCCGGACGATCGCAAGCACCGAGGTTCCTGTCCCGTTCACCGCGGGTGCCGGGAGCGAACTCTGGCCGCCACGCATGCGGCCGCGGCGGCCGCCCTCGCGCCGCTCGGCTCATCCGCTGTTCTCGCCAGGGACGGCCACGCGGCCACCATCGAACAAGGACACCAGCAGGGAATGACTGCGGACGGCGCCGCGGCCGCATCAACACGAGAAGGGGGGATCGACAATCCGTGGATGCCGAGATCTGTGGACGGTAGAAATGATGCCTCGAAGGAGGCACGCAGGTGAAAGAGGTGCGCATAGTGATCGACCGGACGGGTCTGGCGGAGTTCCTCCGGCGCCGCCGGGAGTCGCTGCAACCCGAAGACGTCGGCCTCCCGCGTGGACGACGCCGCCGCACCCATGGGCTACGGCGGGAGGAAGTGGCGTTCCTCTGCCACATGTCGACCGACTACTACGCGCGGCTGGAACGGGAGCGCGGTCCCCAGCCGTCCGAGCAGATGATCGCCTCCATCGCGCAGGGACTCCATCTCTCCCTCGATGAGCGCGATCACCTGTTCCGGCTCGCCGGACACACTCCACCCACACGGGGCGCGGACAGCGAGCACATCAGCCCCGGCCTGCTGCGCATCCTCGACCGTCTGCACGACACTCCCGCGGAGATCGTCACCGAGCTCGGCGAGACTCTGCGGCAGACCCCGCCGGCCGTCGCGCTCACCGGCGATCTGACGGTCTTCAGCGGCCCGGCCCGCAGCCTCGGCTACCGATGGTTCACCAACCCCGCCACGCGACAGCTTTACGCCCCCGACGACCATGCGTTCCTCACCCGTATGTTCGTCTCGGGCCTGCGCGGGGTGGCCACGCTGCGGGGCCCTGGTTCCCGCGCGGCCCACTACGTCGAGCTGCTACTCGCTCAAAGCGAAGAGTTCCGACAGGTGTGGAACGACCACGAGGTCGGTATCCGCCCCGACGAGGTGAAGCACTTCGTCCACCCCGAGGTCGGCGCATTGGAGCTGAACTGCCAGACGCTCCTCGACCCCGACCAGTCGCATATTCTCATCGTCTACACCGCCATTCCCGGCAGCGAGAGCTACGAAAGGCTCCAGTTGCTGTCCGTCATAGGACCGCAGGCGCTTCGCTGAGAGATCCGTTCTCTGGGAGGTCAGGCGGGGAATCGCACGCCGACCAGCCGCTCGGAAGCCTCCCAGAGCCTGCGGGCGTCGTCCATGTCGCGCAGCGGAGCCCACAGCTCCTGCTGTGCGGGAGCGTCGCCGAGGTTGCCGCGTCCCTTGGGGCCGTAGAACTGGCTGCCCCGCGAGTCCGGGCCGGTCGCGGCCGGCAGCGCGGGGAGGGCGGCGGTGTCGGCGGTGCCTACGAGGACGCCCATGCGGGACAACGCGCGGATCAGGCGGACTGAGCCGGTGTCCTTCTGCCGTCCCATGCCCGGCTGTGCGGACAGCAGGTTTGTGGGGGATATGCCGGGGTGGGAGAGGTTGCTGGTGATGCCCCACCCCGCCGCGGCGCTGCGCGCGTCGAGCTCGCGGGCGAACAGACCGACGGCGATCTTCGACTGGCTGTAGGCCTTTCGCACGTCGTAGCGGCGCTCCCAGTTCAGGTCGGCCCAGTTGATCGCGCCGCGTCGGGCGGCAATGCTCGTCTGGTGTGTGACCCGGGCCTCGCCCTCGCGCAGCAGTGGCAGCAGCCCCAGGGTGAGGGCGAAGTGGCCGAGGTGGTTGGTGCCGAACTGTAGCTCGAATCCGTCCCTGGTGACCTGCCGGCTGGGAGGGGTCATCACGCCGGCGTTGTTGATGAGGATGTCGATCGGGCGGCCCTCGCTCATAAGCTGGTCCGAGAGGGCGGCCACCGAGTCGAGTGAGGCCAGGTCGAGAGCCCGGGTGGAGATCTTCGCACCCGGGACGAGGCCGCGGATGAGGTCGGTGGCCTTCTCGCCCTTGGCCGGGTTGCGGACCGGCATGATCACCTCCGCACCCGCTTCGACGAGGCGTGGGACGATGGCGAACCCGATCCCGTCGCTCGCACCGGTGATGACGGCGAGCTTTCCGGACAGGTCGGGGATGGCGATGTCGATGTTCCGAGGCATGGGTGGTCCATCTCGTTCTGCGGCGAATCGGCCGCGGGCCGGCGTGTGAGTCCATGCTCGAACCCCGCCGTCTGCGGATTCAGGGCCCGGCCATCCGCTGATCGCCGATCCGCCCCTCGGCAGCGTCGGTGTGCGCCGGTCAGTGGGTGCGGTACTTCGCGGCCGCCGCTTGCGCGAGCTTCTGGGAGCGTTTCAGGGCCGCGTCCACCGATTGCTTTCCGGCGATGGCCGAGCTGATGTACTGGGAGACCTCGGTGCCGAGGGTGGCGAATTCGGGGATGCCGACAAACGTGATACCCGTGTAGGGGCGCGGGCTGACGCCCGGGCTCTTCGGATCGTCGGAGTTCTTCACCGCTGCGTATTCCTGCCGGTACCAGGCGGCGGCGGCCTTCTGGTAGGCGGGGTTGGCATAGAGTGACTTCCGGGTTCCGGCGGGGGCCAGGGTCCAGCCGAGCGTATCGCCGACCTGCTTCTGATACTCCTTGGAGGAGGCCCAGGAGATAAACTTCCAGGCGGCCTTCTGCTTCTTGCTGGCTTTATGAATACCCCATGCCCAGGTCCACAGCCAGCCGGCCTTCTTGGTCCTTTCGTGCGGCGCCGGGACGTAGCCGACCTTTCCCTTGACGGTCGAGCCGTCGGCCTCGACCGTCTGGGCGGTCGAAGTGGCGTCGTACATCATGGCGCAGTTGCCCTGCACAAATTGGTCGAGGATTTCCAGCACACCGCTGTGCGCGGCGTTGGTCTCACCGTATTTGCGGACCAGATTGACGTAGAAGCGAATCGCTCTCTTGAACTCCGGCGCGGTGAGCTGGGCGTTCCACTTCATGTCGTACCAGGTGCCGCCGAAGGTGTTGACGACGGTGTTGATGGGGGCGAGGTTCTGGCCCCAGCCGGGCAGACCGCGCAGACAGATGCCTTTCGCGCCGTTCGAGCCGTCGACCTTGGCCGCGAGTGAGGCGACCTGCGTCCAGGTGGGGTTTCGCGGCATGGTCAGCCCGGCCTTGCGGAACAGGTCCTTGCGGTACATCAGGAAGGACCCCTCGCCGTAGAAGGGCTCGGCATAGATCTTCCCGTCCGTGCCGCTCAGGGCGGCGGTCAGATTGGGGAAGATGTCGCTCTGGTCGAATGACGGGTCCGCCTTCGCGTGTTGGTCCAACGGGGCGAGCCAGTGGTTCTTCGAGTAGATCGGCACTTCGTAGGCGCTGACGCTCGCGACGTCATATCGTCCGGACTGGCTGGAGAATTCCTTGTTCATCTGCGCCCGCGCCTCATTCTCCGGCAGCAGGGTGTAATTGACCGTTACGCCGGTCTCCGCGGTGAAGTGCTTCCTCGTGAGCTTCTTCAGGTTCTCCATTTGGGGGACATTGACGGTGAGCACGTTGATGCTCTCGGATCCACCGGAGGATCGCGGCCCCACGCCGTCGCAGCCGGAAAGGACCAGGCTCGCGGCAACCGCGATGCTCACAGCCACATGGATGACGGGGATGCGCTTCTTCATTGGACTCCGATGGGCGCGGCGGGCCCGTCCGTCGGCTCCCTCAGGGGAAATATCCCAATTGCCTGACTATGGCAACTTGTCGGAAGCATAGCCACATCATGCCGGGCATGGCCAATCGTCATGCCCGGTCGCGCGTCCCCTGGGAACGCCGGGCGAGCGAGTCGGTGGCCACGGCGGCGAGCAGCACGGCACCGATGATCATGAATTGAACGGAGTCCTCCACTCCCAGAAATGCCATCCCCGAGGCGAGGGACTGGATGACCAGCACCCCCAGCAGCGCTGACCATGGCGAGCCCCGCCCGCCGAACAGGCTGGTGCAGCCGATGACAGCCGCGGCGACGGCGTTGATCAGCAGCATGCCGGAGCCCGCCGCACGGGACGTCGTAGGGCTCGCCGAGGTGAGCCCTGAGGCCACGAACAGGCCGCCGATGGCGGCCAGTGTCCCCGACACGATGAACATCGAGATCCGCAGCCGCACGATGTTGACGCCGGCGCGGCGGGCCGCCTCGGCGCCGCTGCCCACCGCGAAGATCTTGCGCCCATAGCAGGTGCGGCGCAGGACATAGTCCGAGCCGACGAGGACGACCAGGAAGATCAGGAGGGCGAGCGGCAGGCCCTGGAACTGATTGACCACATACGCGGCGGTGAACCCGACCCCCGCCAGGACGCCCGTCCGTACCAAGATCTCGCCCAGCGGCCGGTACGGGATCCCGGCCGCCCTGCGGCGCTTGGCGCTCCGGTAGGAGGCCAGGAAGTACGCGGCGGAGCCGAGCGCCGCCAGACTGTACGCGGCGCTGGTGGCACTGAAGTAGTAGCTGGTCAGCGCGGCGACCAGGCCGCCCTCGTCGATGTCGATGGTGCCGCCGGTGCCCAGCAGGTGGAGGGTCAGGCCGTTCCAGGCCAGCAGTCCCGCGAGGGTGACGACGAACGCCGGTATGCCGACTTTGGCGAAGAAGAACCCGTGGACGGCTCCCACCGCCATGCCCGAGGCCACCGCCACGATGACGGCGAGCCATTCCGGCATGCCGAGGCTGACATTGAGCACGGCGAACGTGGCTCCCGCGAGCCCGCTGACCGAGCCGACCGACAAGTCGATCTCGCCGATCAGCAGCACGAAGACGATGCCCACGGCGACCAGGCCGGTCCCCACGATGTCCACGCTGATGTTGGACAGGTTACGGGGGGAGAGGAAGTTTCCGTTGAGGCCGTAGAAGACGAGCCAGAGCGCGACCAGGCCGAGGGTGACCAGGATCGGACCGCGCTCACCGCTGTGCAGTCTGCTCCAGGCCGCGTCGGCGTATTCCCTGGCGTTCCGCCCTCGCGCCACCAGGCTCCGGCCGCCGGTGGTGGACACGGTCGCGATGCCGCTGCCCGCCCGGCCGGGGCGTGCCTGTGGGATTGTCTCCCTCCTGCTCATGGCTGTACCTCCTGTGCGCTCGGCATGCGGTGGGCGACGAGGTCGTCCGCCGCGCCGGTGATGGCGCAAACGATCTGTTCCTGGGATGTGGTGTTCACCTCGAACAGCCCGTTGTTCCGGCCGAGGCGCAGTACGGCGACACGGTCCGCCACGGCCTTGATGTCTCCCATGTTGTGGCTGATGAGGAGGATCCCGAGGCCGCGGTCGCGCAGCTCCTCGACGAGGTCGAGGAGCCGGCTGGTCTGCTCCATGCCCAGGGCGGCGGTGGGCTCGTCCAGGAGGAGGACCTTGGGCGCGCCGAGAAGCGAGCGGCTGATCGCCACGGCCTGCCGCTGGCCTGCGGACAGGGAGGAGACGGGCAACCGCGCATCGGGAATGCGGACGGTCAGGGTGCGCATGAGCTCGCGGGCACGGCGTTCCATCTCCACCTCGTCGAGGACGCCGAGCTTGTGGATTTCGCGGCCGAGGAAGAGATTGCCGACGATGTCGAGGCTGTCGCACATGGCGAGGTCCTGGTAAACAGCCGTGATGCCCAGTTCCTGGGCGTCGTAGGGCCGCTTGATCTCGACGGCCCGGCCCTTCCACTCGATGACGCCGGTGTCGGCGGGGCCGACGCCGGCGATCACTTTGGCGAGGGTGGTCTTGCCGGCGCCGTTGTCACCCACGAGGGCGACGACCTCACCGGCCCGGATCTCCAGCTCGACATCCGTGAGCGCCTGGACGCCGCCGAATCGCTTGCAGACGCCGCGCAGCGCCAGCAGGGGCGCGACCGGCATGGGGGCCACCTCCTTTCCAAGAGTCCCGTCCGAGCGGAAGACGGAGCCTCAGCGGGTGAGTCCGGCCTTGCCACAGGCGTGCCGGAGCTCAGGGGTACAGATCTTGTCGATGGTGTAGACACCGTCCTTGACGAGCGTCTGCTTGATGTTGTCGGCCGTGACGGCGACCGGAGCCAGAAGGGCGGCCGGGATGTCTTTGGTGGTAGGGCTGTCGACCGTCGTCCTGGCGATGCCTTCGAGCTTCTGGCCGCCCCTCAGCGCGACTGCCATCGCCGCGGCGGCGTCCGCCTCGGCCCTGAAGGGCTTGTAGACGGTCATGTACTGATCGCCCTTGACGACGCGCCGTACGGCGCTGAGGTCGGCATCCTGACCGGTGACGGGTGGCAGCGGTGAGATGCGTGCGGCCTTGAGCGCGGAGACGACACCGGCGGCGATGCTGTCGTTGGCCGCCAGGACGCCGTCGATCCGGCCGGGGCCCAGGGCGGCGATGGCGGAGGCCATGTTCTCGTGGGCCGTGGACTTCCGGTAGTCGGGAACGTCGTATGACCTGGCGATCTTCACCTTTCCTCTGATGACGGAGAGCGTTCCCCTCGTGAACCAGCCCGCGTTGGGGCTGACCGGATCGCCGTTCATCATGACGATCTGACTGCGGCCCGCCTTGCTGCCCAGGGCATCGAGGAGCGCCTTGCCCTGGAGCTTGCCGACCGTCGCGCCGTTGAAGGTGGCGTAGCCCGAGACCGGGCCCTCGGCGAGCCGGTCATAGGCGACGACCGGGATACCCGCCTCGTGTGCCGCGGCGACCGAGGAGCGGAGCGCCTTGACGTCGACGGCGTCGAGGATCAGGGCCCCGACCCCTTTGGTGATCATGGAGTCCATCTGGCGCTGCTGGCTCGTCACATCGTCCCCGGCGTTGGCGTACGTCAGATGGCACTCCGCGCACAGCGCCTTCACCCTCTTCTCGATCAAGGGCCGGTCGAACTGCTCGTAGCGGGGGACTTCGCGGCTCGGCAGCAGCAGGCCGATGGTGTAGCTGTCCCCGCTGGGCTCGCCGTCGTTACCGCAGCCGGTCAGAGCCACGGCCATGAATCCCGCGGTCACGGCGGCGAAGGTGCTCCACACACGGGCCTTCACGTCACCGGCCCCCCTTTCCCCGCCAGACCTGGCTCGAGCATGGAACCCGCAGGCCACAGGCGCGTACGGCCTTCCCGTACCGGGGACCGAAGGGTGGGCAGGGCGCCGATCGGTGTCTCAGGGCTCGCGGACCGCTGTTCCGGGTGCCACGGCTCCGGCCAGGCGTCGGTGTGCGGCGGTTCGAGCACGGCGGCGAGTGCGGTGGTCAGCCCCTGGACCCAGGAGACCTCCGCATCGGCGAGGGGAGAGCGACCGGACGCCGGGCAGCGCTTCGGCACCCCGTACCGGGCAGGGGTGTCCGGCCCGGCGGTCTCGATCAGCCGGAGGACGTCGTCCTCGTCGCCCAGCGCGCAGCGGGCCGCCGGCGCCGCTCCGGCGAACACCAGGAACCGCTCCCTCGAGGCGGGCTCCGGCACATCCCTTGAGGCGGGCTCTGGCGCGATGGATCCCTGGTCGGTGCTCTTCGGCGCGGCCTGGTGGGCCCACAGCTTCCGGACCTCCACCTGGGTCCCGTCGTCATTGGGCATGTCCGCTGTCTGTCTCCCCTCCCTGCCGCGGATACGGGCAAGTGGAGGTCGTCGGGAGGCGGGCGGCGACGGGGAGCGGGAACACAACCCGGCGGTATCGGACCGCGCCGCCAAGGAGTGGCAGGTCACTTACTCCACAAATGGTACATGTGGTGTGAAATGCGCCACGCATGCCGGACCCTGCGGCGGCTCTGCCTACGAGGTGAGAACGAGGCCGGGCGAATAGGCCATCTTGCCCAGTGCATGCCAATGATGCGAAACTCCGGACATCGATGCCTGCCCGTGAGCCGTTCGGCGAACCGGGCGCGACCCACGCTCAGCCGGCTGATCTCGACAGCAAGGGGAGTGGCGTGTTAGGCGCACTGAGGTTCAGGCACGTGTCCATGGCGGCGACGGCGGCCGTCCTGGCGCTCCTTCTCCCCGCATGCGGCGGCGACGGCCAACCGGGCGGAAGCGGCCCCGCCGCCTCCGCGTCGCTCGACCCCGAGGCGGACTTACGCAAGCAGCGGCTCACCGTCTCGAACTGGGACGGCTATATGCCGAAGGACCTTCCCGCCCGGTTCACGTCGGCCGTCGGCACGCCCATGACCGTCGCCAAGCACAGCACCAACGAGGAGATCGTCGCCAAACTGACCGCCTCCGCCGACAGCGGCATCGACGTGGCGTTCGTATCGGGCCAGTACGCGCAGGCGCTCGCGGCGCAGGGGCTGCTCGAACCCATCCACCACGATCTGGTCCCGCACCTGAAGAACCTGGACCCGCTCGCCGCCCGGCTCGCCCATGACAAGGGCAACGTCTACTCCGTCCCGTACACCTGGGGCACCACCGGGCTCTGCTACCGCAAGGACCTCGTCGGCTACACCCCCGACAGCTGGAACGACCTGCTGAAGCCGCGCGCCGCGGTCAAGGGCAGGGCCACCATGCTGAAGACCGAACGCTGGCTCTTCCTCCCCGCGCAGAAGGCGCTCGGCTACTCGGTGAACACCACCGACGAGCAACAGCTCGCGCAGGTCAAGGAGTTGCTGCTCACCGCGAAGGACGGGCTCCTCGCGTACGACGACACCACGTTCGGCGACCGGCTGAAGTCCGGGGAGGCCGTGCTGGCGGAGGCCTGGGACGGGTGGTGCCCGACCGACGACAAGAGGATCGGCTTCGTCGTCCCCAAGGAGGGCAGCGACCTCTGGACCGACACGATGGTCATCCTCAAGTCGTCGAAGAACAAAGAGGCGGCGCACGCCTTCATCGACTACGTCCTCGACGCGAAGACGCACTCCTGGGTCGCCTCGAACATCTTCTACAAGGTCCCCAACACCGCCGCCATGGCCGAACTCGACCCGGCCCTGGTGAAGAGCCACCCCGTGCTCGCCATGACCCCCGAGCAACTGCTCAAGGGTGAGTCCGTCGTCGACCTCGGGGACGCCGCGACGGCGTACACCCGGATCGTCACGGAAGTCACCGCGGGCTGATGGCCGGGCGGGGGAGGGCGGCCGGAGGACCACCGTCGCGAGCCCGTCTCGTCCTGCTCGGCCCGGGCCTGTCCTATCTGGCCGTCCTGCTCCTGCTGCCGCTGGCCCTGCTGATCGGTTACACGGCCTTCCGGCGGGGCCGCTTCGGCGGGATCGCGTACGAGGACGGAAGCACCGGCGAGAACTTCGCGCGGCTCACCGACCCCCTCTACGCCGGTGTCCTCACCGACTCGCTGCGCATCGCCGCCGTCACCACCCTGCTCGCGCTTCTCCTCGGCTACCCGACCGCGTACGCGATCAGCCGTCTGCCCGGCAGATGGCGCACGGTCGCCCTGGTCCTGGTCGTGCTCCCGTTCTGGACCAACTTCCTGATCCGCACCTACGCCTGGATCGTGCTGCTGTCCAGCCGAGGTGTGGTCAACTCGGCCCTCACCGGCATCGGGGTGATCGACCGGCCGCTGAAACTCCTCTACACGGAACCCGCCGTCGTCCTCGGACTGCTCTACGCCTATCTCCCGCTGATGGTGCTGCCGCTGTACTCGGCGATCGAGCGGGTCGACCCCCGGCTGCTCGAAGCCTCGGCCGATCTGGGCGCCCGCCCGGCCCGCACGTTGTGGAGCGTGACCCTCCCGCACACCCTGCCCGGCGTGCTGACCGGCTGCGTCTTCGTCTTCGTGCCGAGCCTCGGCAACTTCGTCGTCCCCGAACTGCTGGGCGGCGGGCACACGGTCATGGTCGGCAATCTGATCAGAGACCAGTTCCTCACCGCACGGGACTGGCCGTTCGGCTCGGTGCTCGCCCTCGCCCTCATGGCGTTCCTGGTCCTGCTGCTCATGGCGCAGGCCTGGGCCGGGCGCCGGCTGGGCGGCCGCTGATGCGCCGGGCGACGTTCCTCCCGCTGTGGCTGACGTACGCGTTCCTCTACACGCCCGTCGTGGTGCTCGTGGTGATGTCCTTCAACCGCTCGGACAGCCCTTACGAGTGGTCCGGGTTCAGCACCGCCTGGTACGGCACGCTGGCCGGCGACGACGAGGTCCTGCGGGGCCTGGTCAACACGCTGATCGTGGCCGCGGGCGCGACCGCCCTGTCCACCGTCCTCGGCACACTGCTCGCCGTGGGGCTCGCCCGCCACGCGAGCCGGTCGCGGCTGCTGCCCGCCCTGTCGGTGGTGCCCGCCGTCCTGCCGGACATCGTGCTCGCGATCGGCCTGCTCGCCTTCTACTCGCTCGTCTCGGCCACCCTCGGCCTGCACTCGGTGCTGCTCGCCCACACCGTCTTCGGCCTCGCCTTCGTCACGGCCGTCGTACGCACCCGGATCGCCCATGTCGACCCCTCCCTGGAGGAGGCATCGCGCGACCTCGGCGCGGGCGAGGTCACCACGTTCCTCCGCATCACCCTGCCGACCCTCGCCCCCGGCATCGTGGCGGGCGCGCTGCTGACGTTCACCCTCTCGCTCGACGAGTTCGTCATCGCCTTCTTCACCGCGGGGCCGAAGGACCCCACCCTGCCGATCGTCATCTACTCGATGATCAGGTTCGGCGTGACCCCGGAGATCAACGCGCTCGCCACCCTGCTGCTCGCGGTCAGCTTCACCGTGGTGATCGCCGCCCAGCGCGTCAGCCGGCTGACGGAGGCGCTGTGATCCGTATCCATGCCGTCACCCGGCGGTTCGGCGAGGTCACCGCCCTGGACGGGGTGAGCCTGGAGATCGGGGAGGGCGAGTTCTTCGCCCTGCTCGGACCGAGCGGCTGCGGGAAGACGACCCTGCTGCGCGTCCTCGCCGGATTCGAGGCCCCGGACAGCGGCACGGTCACCCTGGACGGCCTGGATCTGCTGGGCGTGCCCGCGCACCGGCGGCCGGTCAACCTCATGTTCCAGTCGTACGCGCTGTTCCCGCACATGAACGTGGAGAAGAACATCGGGTACGGGCTGGCGCGGGAAGGGCTCGCCCGGGCGGAGATCGGCGAACGGGTCGCGGCCGTACTCGCCACCGTCGGACTGACCGCGCAGGCCCGCAGACGGCCGCACCAGCTCTCCGGCGGGCAGCGGCAGCGGGTCGCCCTCGCCCGTGCCATCGTCAAGCGGCCCCGTGTGCTGCTGCTCGACGAGCCGCTGTCGGCGCTCGACAAACAGGTCCGCGCCGAGATGCAGCTGGAGCTCAAGCGCCTCCAGCACGAGGTGGGCGTCACCTTCCTCGTCGTCACCCACGACCAGGAGGAGGCCATGTCGCTCGCCGACCGGATCGCCGTCCTGGACGCCGGGCGCGTCCAGCAGGTCGCCACCCCCGTCGAGCTCTACCGGCACCCCCGGGGCCGGTTCGTCGCGGGCTTCGTCGGCGCCAACAACCTCTTCTCCGGACGGCTGCTGCCCTCCGGCGGACTCGACGTACCCGGCGTCGGCGTCCTGCCCGCCCCGGCAGGTGACGCGGCGGGGCTGGTCGGCGTACGTCCGGAGAACATCCGGCTCGCCGCCCAGGGCGCGGACGCCTACCTGCACGGCGAAGTGCTGGACATCAGTTACCTCGGCGGCTCCTCGAGGATCGCGGTCACGGTCCCCGGTCTGGACCGGCCGGTCCTGCTGACCGTTCCGGGCCCGGCCACGGTGACCTCCGGGGCCCGCGTCGCGCTGTCGTGGGACCCGGAGAGCGCGGTACTGATCGAGACGACGGGAGACACCCCTTGAGCGGACCCCTGACCATCCTCTTCGCGCCGGAGAGCGCGTACGGCCCGACCAACAACTGCGTCGGCATCGGTGACGTACTGCGCCGGCGGGGCCACCGCGTGGTGTTCGCGGCGGAGGCGTCCTGGAAGGGCAGGCTCGCCCCGCTCGGCTTCGAGGAGGACCTGGTCGACCTGGCCCCGCCGCCCGAAACACCCCAGGAGGCGGGCCAGTTCTGGAAGGACTTCGTACGGGAGACCGCCCCCGAATTCCAAAAGCCCACGATCGAACAGCTGGGCACGTGGGTCAGACCGGTCTGGGAGGAACTGGTCGCCGGCGCCCGGTACTGCGAACCCCAGCTCAAGAGAATCGTGGACCGGGTCCGGCCGGATGTGATCGTCGAGGACAACGTCGTCTGCTTCCCCGCGCTGACCACGGCCGACGCGCCCTTCGTGCGGATCGTCTCCTGCAACCCGCTGGAGGTGAAGGGCGAACACGTTCCCCCGCCCTTCTCCGGGTACCCGGCCGGTGACCGCGCGGGCTGGGCCGCGTTCCGCGCCGAGTACGACCGCACGCACCGCGAGCTCTGGGACGAGTTCAACGCCTGGGTCGTGGACCAGGGCGCGAGGCCGCTGCCCGACCTGGAGTTCATCCACGACGGCGAGCTGAACCTGTACGTCTGCCCGGAGATCGCCGACTACGCCGAAGCTCGCCCGCTGGGCCCTGCCTGGCACCGGCTGGACTCCTCGGTGCGCGAGACCGACGAGGAGTTCACCCTGCCGCCGGAGCTGGCCGAACGGCCCGAGGGCAGCGCGCTGATCTACTTCAGCCTGGGCTCCCTCGGCTCCGCCGACGTCGGCCTCATGCGCCGGATCATCGCCTCCCTGGCGCGCACCCCGCACCGCTGCATCGTCTCCAAGGGGCCGCTGCACGACCAGATCGAGCTGCCTCCCACCATGTGGGGCGCGGAGTTCCTCCCGCAGACGTGGATCCTCCCGCTCGTCGACCTCGTCATCACCCATGGCGGCAACAACACGACCACCGAGAGCTTCCACTTCGGCAAGCCCATGATCGTGCTCCCGCTGTTCTGGGACCAGTACGACAACGCACAGCGGGTCGCCGAACTCGGCTACGGTCTCCGCCTCGACCCGTACCGCTTCACCGACGCCCAACTGCACGGCGCGCTGGCGGAGTTGCTCGGCGACACCCGCCTGCGGCACCGGCTCGCGGAAGCCTCCACGACCATCCGGGCCCGCGACGGGCTGCGCACCGCCGCCGACCTCATCGAGCGGCACGGCCACGAAAGGCGGGGAAGATGAAGCTGCCCTTACGGCTCGGCCTCACCGGTACCGCCTGAGAGCGGTCCCGGTCTCCGGCGTTCCCCCGGTGCGGCAGGGGGATATCACCAGTGAAGAGCCGGGGGACAGTCGGAGCGCGGTACATCGGTGGCACCTCTAGCGTGCCGGACTATGACCACCCCGTACCGAATTGACCGGATCAACGCCACGCGCCGGAGCATGCTCGCGCTCGGCACCGCCGCGGCGGCCACGCCCTTGCTTGGCGCGGCCCCCGCCCAGGCCAGCCCTGGCACCGGAACCCTGGACGAACTGGGCATCACCGAGCTTCGCGAGCGGATGGACGCAGGGCGGCTCGACGCGGAACGGCTGACCCGCTACTACCTGGACCGGATCGAACGTATCGATCCGCTCCTGCACGCGGTGATCGAGGTCAATCCCGACGCGCTGCGGGAGGCCCGGCGACTGGACGCCGGGCAGCATCCCCGTGGGCCGCTCCACGGCATGCCCATTCTGCTGAAGGACCTGGTGGAAACCGCGGACCGCATGCACACAACGGCCGGATCACTCGCCCTGGAGGGCCTCCGGCCGGCAAGGGACGCCACGGTCGCGGCCAGGTTGCGCGCGGCCGGTGCCGTCATCCTCGGCAAGACCAACCTGAGCGAGTGGGCCGGTGGGATGTCGCTCACCCACCACGCCGGCTGGAGCGCCCGCGGTGGGCAGACCCGGAACCCCTACAAGCTGGACCGGTCCCCGAACGAGTCCAGCTCCGGTACGGCGGCCGCCGCCGCGGCCAACCTGTGTGTCGCCGGGATCGGTACCGAGACCAACGGTTCGATCATCGACCCCGCCTCGGCGAACTGCGTCGTCGGGGTGAAGCCGACCGTTGGCCTGGTCGGGCGCGGCGGAGTGATCCCCGGCGTGCCCAGCCAGGACAGTGTCGGCCCGATCGCGCGCACGGTCCGCGACGCCGCGATCATGCTGGGCGTCCTCGTCGGCATCGACGACCGTGATCCGGCGACCGAGGCGGGTCGTGGCCACTTCCCTCGTGACTACACCCGTTTCCTGGACGCCGACGGACTGCGTGGTGCGCGGATCGGCGTACCGCGAACCGTGTACTTCGGCTACAGCGACCACGCCGACGAGATCGCGGAGCGGGCGATCGCCACGCTGCGCGCCGCCGGCGCGACCGTGGTCGACCCGGCCGACATCCCGACGGCCGAGCAGCTGGAGGACCTCCCCAGCTCGAAGATCGTTCAGGTGTACGAGATCAAGCGGGCGCTGAACGCCTATCTGGACGGCGCCCCCGGCGACCACCCGCGCGGTCTGGCGGAGCTGATCGCGTTCAATCGCGCACACGCCGACCGCGAACTCCGCTATGTGCGGCAGGACGGTCTGGAGGCCGTGCACCGGCTGGACTTCACCGAGAGCGAGTACCGCGAGGCGCTGGCCACCAACCACCGGCTGTCGCGTGCCGAAGGCATCGACGCGGTGCTACGGCGCTTCCGCCTCGATGCGCTGGTGATGCCGACCACCGGACCGCCGGCCAAGATCGACCTGGTCCGCGGGGACAGCTACGGCGGCGGCGCGTCCACGCCCGCCGCACTCGCCGGATACCCCGCGATCAGCGTCCCGGCGGGTTTCGCCTCCGGCCTGCCGGTCGGCCTGACGTTCATGGGCACGGCGTGGAGCGAGCCGACCCTGCTCCGCCTGGCCTACGCCTACGAGCAGGTCGGCCGGGTCCGCAGAGCGCCGACATACCGCCCCGCCGACGTGGGCTTCTGACCCGGCCCGCGAGGTGCGGCGCTTCTGATTGCGTGTATCGCGGGCGTATCGAAAACCGCATACGCCACCGCAACGGCCCTCCGTCTCCCATGGGGGCATGAACCAGAACGCATCCCTGTCCGCACCGCCCCGCCGCACGCGCACGATCGCGCTCCTCGGCCTGGCGGTCCTCGTCATGGCGAGCGCCGTGTTCGTCGTGCGGCGGCCGCTCATGATGGCCGCTCCGATGTGCGTGGCCGGGCGGTGGCACGGCTGTTTCGACACCTTCAACGGCGTGGTGCTCATGACGTTGGTCGCGCTGCCGCCGGCCGCGCTCGTGGTGTGGGCTCTGGCGCGCCGTCGCCGTGCCGCCGGCGTCGCGTCGGCGTGGCGGATGTCGCTGGCCGAGGTGGGTTTGGTCCACGGGACGGTGCCGTTCCTGTGGATGACCCTGATGCCGGGTGCCGGGGTCGGCACCGTCCCGCCGCGGGTGAGCCTGGTACCGCTGCGGGACCTGGTCACGATGGGGCCGTTCGGGATCGCCGGCAACCTGCTGGTCTTTGCGGCGCTGGGGTTCTTCGCCCCGATGCGGTTCGCGGCGCTGGCGTCCGTGCCGCGGATCCTGGCGCTCGGGGCGGGCTGCTCGGCCCTGGTCGAAACCGCACAGTACGTCCTGCGGCTGGACCGGGTGTCGTCCGTGGACGACGTCCTGGTCAACGCCGCCGGCGCCGTGCTGGCCGCGCTGGCGTCGCGCCGCTGGTGGCGCACTACGGCCGAAGCGCCGTCGGACCAGCCCCGCCCCGCGCCGGCACCGGCAGGCTGAGTCGCGTGTCCGGTGGGCGCACGTCTTTGCATACGTCGGCGATATGTGGTGCTGCTTAGGCTTCGGACATGCGCGTGCTGATCGTGGAGGACGAGCCCTACCTGGCCGAAGCCGTCCGGGACGGTCTGCGGCTGGAGGCGATCGCCGCCGACATCGCCGGCGACGGCGACTCCGCCCTGGAACTGCTCAGTATCCACTCCTACGACCTCGCGGTCCTCGACCGCGACATCCCCGGCCCTTCCGGGGACGAGATCGCCCGGCGCATCGTCGCTTCCGGCAGTGGCATCCCGATCCTCATGCTCACCGCCGCCGACCGGATCGACGACAAGGCTTCCGGGTTCGAGCTCGGCGCCGACGACTACCTCACCAAACCGTTCGAGCTGCGGGAGCTCGTCATGCGGCTGCGGGCGCTCGACCGCAGACGCGCGTACGCCCGGCCCCCGGTCCGCGAGATCGCGGGCCTGCGTCTTGACCCCTTCCGCCGGGAGGTCTTCCGCGACGGACGCTACGTCGCGCTCACCCGCAAGCAGTTCGCCGTGCTCGAAGTCCTCGTCGCCGCCGAAGGCGGTGTCGTCAGTGCCGAAGAGCTGCTGGAGCGGGCCTGGGACAACAACGCCGATCCCTTCACCAACGCCGTCCGCATCACCGTCTCCGCACTGCGCAAACGACTCGGCGAACCATGGCTCATCGCCACGGTGCCCGGCGTCGGCTACCGGATCGACACCGGCATGGACACCGGCATGGACACCGGCATGGACACCACCCACCCCGGCGGCACTCATGAATAGACGCCCAGGGCTCAGCGCCCGAATGAAGCTCACCATCAGCTACGCCGGCTTCCTCCTCCTCGCCGGCGCTCTCCTGCTGGCCGTGATGTGGGTATTCGTGCTGCGCTGGCTACCGGACGGCGACCCCGGATCCATCCAGAGGAGGTTCGGCGCCGTGATCATCACCGGCCCCAACCGCGCCGACCTCCTGCGTGGCTTCGCCCCCGCCGTGGCCACGGCACTGGCCTTCCTCCTCGTGTTCGGCCTCCTGGGAGGATGGATCCTCGCCGGCCGGATGCTCGCACCCCTCACACGGATCGCATACGCGGCACGGACGGCCGCGAACGGCTCGCTGGCCCACCGGATCCGCATGAAGGGCCGCCGGGACGAATTCCGCGAACTCGCCGACGCGTTCGACACCATGCTCGAACAACTCGAGTCCCAGGTCGCCGAGCAGCGGAGGTTCGCCGCGAACGCCTCCCACGAACTGCGCACCCCGCTGGCAATCTCCCGTACACTCCTCGACGCCGCCCGCAACGACCCCGCGCGGGACCAGGGCGAACTCATCGAACGCCTCCACACGGTCAACACGCGGGCGATCAACCTCACCGAGGCCCTCCTGCTGCTCAGCCGCGCCGACCGCGGGAGCTTCACCCGCGAGCCCGTGGACCTCTCCCTCATAGCCGAAGAAGCCGCCGAAACGCTGCTTCCCCTCGCCGAAAAGCGCCAGATCACGCTCGACGTCACCGGCGAGACGACGCGGACCGTCGGCTCCGCGGCGCTCATCCTGCGGATGGTGACGAACCTCGTCCAGAACGCCATCGTCCACAACCTCCCCGTGGGCGGCACCGTAACGGTCCACACCGAACGGCGGCACGACGCGAGCGTGCTGCGGGTCGAGAACACGGGCCATCCGCTCCCATCGGAGCTGGTACCGGCCCTCACCGAACCCTTCCAGCGCGTAACAGAACGCATACGCACCGACGAGCACGCCGGCGTCGGCCTCGGGCTGGCCATCGTGCACAGCGTCGTCCGAGCACACGACGGCACCCTCGACCTCACACCCCGTCCCACCGGCGGCCTCCTCGTCACGGTTCGGCTGCCCGGCACGCCGCGGGCACCGTCCCCGAGCGGGGGCCCGGTGGATCGTTGACCGGACGCGGGCACCACTCGTCCTGCTGCTGTGCTTCTCTTCACACTCTCCTCGCCTCCAGTAATTTATTAGGACGTCCTAGTATCTTTTCAGTCGGCGCCTCTGACCCGTCTGGAAGGCCCTCATGAGCGATCTGCACCGTCCCGTGCACCCCGTCCGCCTGGTTACCGCTTCGGCGCTGTTCGACGGGCACGACGCGTCGATCAACATCATGCGAAGGATCTTCCAGTCCCAGGGCGCGGAGGTGATCCACCTCGGTCACAACCGGTCGGTGCGGGAGGTCGTGGACGCGGCGCTGGAGGAGGACGCGCACGGTGTCGCGGTCTCGTCCTACCAGGGCGGCCATGTCGAGTACTTCGAGTACCTCGTGGAGTCGCTGCGCGCGCAAGGCGCGGACCACGTCCGTGTCGTGGGCGGTGGGGGCGGTGTGATCGTGCCCGAGGAGATCAACCGGCTGCGCGACAGCGGAGTGACCATCTTCTCTCCCGAGGACGGGCAGCGGATGGGCCTGGCCGGGATGGTCAACTCGGTGATGAAGGACTGCGACTTCGGCCTCTGGGATCGTCAACCGGCCGATGTCGCCGACGTGCTGGCGGGCGACCGGTTCGCCATCGCCCGCGCCATCACCGGCGCCGAACTCGGCAAGCTGCCACCGGTCTTCCTGGAGCAGTTGCGCGCCGCGGCCGGGGCGCGGGTCACCCCGGTGCTCGGCATCACCGGCACCGGCGGTTCGGGCAAGTCGTCGCTCACCGACGAGCTGGTGCGCCGCTTCCGGGTGGACCAGCAGGACAAGCTGCGGATCGCGGTGATCGCCGTCGACCCGACCCGCCGCCGCGGGGGAGGGGCGCTGCTCGGCGACCGCATCCGCATGAACTCCCTCGACGGCAACCGGGTGTTCTTCCGGAGTCTGGCCACCCGCGGCGGCCGTGAGCTGCCCGAGCACCTGTCCGACGTGATCGATGTGGTGAAGGCGGCCGGATTCGACCTGGTGGTCGTGGAGACCCCGGGCATCGGCCAGGGCGACGCGGCGATCGTGCCGTTCGTCGACACCTCGATGTACGTGATGACTCCCGAGTTCGGTGCCGCCTCGCAGCTGGAGAAGATCGACATGCTCGACTTCGCCGACGTCGTGGCGATCAACAAGTTCGAGCGGCGCGGCGCCAAGGACGCCCTCCGCGACGTGGCCCGCCAACTGGTCCGCAACCGCGAGGCGTTCACCATGCGGCCCGAGGACATGCCGGTGTACGGCTCCTCGGCGGCCACGTTCAACGACGACGGCGTCACCGCGCTCCACCAGCACCTGAAGACCGTCCTGGCCGAGAAGGGCCTGCCGCTGTCCGAGGGCAGCCTGGCGCCGGTCGACGTGCGTCACTCCTCCGGCATCCGGCAGGTGGTTCCCGCGGAGCGGGTGCGCTATCTCGCCGAGATCAGCGAGACGGTCCGCGGGTACCACGCCGAGACCGGTCAACTGGCCGAAGCGGCACGGCGCGTACAGCGTCTGGAGGCGGTCACGGCCGAGCTCGAGGAGGCGGGCTCCGACGCCGGGAACGTGCGGTCGCTGCTCGAGGACGCCCGCAGGCAGCTCCCGTACGACATCACGGAGCGGATCGAGAACTGGCCCGCCGTCATCGCCTCCTACTCCGGCGATGAGCAGGTCGTGAAGATCCGGGACAAGGAGATCCGTACCAAGCTGACCCGCGAGTCGCTGTCGGGCAACAAGATCCCCCGGGTCGCCCTGCCCCGCTTCACCGACCACGGGGAACTGGTGCGGTTCTGGCGCGGGGAGAACCTGCCCGGCCACTTCCCCTTCACCGCCGGGGTGTTCCCCTTCAAGCGCGACAGCGAGGACCCGGCGCGGATGTTCGCCGGCGAGGGCGACCCGTTCCGCACCAACCGGCGCTTCAAGCTGCTCTCCGAGGGCCAGCCGGCCACCCGCCTGTCCACCGCCTTCGACTCCGTCACCCTCTACGGCCGTGACCCCGACGAACGCCCAGACAACTACGGCAAGGTCGGCACATCCGGCGTCTCGGTGGCCACGCTGGAGGACATGAAGGCGCTCTACGACGGCTTTGACCTGGTCGCGCCCACAACTTCGGTCTCCATGACGATCAACGGACCCGCGCCGACCATCCTGGCCTTCTTCCTCAACACCGCCGTCGACCAGCAGATCGACCGGTTCCGGGAGACCGAGGGCCGCGAACCGTCGCCCGAGGAGACGGCCGAAATCCGTGCGCACGCCCTGGGACACGTGCGCGGCACGGTGCAGGCCGACATCCTCAAGGAGGACCAGGGGCAGAACACCTGCCTGTTCTCCACCGAATTCAGCCTGCGGATGATGGCCGACATCCAGGAGTGGTTCATCGCCCACAAGGTCCGCAACTTCTACTCGGTGTCCATCTCCGGCTATCACATCGCCGAGGCCGGCGCGAACCCCATCAGCCAGCTGGCCTTCACCCTGGCCAACGGCTTCACCTACGTCGAGGCTTACCTCGCCCGGGGCATGGACATCGACGACTTCTCCCCGAACCTGTCGTTCTTCTTCTCCAACGGCATGGACCCCGAGTACTCCGTCCTCGGCCGGGTCGCCCGCCGCATCTGGGCCGTGGCGATGAAGGAGAAGTACGGCGCGAACGAGCGCAGTCAGAAGCTGAAGTACCACGTCCAGACCTCCGGCCGCTCGCTGCACGCCCAGGAGATGGACTTCAACGACATCCGCACCACCCTTCAGGCGCTCATCGCGATCTACGACAACTGCAACAGCCTGCACACCAACGCCTACGACGAGGCGGTCACCACCCCCACCGAGGACTCGGTCCGCCGGGCCCTGGCCATCCAGCTGATCATCAACCGGGAGTGGGGTCTGGCGATGAACGAGAACCCCCTCCAGGGGTCGTTCATCATCGATGAGCTCACCGACCTGGTGGAGGAGGCCGTACTCGCGGAGTTCGAGCGGATCAGCGAGCGCGGCGGTGTGCTCGGCGCCATGGAGACCGGCTACCAGCGTGGCCGTATTCAGGACGAGTCGATGCTGTATGAGCAGCGCAAGCACGACGGCACCCTGCCGATCATCGGCGTCAACACCTTCCGCGACCCGCATGCGGACACCGCCGCGCCCGACGCCATCGAGCTGGCGCGCGCCACCGAGGACGAGAAGAAGTCCCAGCTCGCGCGGGTACGGGATTTCCAGTCCCGCCACCACGAGACGGCCCACGCCGCGCTGGCCGCCCTCAAGGACGCGGCGGTGAGTGACCGCAATGTCTTCGCCGTCCTCATGGACGCCGCCCGGGTCTGCTCGCTCCAGCAGATCACCGACGCCTTCTTCGAGGTCGGCGGCCAGTACCGCCGCAACGTCTGACCAGCCCAGGCACACCACCTGCTCACCGGATAGGACCTCAGATGTATCCCGTTACCCGTCTCGGCGTCGTCGGCTGCGGTCTCATGGGCTCCGGCATCGCCGAAGTCGCCGCCCGCAACGGCATCGATGTCCGTGTCGCCGAGGCCACCCCGGACGCCGTCGAGGCGGGCCGCCGTCGTCTGACCGCCTCCCTCGACGGGGGCGTACGGCGCGGCAAGTTCAGCGAGGAGCAGCGAGACCAGGCCCTCGCCCGGCTTTCCTTCGCCCACGACCTGAGTGACCTGGCCGACCGCCAGTTCGTCATCGAGGCCGTCGCCGAGAACCGCGACATCAAGACCGACGTCCTGCGCGCCCTGGACAAGGTCGTGGAAGACCCGGCGGCGATCCTGGCCACCAACACCTCCTCGATTCCCATCGTCGACCTCGCCGTCGCCACAGAACGGCCCGCCCAGCTCATTGGTATGCACTTCTTCAACCCCGTGCCCGTGCAGCAGCTGGTCGAGGTCATCCCCGCTCTCACCACCAGCCAGGAGACCGTGCAGCGCACCCGCGACCTCGTCCAGCAGCTCGGCAAGCAGGCCATCCAGGCACCCGACCGCTCCGGCTTCGTCGTCAACGCCCTCCTTGTGCCCTACCTGCTGAGCGCGGTGCGGATGGTGGAATCGGGCTCGGCACGGCCGGACGACATCGACCGGGGCATGGAACTCGGCTGCGCCCACCCCATGGGGCCGCTCCGCCTGCTCGACCTCATCGGACTCGACACCGCCCAGGCGGTGGCCGAGTCGATGTACGAGGAGTTCAAGGAACCCCTGTACGCACCGCCCGCCCTGCTGCGCCGCATGGTCGCGGCAGGTCACCTGGGCCGCAAGAGCGGTCGTGGCTTCTACACCTACGATGCCTGAGCCCTCAGGGCGCTGGTCGCCGGCAAACAGGGGGCAGAGGAAGGAAACGCGCTGTGAGCTTGAGGATCGTTGTCTGTGTTAAGTACGTGCCCGACGCCACCGGCGACCGGCACTTCGCCGAAGACCTGACCGTCGATCGCGACGACGTGGACGGCCTGCTCTCGGAGCTGGACGAGTACGCGGTCGAGCAGGCCCTCCAGATCGCCGAGGAGCGTCAGCGGGCAGGTGATGACGCCGAGATCACCGTGCTGACCGTCGGCCCGGAGGACGCCAAGGACGCGCTGCGCAAGGCGCTGTCGATGGGGGCGGACAAGGCCGTGCACGTCGAGGACGAGGATCTGCACGGGACCGACGCGCTGGGCACCTCGCTGGTGCTGGCCAGGGCCATCGAGAAGACCGGCTACGACCTGGTGGTCTGCGGGATGGCTTCCACGGACGGCACGATGGGCGTGCTTGCGGCGATGCTGGCGGAGCGCCTGGGTGTGCCGCAGGTGTCGCTGCTGTCGGAGGTGTCGGTCGAGGACGGCACGGTGACGGGGCGCCGTGACGGGGACACCGCGACCGAGCAGCTTCAGGCGCGGCTTCCGGCGGTGGTGTCGGTGACCGACCAGTCCGGTGAGGCCCGCTACCCGTCGTTCAAGGGCATCATGGCGGCGAAGAAGAAGCCGGTGGCCTCCTGGGATCTGTCCGACCTCGACATCGAGGCCGAGGACGTGGGGCTGGAGGGTGCCTGGACGGCCGTGGAGGGCGCCACCGAGCGTCCGGCCCGCACCGCGGGCACGATCGTCAAGGACGAGGGCGAGGGCGGTAAGCAGCTCGCCGCCTTTCTCGCGGAGCGCAAATTCATCTGACGCTGCCTGGCGGGTCAGAAGTTCATCTGAGCCGCGCCGTCCCTACCGTCCAGATCTTTCGCATGTCGCAGGAGAGCGATTCCCATGGCTGAAGTCCTTGTCTTTGTCGACCACGTGGACGGTGCCGTCCGCAAGCCCACTCTGGAGCTGCTGACCCTGGCCCGCCGCATCGGCGAGCCGGTCGCGGTCTCCCTCGGCTCCGGTGCCGAGAACACCGCGCCCGCCCTCGCCGAGCATGGCGCGGTGAGGGTCCTGACCGCGGAGGCGCCCGAGTTCGCCGACTACCTGGTCGTTCCGAAGGTGGATGCGGTCCAGGCCGCGTTTGAGGCCGTCTCGCCGTCCGCCGTGCTGTTCCCGTCCTCCGCGGAGGGCAAGGAGATCGCGGCCCGGCTCGCGGTCCGTATCGGCTCGGGCATCATCACCGACGCGGTGGACCTGGAGGCCGGTGAGGAGGGTCCGGTGGCCACGCAGTCGGTCTTCGCCGCCGCCTTCACCACCAGGTCCCGGGTCAGCAGGGGCACTCCGGTGATCACCGTGAAGCCGAACTCGGCGGCGGTGGAGGCGGCCCCGGCCGCGGGCGCGGTCGAGGCGCTTGAGGTGTCCTTCTCGGAGAAGGCGACCGGTACGAAGGTCGTGGCGCGTACGCCGCGTGAGTCGACCGGGCGTCCGGACCTGACCGAGGCAGCGATCGTGGTCTCCGGTGGCCGTGGTGTGGGTGGCGCGGAGAACTTCCCCGTGGTCGAGGCGCTCGCCGACTCCCTGGGTGCGGCCGTGGGCGCCTCGCGCGCCGCGGTGGACGCGGGCTGGTACCCGCACACCAACCAGGTGGGCCAGACCGGCAAGACCGTTTCGCCGCAGCTGTACATCGCGGCGGGTATCTCGGGGGCGATCCAGCACCGGGCCGGTATGCAGACCTCGAAGACCATCGTGGCCGTCAACAAGGATGCCGAGGCCCCGATCTTCGACCTGGTCGACTACGGCGTGGTCGGTGACCTCTTCGAGGTCGTCCCGCAGCTGACCGAGGAGGTCAAGACCCGCAAGGGCTGACCGCTGCTCGCCCGCCGATGGCATGCGGTCGCCCTCGATATGGCCTGGCTCATCCCCGGTGAGCCGCTCGTAGAAGCGGCGCTGGTCGATGGGCCCTTGCCCCTGAGTACCGACCCTGCTGCCGCGCCGCCCGGTGGCGATCGAGGGGATGGGCGTCCGCCTGGTGGAGGTCGTCCGCGCTCGGCGTGGCGGTGGCGCGGTGCCCGATCTGCTCGGGCTGGAGCCGTCGTGCACCGCGGTACTGCGCAAGAACGCGGCCGAACTGCTGCCCGACGACCCGCGCGCGACAGCGGTACGGGCCGCGACGCGCACGGCTGGCCGAAGCCCATGTGATCGCTGAGGCGGTCGAGACGCCAGAAGCCGCCACGATGGTCGAGTCCTTCGTCAGAGGCGGCCAAGGCGGCGGCGAAGCCATCCCTGCCGGGTGAGGTCTTCGGGGCGATCTGCCCGGCGGGGCGGCCTCGGGGTCGTGGCCTCAGGAGCGGCGGCTCGGGACGGGGCGCTCGGCGTGCTCGAGTCGGGCCTCGTCGCGACCCGTCATGCGCTGCCGCTCGACCGGCTCGAGTACGGTTCCGGCTGCGGCTCCGGGAGGCGCGCTGCCGCGCGGCGGGGGAGCAGCAGCGGGGTCGCCAGCAGGAGCACCCCGGCCAGGGCGATGGCCGTACGCGGGCCGAGCAGGCCGCCCAGCACGCCCCAGACGGCCGTCAGGAGCGCGGTCGAGGCCTTGGTCGTCACCGCCCAGGCGGACAGCGTGCGGGCGACCCGATCGGGCGCGGTGCGCTCGAGGCGGTAGGTGGCGTAGACGGGGTTGAAGACCCCGCAGCAGAAGATGAGCCCGAGCTCGACGCCCATCACCAGCAGCAGTCCGCGGGTGCCCGGTTCCACGAAGGCCAGGCCGACGGGCCAGATCGCGCGCAGCGCTCCGACCGCGATCAGGACCGGGTGCTGCCCGAACCGGGTGACGAGCGGTCGGGCCAGCCACGAACCGAGCAGCCCGCCGATCGAGGGCGCGGCGAAGGCGAGGCCGTACTGCCACGGCGCGAACCCGAGTTGGCCCAGCATCAGGACGGCCAGCGGCGGCTGGGCGGCCATCACCAGGCCGTTGAACAAGGCGGTGTTGAAGAACAGCGGACGCAGCGTCGTGTCGGCGAGGATGTAACGCCAACCGTCGAGCAGGTCCCTGGTCCTCATGCGCGCGGCCGCCCGGCGCTCCGGGCGCGGCTCGTGCCCGCCCATCGCGCGGATGCCCAGGGCCGAGAGCAGGTAGCTGACCGCGTCGGCCACCACCGTCGCCACCGGGCCGAGGAGCCCGATCGCGGCGCCGCCCAGCGGTGGTCCGATGATCGTGGTCGTCCAGGCCGTGGACTCGAACCGGGCGTTGGCGACGAGCAGGTCCTCGGCCGGCAGCAGCGCCTTGAGGTACGCGCCGGAGGCGGCGCGGAAGGTGATGTCGGCCGCCGCGACGACGACCGAGACCAGCAGGAGCTGGAGGAAGGTGAGCGCGCCGAACGCGAACGCGGCGGGGATGGTCAGCAGTGCCGCGCACCGCACCAGGTCCGTCGCGATCAGCACCGGCCGCTTGCGGCGGAACTCCACCCACGGGCCGAGCGGCACCGCCGCGGCCGCGCCCACCGCGGCCCCGACGGAGGAGAGCGCGGCGACCTCGGCCGGTCCGGCGTGCAGCACCCGGATGGCGATCAGCGGGAACGCGCCGAAGGCGAGCCATGTGCCGAGCGCGCTGGTCCCGTACGCCCCCCAGAGCCACCCGAACCGCCGCCCCAGCCGATGTCCGAGCAGATGTCCCGGCCAGTGCCCGCTCCGCATACCCGACGCCCCCTCGCCACTCATTCGTACAACCGACCCGCGATCGGAAGCATCAAAGCGAGCGCCGGACCCAGGGATCAAACAACCGCGGGGCCGCCTGCCACAACCGATGGTTGTGACCCTAGGGTCTCGGCATGGACCTCGACACCGTCCGGACCTTCGTCGCCGCCGCCGACGCGGGGCAGTTCCAGGAGGCCGCCGCCGAGCTCGCGGTCACCCAGCAGGCCGTCTCCAAGCGCATCGCCGCGCTGGAGCGTGCCCTCGGCGTGCGGCTGTTCACCCGCACTCCGCGCGGTGCCGAGCTCACCATCGACGGGCAGGCGTTCCTGCCGCACGCGCGCGAGCTGCTGCGCGTCGCCGAGCGCGCGGTCTCGTCCGTGCGCGCCGGCCGCCGTCCGCTGCGCGTCGACGTGATCGCCTCGCGCACCGCGCAGTCGGCCCTGATGCGCGGGTTCCACCGTGCGCACCCCGAGATCGACCTCGACGTGGTGATGCTGTTCGATGTCGAGACGGCCGTCGCCGCCATCCGGTCCGGCACGATCGACGCCTCCTTCCGCGCCGTCGCCATGCCCGGCCGACCCCTTCCCGAGGACATCGAGTCCGTCCGGGTGCTCGACGAGCCGCTCCAGCTGCTCACCGGCCCCGCACACGCGCTGGCGGGCGCCCGGTCGGTGACCGTCGCCCAGCTCGCCGGGCACCGGATCTGGATGCCCGGCATCGTCCCCGGTACCGAATGGGCCGCCTACTACGACGACCTCGTCGCCGAGTTCGGCCTCACCATCGAGGCGACGGGCCCCAACTTCGGCTCCGACGCGCTCCTCGACACCATCGCCGACACCCCGGCCCTGGCCACCTTCATGAGCGAGCAGACCCGCCTCGTCTGGCCCGCCGGCCACGGCCTGCGCCGCATCCCGGTCACCGACCCGACACCCGTCTACCCGCACTCCCTCCTCTGGCACCGCGACAACCCCCACCCGGCGCTGGCCACCCTCCGCGCCCACCTCGCCACCACGGCGACCGGCCACGACGCCGCCGGGACCTGGGCACCGGGCTGGGTGATTCCGCGCTGAACCCCGCCACGTCCTCGCTGAACGCCGCCACGTCCTCGACCGCCGTGACCGCCACGTCCTCGACCGCCGTGGTCGGGCCGACGGCCGTCCCCAGCGGTCTCAGCCGGACACCGCGCGCAGCGCTCCGGACCGGCGGCCGGTCAGCCGGTCCAGCGCGGCGGCGGAGGCGTCGTCGGCGGGGATGTGCACCACCAGGCGCTGATCGTCGTCGGCGGGCAGCTCCAGCGTCTCGTACGCCAGGCGGAGTTCCCCCTCCTCGGGGTGAACGAGACGCAGGACGCCGTTCGCCCTCGGCAGACCGGGCAGGGTCGCCACCCGCTCGGCGAAGTCCGGACCGGCGGTCACGGTCAGCTCGTCGGCGACCGCCGCGATATGGGGGTCCGCGCGGAACGGCCCCTGCTTGAGCGCGGCCACCTGGTCATCGGCGACCCGGTCCCAGTTCGGGTAGGCGGTGCGTGACCGCGGGTCGGTGAAGACGTAGCGGACGAGGCTGGGCGGACCGCCGTCCGCGCCGTGGGCATCGAGGAGCCCCAGCGGCCGGGTGAGCCGTTCGTACGCCTCCGTCCAGGCCAGGAGCTCGCCCAGCCCGTTGCGCAGAACGGCCGGGGCGGGCTCGAGACGGTCCAGCAGCGCCCGCACGGTGGGCCGCACCGTACGGCCGGGCACCGCTCCGCCCCGGCAGGTGAACCCGCCCTCGGCGCCCTTGGAGAGCCGGTGCAGATGGACCCGCTCGCTCGCGGTCAGCCGTAGCGCGTCGGCGAGCGCGGAGAGCACTGACGCGGACGGTCTGCGGTCGCGCCCCTGCTCCAGCCGGGTCACATACTCCACGCTGACCCCGGCGAGCGTGGCCAGCTCGGCCCGGCGCAGCCCCGGCGTCCGGCGGCGCGGCCCGGTGGGCAGCCCCACGTCGGCGGGGGCCACGGCCTCGCGGCGGCTGCGGAGGAAGAGCCCCAGCTCGTTGTCGCTCACGCTGTGAACGTAACAGCCGCGCCGGTGCGGATGGTGGCCGTGCCACTACCAGTCTCGGCCCGGCCTTCCTGGCACCCGGTGGCCCCGGCAGATTCGAAGGCGATCCAACGGACCCCAGCACAAGGAAAGGTGCTGAACAACCATGACCACGGAGCCCCAGAACGGTGCGTCCCTCGACCTCGCGGTGATCATCGGCAGTGTCCGGGAGGGCCGCTTCGGCCCGGTGGTCGCGAAGTGGTTCGCGGAACGCGCCGAGGAGTACGGCCGCTTCACGGTGAGCCTCGTCGATCTCGCCGACACCGCCCTGCCACTGGCCCTCCCGGCGGTGCCGCCCGCCCTCGAACCCCGTATGGCCCGCCCTGCCGGGATGGCGGACCTCACCCGGCGGCTTGAGCGGGCCGACGCGGTGGTCGTGGTGACGCCCGACTACAACCGCAGCTTCCCCGCCTCCCTGAAGGCCGCGATCGACTGGCACTACACGGAGTGGGAGGCCAAGCCGATCGGCTTCGTCGGCTACAGCGGAGCCAGCGGCGGCCTGCTCGCCATCGAGCAGCTCCGCCAGGTCTTCGCCGAACTCCAGGCCCACACGGTGCGCAATGTCGTGACGTTCCCCCGCTACTACGAGCTTTTCGGCCCGGAGGGCGAGCTACGGGACCCGGAGGGCCCGAACGGCGCCGCGAAGGCGATGCTCGACGAGCTGCTGTGGTGGGGCGAACTCCTCCACGAGGCACGTCGCACCCGGGCCGAGACCTCCTGAGCGGCCGCCCGCGCCGGGCTCAACTGTCCAGCAGCCTGACCATGTCATCGATCACGCCTTCGTTCGTGAACCGTGCCAGCCATGTGGCGAACCGCGGGCCGAACGCGCACATGGCCGCCTTGCCGATGGCCGCTTCCTCGTCCTCGTCTGGCGGGGTGAGACCGAAGTTCCGGTCCAGCCAGATCAGGTACTCCTGACGTGCCGGGAAGAGCTCGTCGAGATCCTCGTCCTCGTAGGCGACGTCGCGTTCGACGGGGAGCAGCCGGAGCAGCTCTCGCAGGTTGCGCGCATGGACCCAGACGTCGCCCTCGTCGCCGAGGAACACGACGGGAAGGTCCGCGAGGTCGGCCCGGCCGTCGAACCGCCACAGCGCGTAGCCCGAACCGCTGCCGGTGGCCCGTGCGAAGGGGATCAGCTGGTCGAAGAACTCGGCGCGGCTGGGGTTCTTCGGATCGTCCAGCCAGCCCTTGAGCTCGTTCTTGTCGTCGTAGTCGAGCAGCTCGAAGCCATCCGCGTAGCTGTGCGTCCCGAACTTGTCGTCGAACTCCCGGAGGAGATTGAGCTCCAGGATGGGCGAGTACACGCTGTTCATGATGGCCACCGTGACGGAGAGGCGGGGTCGTGTGATCGCATCGTATTGCCGCCGGTGTGCGCGCGGGACTCGGATGCGGCAACTACTGCGGCAACAAACCCTGTCACCTGCCGGAGATCACCCTCGCTTCCCGGCCTCCTTCTCCCGCACCTTCTCCACGACCGTGTCCTCCGGCTCCACCGTCCGTCCGTCCGCCGCCTGAATCCGCAAAGGGCGCAACGGGCGGCCGGTCCGGCGGTCCAGTAGGCGGGAGTGGTCCTCGCCGGGGGTGAAGCACTGTTCCTCGCCCCACTGGCGCAGGGCGACGATCACCGGGAACAAGGCGCGGCCCTTGTCCGTGAGGAGGTACTCGCGGTGGGACCCGCCGTCCGGCGCGGGCTCGCCGCGCAGCACCCCGGCCTCCTCCAGTGCGCGCAGCCGTGCCGCCAGGATGTTCTTGGCGATGCCGAGGCTGCGCTGGAACTCGCCGAAGCGGCGGCTGCCGTCGAAGGCGTCCCGCACGATCAGCAGCGACCACCAGTCGCCGATGGCGTTCACGGTCCGGGCGACGGGACAGGGGTCGGCGTCGAAACGGGTGCGGGCGACCATCCGTGGCTCCTCTCCTCCGGCTCCCCGGATCTCCTCCAGAGATGGTTGCAACATGCTACCTCGCACGTCTACTGTCACGTCGGTAGCAAGATGCAACCGAATGGAAGGTGTGCCGGCATGGCGATCGAATGCTCGGATGCGGGCGGCGGGACCGGGGGGGCCGGGGGGACCGGCGGTCACCAGGCGCCTGCCGCGGCGTCGGCGTCGGACGCATCGCCGCCCGCCGGGCTCGTGCCCCTGCTCGCCCTCGCCTGCGGCAGCTCCGTCGCCACCGTCTACTTCGCCCAGCCGCTGCTGGTGACCCTCGGCGAGCGGTTCGCGGTCGGCTCAGGATTGCTCGGCGTGATCGTCACCGTGACTCAACTCGGCTATGCGGTGGGCCTGTTGACGCTGGTGCCGCTCGGCGACCTGCTCGACCGCCGGCGGCTGGTCACCGGTCAGCTCGGGCTGCTGGCACTGGCACTCCTGGCCGCCGGGCTGGCGCCGGGCGTGGCGGCGCTGCTCGGCGCGCTCGCCGTGGTCGGGCTGCTCGCCGTCGTCGCCCAGACGATGGTCGCGGCGGCTGCCGCTCTGACCCCGCCCGCCCGGCGCGGCCGTGCCGTCGGGACGGTCACCGGCGGTATCGTCACCGGAATCCTGCTGGCCCGCGCCGCCGCCGGTGTCCTCGCCGACCTCGCCGGCTGGCGGGCGGTCTATCTGGCGTCCGCGGGCGTCACCGCCGTCCTCGCCTTGCTGCTGCGTCGTGTTCTGCCCCTGGGCGCACCGTCCGCCGGGGTGCGTGAGGCGTCGTACGGACGACTGGTGGCCTCGACCGTCACCCTGTTCGCCCGCCATCCGCTGCTGCGGATCCGGGGCGCGCTCGCCCTGCTGGTGTTCGCAGCCTTCAGCACGCTGTGGAGCGGCGTGGCACAGCCCCTGAGCGGTCCGCCGTGGTCGCTGTCGCACACCGCGATCGGAGCGTTCGGGCTCGCCGGGGCGGCCGGGGCGGTCGCCGCCGGAGTGGCCGGGCGCTGGAACGACCGGGGACTCGCCCAGCGCACGACCGGTGTCGGCCTCGCACTGCTGGCGCTCTCCTGGCTCCCGATCGCACTGACCCGGCAATCGCTGTGGGCGCTGGCGATCGGCGCCGTCCTGCTGGACTTCGCCGTACAGGCCGTCCACGTCACCAACCAGACCCTGATCCACGCCGTCCGGCCCGACGCGGGCAGCAGGATCATCGGCGGCTACATGGTCTTCTACTCGGCGGGCAGCAGCCTCGGCGCCCTCGGCTCCTCCCTCGCCTACGCGACGGCGGGCTGGCCGGCGGTGACGGTTCTCGGCGCGTCCTTCAGCCTCGCCGCCCTGCTGCTGTGGGCGACGACCCGCCGTAGGGGGCTGCCCGGCGACCACCCGGCAGTCGAGCCGGACGTCAACTGACCGCCAGGCCATGGACCTGGCGGCGGGACCCCCGGGCCGGGCGCCCATATGAGGGCCCGGCCCGGGGGAGCGGGTCAGCCGGTGCCGGCCGTGGCTTCGGGTTCGGGGCGCAGGGCGGCGGTGGTTGCGGGGGCGGGGCTCGCGGTGCGGGTGACGGCGGAGATGCCCACCATGGCCACGGTGTTGAGCACGAGGGCGATGACGCCGACGTTGAGGTCCTTCACCGCCTGGGGGAGTCCCGGCAGGAGGCTGCCCACCGTGGCTCCGGAGAGGGTGACGACGGCGACCGTGGTGACTCCGACGACGATGCCCGCCGCCGCTCCCTCTTTGGTGACGAACTGCCGTGGCGCGAGGCTCGCCAGCAGTGCGGGGAAGAGCTGGGTGACCAGTGCGTAGCCCATGAGCAGCAGCGAGACGATCGAACTGCCGCCGTTGAAGGTGAAGTAGAGGGAGACCAGGGCGAGGGCGGGGACGAGCAGTTGTGCGAGGCGGCCGATGTGCTGCTCGCTGGTGTGGGGCCGGGCGAGGCGGTAGACGTTCTTCGCCAGGCAGGTCGCGGAGGTCATGAGCAGCAGGGATCCGGGGACCAGTGCGGTGAGCAGCCCGGCGCCACCGACGATGCCGACGAACCAGGAGGGGAAGGTGGCGGTGGTGATGCGCAGCAGGGACAGGTCCGCGTCGGCGCCCTTGAGGCCGGGCACGACCAGGATGGCGGTGAAGCCGACGAAGAAGACGAAGAGCAGGATGAGCTGGTAGAGCGGCATGAAGACGGCGTTACGGCGGAAGACGCGTTCGTTCTGGGCGCTGTAGGAGGCGCTGAAGTTGTGCGGCCACATGTAGAAGCCGACCGCCGAGAGCAGCACGGTGGAGGCGAACCACGAGGCGCTCATGCCGCTGGAGGGCAGGGTGAGGAGCTGGGGGTGGGCCTTGTCCACCGCGTGGAACATCTCCCCGACACCGCCGAAGTAGTGCATCGGCAGGTAGATGCCGAGGATGAGGACGATCGCGAGGATGACGACGTCCTTGAGCACCGAGGTCCAGGCCGAGCCGTGGATGCCCGAGATCGTCACATAGAGGGTCAGTGCCACCGTGCCGAGCACGACGGCCCAGTGGGAGGAGATCCGGCCGTCGGAGGAGATGGACACGATGATCCCCAGCCCTTTGAGCTGGAGGACGAGATAGGGCACCATCGCGACGACTCCGACGAGGGCCACCAGCGCGCCGAGCAGCGGGCTGTTGAACTTGGCGACGAAGAAGTCGGACTGCGAGATCAGCCGGTGCTGTTTGGCGTAGCGCCACACGGCCGGGAGCAGCCAGTACGACAGGACGTAGGCCAGCGAGGCGTAACAGAGGATGTAGTAGGCGGGCGCGCCCTTGCCGTAGGCCCATCCCGAGGCGCCCAGGAAGGTGAAGGTCGTGTAGATCTCGCCGGCCAGCAGCAGGAAGACGAAGACCGTCCCGAAGCCGCGGCCGCCCACCGACCACTGTTCGAGATTCATGTCCCTGCCACGGCGGGCGCGCAGCCCCAGCCCCAGCGCCGCGAGCAGGAAGGCGAAGATGACGGCGAGGGCGATCATGAGCTCTGCTCCTCACGGTTCGCCGGGTCCAGGCGGTAGATGACGGCCATGGTCGCCGAGATCAGCACGACCCACATGACCAGCCAGAAGAGGTTGAACGGCATACCGAGGACGTAGGGCGTCACCCGGTTCGCGAAGAAGATCCCCCCGAGGATCCCGAGGAACGGGATCGCGCCGAGCAGATGGATGGGTTTCACGTCGAGAACCTCCTGGGCCGGGCCGTACTCCACCAGGGCGGCTGACCAGGGCCGCTGACCGGGTCCGCCGGCAAGACCTCGGCGGCAGATGAGGCGGGGCCGCGGCGCTTTTCGTCATGCGGAATTTATTTTTCGATTGGCAGATGTATAGGTCCGCCGTGAGGGCCTGTCAAGGCTTTTTGTAGCAGAAAATACTATCCGCATCGCAGAAGGCTCGAGATCCCGACGCTCAAGGGAGATCCCATGGCGCGCATGTTCCTCAACGGCCAGGCGATGGAGGGCGGCCCCTTCCATCACCATCTGCGCGGAGCCCCCCTCGTCGCCCGGACCCGCACCGCCCCCGGCCACCGCTTCTTCTCGATCCGGGACACCTGCCCCGGGCTACTGCCCGACCCCGCTGTCGGCACCGCGGTGGAGGGCGAGGTCTACGACATCCCCGACGAGGTGCTGCGCGACCAACTGCTGCCCGCCGAGCCGCCGGAACTGGAGTTCGGGATCATCCGGCTCCAGGACGGTTCCGCGTCCTTCTCGATGGTCCTTTACCGCAGCGAGCTGGAGAGGGACGTCCACAAGGAGATCACCGACTTCCGTGGCTGGCGTCCGTACCTGAAGAGCCTCGGCGGGGAGCACTGGTGAAGAGCCGTCTTCCCTGCACGGTCAATCTGTCGATCCTGTTCACCGAGCTGCCGCTGCTCGAGCGCCCGGCCGCCGCGAAGGCCGCGGGGTTCGACGCGGTCGAGTTCTGGTGGCCCTACCCGACGGCCGTGCCGACGGACGCGGAGGCCGATGCCTTCGTGCGGGCGGTGCGCGCCGCCGGTGTCCGCCTGACCGGCCTGAACTTCTTCGCCGGGGACATGCTCGGGGGCGACCGGGGCCTGGTCTCCTGGCCGGGCCGCGCCGCGGAGTTCCGCGACAACCGCCGATCCGGACGCCACCGTCGTCGCCCTCTCCGGCGACTACGACTTCCAATTCATGATCGAGGAACTCGCCGTCGGCGCCCAGTTCCAGATCCCCTACCTCCACATCGTCGTCAACAACGCCTACCTCGGTCTGATCCGCCAGGCGCAGCGCGGCTTCGACATGGACTACTGCGTCCAGCTGTCCTTCGACAACGTCAACGCCCCCGAGGTGGGCGGCTACGGCGTCGACCACGTCAAGGTCGCCGAGGGGCTGGGCTGCAAGGCCGTCCGCGTGCTCGAGCCCGACCGCATCGCGCCCGCCCTCGAAGAGGCCAAGAAGCTGATGGCCGAGTACCGGGTACCGGTGGTTGTCGAGGTCATCCTCGAACGCGTCACCAACGTGTCCATGGGAACCGAACTCGACAACATCGCGGAGTTCGAGGAATTGGCCACCCCCGGGTGATGGGCGACGGATGGGAAACCCGCCGACGCCGCGGTGGCGGCAACGACTGGGTGATCGTCGAACTCGCCGCGCGCGGACATCTCACCCAAGCGGCGCTCGACACCTCGTACTTCATCGGAAACTCCCCGGGGTCGGCACGGCTGTGGGGCATCGACGCCACGGTGGCGGACCCGGACGACCCCGGGGCCTGGTTCGACCTGCTGCCGCGCACCCGGCTCCAGCGGGACACCCGGCACCGCTTCCGTATCCACGCCTCCCGCCCCGTCAGCCACGTCAAGCTCGCCATCTATCCCGACGGTGGCCTGGCGCGGCTCCGGCTGTTCGGCGAGCCCACCCCCGCCGGCCTCGCCACGCTCGTATTGCGCTGGTTCGACCTGCTGCCCGCCGCCCAGGCGGTTCAGATCCTGATCACCGAGTGCGGCGCGGCACCGGCATGGGCGCGGGACGTCGTCGAAGGGCGCCCGCTGACCGATCCGGACGGACTGGCCAAGGCGCTGGAGCGATGCGAGCCGCGCGTGGCCGCCCGCGTACGCGACCTGGTGCGACAGCCCCCTGACCGCGTCGACGGACGACGCCGGATGGATCGCCGCCCGGCCCGGAAGGAGAGGGGAACGAGTGCGCGTACTGATCGCGGCGGACAAGTTCAAGGGGTCGCCGCTGACCGCGGCTCAGGTGGCCGAACGGCTCACCGCCGGGCTCCGGCGGGCGGCCCCCCACGCGTCGGTCGTGTCCGTACCGGTCGCCGACGGCGGTGACGGGACGGTGGACGCCGCGGCCATGGCCGGGTTCGGCCGGCGCGAGATACGCATGACCGGACCCGTGGGCAAGCCGGTGACCGCCGCCTACGCCCTGCGGAACGCCTCCGCGGTCGTCGAAGTGGCCGAGGCGTCCGGGCTGCGACACCTCCCGGCGGGCGGCTTCGCGCCGCTCACCGCCACGTCGTACGGCACCGGCGAAGTGCTGCGCGCCGCGCTGGACGCCGGTGCCCGTTCGATCGCCCTGGGCGCGTCGGCGGCAGTGCGACGACGGCCGGCGGCACGAGGATGCTGGCGGCGCTCGGCGCGCGGTTCCTGGACGCCTCCGGCGCCTCGGTCGGCCCCGGCGGGGCCGCGCTGGCCCGGCTCGCGAAGGCCGACCTGTCCGATCTTGACCCCCGGCTCGCGGAGGTGGACCTCGTACTGGCGAGCGACGTCGACAACCCGCTGCTCCGACCGAAGGGCGCGGCCGCGGTCTACGGGCCCCAAAAGGGCGCACCTCCAAAGGAGGTGGACATCCTCGAGGACGCCCTGCGCCACTACGCGCGAACGTGCGGAGCGCTCGGCACGGCCGGGGAACCCGGGGCCGGCGCGGCCGACGGCCCCGGCTTCGGCGCCCGCACCGCACTGCGGGCACGGTTTCGCCCCGGAAAGGTGAAGTGGTCCCGTCCCGCACGTTGCCGTCGACGCCGTCCGCGGTGACGGTGGTCAAGGACTCGGCGGGCCGGTACGTCGCGTCCTTCGTCGTGGAGACCGGCCCGGAAGACCGCGCAGCGAAGCAGGAACCCACTCGACACCGCAGCGTTCAACGACGCGGTAGGCGGGAATCTCCCCCTTCAGGGGGGAGAGGATGTCAACCCAGGTCGAAGGTGTTGGGCAGCCCCAGCCGATAGCGCACCTCGTCGACCCGCTTCAGGGGCTCCATCTCCGGCGGCCGGAACAACTCCCAGATGTGACACCGTTCGGCGCCCGAATTGTCCGCGTCCAGGAGTGCGTTGACGGCGCGTCGTGCGGACTCGTTGGCGCCCTCCATGGTCGCCAGATCCACATCCGTACGGACGTAGTCGCCCGCGAGGAAGAAGTTCGGCACCGCCGTCCTCGCCGACGGGCGGTGGTGGAGGGTGCCGGTGGGGTGGATGAGGAGCTGTTCGCGGTTCTGCGGATCGGGGCCGCCGAGGCCCGTCACCGCCGGGTCCATGAACCAGCCGAGCCGGTCCTCGTCCCTGAGCGTCGTCTTGCCGGAGTCGTTCAGCCCGTCCTTCAGCTGGGCCCACAGTTCGGCGACGATCTCGTCCTTGGTGCACTCGCGGGCCGTCTTGCCGTACAGGATGCCGGGCTTGTCCCACTCGGAGATGATCGTGGACAGGCACTCGTGGGCCCGCCCGTCTCCGTAGTCGCGCGAAAAGTCCCGTACGTCCCAGAACTGCGTCTGGCCGATTCCGGTGACCGCCCATGGGGAGTCGAGGCAGTTGATGTGGCCGTGCACGACGGGGGTGGGCGTGCGCAGGTAGAACATCACACCGGTCATCCAGTCCGTCTTCAGCGCGTCGCACCGCCCGAGCTGCGGGTCGGCGGCGCGCAGGGCCGGGCCCCAGGTCACGCGCGCGTGCTCGACCGGGAGGGCGGAGACGTAGTGGTCGGCGGTGATGGTGCGCTGCCGGCCGCCGTCGCGCGCCGCCACCCGTACGCCGGTCACCCGGCCGCCGCCGTACACCACCTCCCGGACCTCGGTGCCGAGCACGAACTCGACGCCCAGGGAGCGCAGATGACTCTCCCAGGGGTCGATCCACGCCTCGCTGGTCGGGGCGTTCAGCACCCGGTCGATGTCCGCGTCGCCGTCCATGCCCCGGCCGAGCAGGCCCCACAGGATGAGGGCCTCGATGATGACGCGGCCGACGGTGCGGGTGGAGGCCGTTTCGGCGCGGGTGGCGACGAGGTTACGGGTCTGGCCGATGCCGAGGAGCACCTGGTACTCGCGGCTCATCTCGCCGGCCCGGATGAAGTCCCACCATGGGACCTTCTCCCACTGGCCCTCGCGGCGGGCGTCGCAACTGGTGAGGTGGACCAGGAGGCGGTCGGCGAAGTAGGCGGCCTCGTCGGCGGGCAGGTGGGTGGCGAGATCCAGCACCGACAGGATCTGGTCGCGGATCCAGGACGGGGTGAGGTCGCCGGGAGCGGGTGGGGTGGTGACCCGGCGGAGCGGGAAGTGCAGGTCCGGGCGGCCCGAGCCGCGCGCGAACAACTCCTCCGTACCGCCGCGGAGGTTGCCGTGGACGCCGTTCGCGTTGCCGGGGAAGGGGATGCGGCGCATGGTGTCCGGCAGATTCCGGTAGAAGCCGGGGAAGAAACGGAAGCCGTGCTCGCCGGGAAGCGGCTTGCGGCCGCCCGTCCCGGTCCCGGGGACGTCCATGGAGCGGGCCTTGCCGCCGAGGGCGTCGTAGTACTCGTAGACCGTGACCTCGTAGCCGCGTTCGGCGAGTTCGTGGGCGGCGCTGAGGCCGGAGACTCCGCCGCCGAGGACGGCGACGCGCTTGCCGGAGGAGGCCGCGGCCGCGCTGCCGGCAGTCCCCAAGGCGCCGACCGTTCCCCCGCCGACGACTCCGGCGACGGCTGCCCCGGTCGCCGTCAGGAAGCGTCTGCGGCCGTGTCCGTTGTACCCCTGGGACTGCTGCGCGTTGTCCTTCGTCATGAAAACTGAAGGGTATGGAGGGGCTCCGGAAGCCGGAAGCCCTATGTCCCGTCACCCACAGCATCCTCACAAACGCAGCCGGTTGTGCCATCCCTCCCACTGGCCCCAGGCGGCCGGGCCGACGCAGGCGAGGTGGTCCGGGCGGCTCCCAGACCGGTCATGGCCGCGGCTCGCGGCGAGGCCGCGTCCAGGACGGAACGAGAATGAGTCCCTCAGGGCAGTCGAGGTCGATGTCGACGGTCGACTCGACGGTGATGGTGTCGCCTTCGCACGCCGCGGAGTGGTGCAGGCGCGGCAGGACCGCGCGCAGCCCCTCCCGGTTGACCTGGATGGCCCGGTCCAGCATCTCGGCACGTAGCGCCTGCCGCATGCACGGCCACTCCGGTTCCACAGCTGCCTTCCAGAGGCGGCGCACCGCATCGGTGGCCTCGGACCTGGCTCGGTCGGGGTCATCGAGCAGTCGGCGGCCCATTTCTGCCCCACGCCCCGTCGTGGCGTCGACCAGCTCGGCGTGCACCTGGTCCGTCGGCGTGGCGAGCCCGAAAGACGGTGGCGGCGACGTCGAAGCCACTGGTGGAACATCGGGTGATGCCGCGGCTCGGTCAAGAGCCGGGCAGACCATCAGCGTGCTCCCGCTCATCGCGTAGACCACGTGGTCCGGGCCCGCCGCCGCACGGCAGGAAGGGGCCCGGCGTACTCGGAGCCGTCGGCTCCGGCTGCTCGGGCCCCTTCGGCCGATGACCCGCCCACGAAGAGGACCCTCTCGAGAACGGCGGCCCCGCCAGAAGGCGGCTGGTCAGTCGCTCAGGGTTCCCCGGTAGCCGACGGGCCCTTCGTCCGGGAACTGGGCGGTGCCCTCGAAGCGGCTGCCGTCGTCGAAGAAGGTGACGCTGCCCGACCCGGCGTTGGAGCCGCTCCATGTGACGGTGGTCCCTGTCGCGGGGCCACCGTCCTGCGGGACGACATCTCCGCGGTTACTGATGCTGATACTGAGGGGTTCGTCCTGCTGCCAGCCCCCTCCGCCGGTGAAGATCTCCGTGTTGAACGTGGCCATACCCTTCTCCCTTCCGATCACCGACCGCCCCGCGGGCGCGGTCCGATGAGTGCGAACCTCACTCCTGGATAGGGGCCCGGACTCGTGGCACACCTGTCACCCGGTCGACCGACGGCCGAGGACACCTGCGCTCACCGTGCCGGAGCAGGCCCCGGCGATCGGCCCCGGGCACCGCAGGGCCAGCGGCACCCGAACCGACCGGCCGCGACCCTCTCACGCGGTTGAGCCTGGCCCGTTCGCACCCGCCACCGCCACCGCCACCGCCACCGCTCACCGCGGACTACGGTGTGCGTCATGGCGAGGGAGACCGACCGTGCCGCCTTGGCCGCCGAGGTGTGCTCCGCGCTGAGGCGGTGTTGCCCGGGCTCGAGCGCGGAGCTGGCCGGCTCGCTGGCATCAGGGGCGGCGGACGGCTTCAGCGACATCGAGATCGCGTGGGTGGTGCCGGACGCGCGGTTCCCGGAATGCCTGGCTCGTGGGGTGGAGGCGCTGGGCGAGGTCCAGCCGGTCGACAGCGTTCGCGGCGGCGCGGACTTCCACCGCTCCGACCGCCGCCGCCTGCTGTTCGATCATGCTCGGCGATCGCGAGCGGGGGAGGCGCTGTCGGGCCGGGCCCAGTCGGAGCGGATGTGCAGCAGGTGCTGGCGGATCAGATCTTCCAGGCCGTTCATGTCATTGCGGGCGATCGCCTCGAGCATGTGGTGGTGCTCATGGGCGGAGCTGTCGAGAACCCCCCGTTCCGCAAGTGCCTCGAGGCCGTACAGCCGGGTCTGGTCCCGCATCGCGGCGACAGTGGTCACCAGGCGCCGGTTGCCACAGAGTTGGAGCAGGCCGAGGTGGAAGCGCCGGTCCGCTTCGAGGAAGCCGACGACATCGCCTTCCCGAGCCGTTTTCTCGATCTCGTCTGCGATGACCGCCAGGCGCGTGAGGTCCTCAGGCTGGGCATTCGCGGCCGCTTGCAGCGTGCCGGGGACCTCCAAGAGCAACCGCATGGTGTAGACCTCGTCGAGGTCGTGCTCGCTCATGGGGATCACTCGGTAGCCGCGGTTGCGGACCGGCTCCATGAGGCCCTCGTTCACCAGTGTCAGCATGGCTTCCCGGACCGGGCTGCTGGAGACGCCCAGCCTGGTCGCCAGGGCCGCGGCCGAATAGATGTCTCCCGGTCGGATCTCCCCGGACACCAGGGCCTGCCGGACCAGGGCGAGGACCTGTTCGCGCAGGTTCGTGCGCTGAAGCGGACCGGCCAGCGCGTCGGGTGCCATCGGTTCTCGGCTCATCTCTTCATCTCTTCTTGACGCGGCTCCCACCTGGATGCATCTTAGCGTCTTACCGGCGACCGGTGGCCGGTAACCGGTTACTCAGGAGTAATAATGACTGAGAAGCAGGGGTACTGCACTCTGTGCCGCTCTCGATGTGGTGCCGTCTACACCATCGAGGCAGGCGCTCTGCGGGGAGTGCGGCCTGACCCCGAGCATCCGACGGGCGCGGCGATGTGCCCGAAGGGACGGGCGGCACCAGAAATCGTGGACAGCCCCGACCGCCTGACCCAGCCGCTTCGGCGGACCACTCCCAAGTCCGATCCGGACCCCAAGTGGGAGCCCATCGGCTGGGAGGAAGCGCTGAGCGAGACCGCCGAGAAACTGGGACGGATCAAGGCTCAGGACGGCGCGGAAGCTGTGGCCTTCGCCGTGACTTCGCCCAGTGCCACCGCACTGTCGGACTCCATCGACTGGATCGAGTGTTTCATCCGCCTCTTCGGCAGCCCCAACACCTGCTACTCCACTGAGGTCTGCAACTGGCACAAGGACTGGGCCCACGCCTTCACGTTCGGGAGTTCACTGCCGACCGCGGACTTCGCCGCAACGGACCTCGCCGTGCTCTGGGGTCACAACCCCGCCAAGACATGGCTGGCGCAGTCGGCGGCCCTCGCGCAAGCCCGAGCCGAGGGAGCCCGCCTGGCGGTCATCGACCCCCGCCGCTCGACCAGTGCGCTGGAAGCGGACCACTGGCTGCGTGTCCGCCCTGGTACGGACGCGGCCCTCGCCCTGGGCGTCGCCCGGCTCGTGCTGGAACGTCACGGCTACGACGACGAATTCGTTCGGGCCTGGACAAACGCTCCCCTGCTCGTTCGCCGTGACACAGGACGTTTTCTGCGTGCCCAGGAGGTTGATCCGGGCCTCGGCGGTTACGTCGTCTGGGACACCGTGGACGACACCTGGCGGCCGTACGACACGCTCCGCGCCGCGCGCAACCCCGACCGCTTCGCCCTGCACGGCACCCATCGAGTGCGCCTACGTACCGGCACGGTCGACTGCGAGCCCGCCTTCGAGCGGTACCGGGACGCCTGCCGGCCATGGACCGTGGAGAAGACCGCCCGCACCACCGGCATCGCCCCAGCGGAGCTGACCGCCTTCGCCGACGCACTCATCCGGGCACGGTCTGTCTCCTACCACGCGTGGACCGGCGTCGGGCAACACGCCAATGCCACCCAGACGGAGCGGGCCATCGCCACGCTGTACGCGCTGACCGGCAGCTACGACGCCCCCGGAGGCAACGTCATATGGCCGCGGCACGCCCTGAATCCGGTCACCGACCTGACCCGGCTCCCGCACGGCCAGCGGGCCAAGGCCCTCGGCATGGCGGAACACCCACTTGGCCCTCCTGCCCAGGGCTGGATCAGCGGCCGGGATCTGTGCCGCGCGATCCTGTCCCAGGATCCCTATCCGGTACGGGCCCTGGTCGGATTCGGCAGCAACCTGGTGCTCTCACAGCCGGATCCACGACGCACGGCCGCCGCTCTCCGCAACCTCGACTTCTACGTACACCTCGACCTCTTCCCCAACCCCACCTCCCAGTTCGCCGACATCGTGCTTCCGGTCAACAGCCCCTGGGAACACGAGGCGATCAAGGCGGGATTCGAGATCAGCCGACGGGCTCAGGAACACGTCCAGCTCCGGCCGCGCATGGTGGAGCCGGTGGGGCAGTCCCGCTCCGACACCGAAGTCGTCTTCGACCTCGCCCAGCGTCTGGGCATGGGCGCCGACTTCTTCGACGGCGACGTCACGGACGGCTGGAATCATCAGCTGAGGCCCCTGGGGCTGACCGTCGATGAGCTCCGCCGCCATCCCGGGGGCCTCCGGGTCCCCCTCGAAACGGTCTATCGCAAGTACGCCCAGAGCGCGGAAGACGGCCAGGTCACCGGGTTCGCCACCCCGACCCGACGGGTCGAGTTGTACTCGGAACGGCTCGCGCTGCACGGCTACTCCGCCGTCCCCGTCCATTCCGCGCCCGGTACCGGACCCGACTCCCGCTACCCGTTGTCGCTGACATGCGCGAAGAACGGCCACTTCTGCCACAGCCAGCACCACGGGTTGTCCTCTCTCCGCAAGCGCAGCCCGGAGCCCACTGTCGACATCAGCCGGGCACTGGCACAGCGGCGCAACATCGGCGATGGCCAGTGGGTGGCGCTGTCCACGCGCAATGGCTCGATCCGCATGCGCGCACGTATCGACCACGATCTGCACGATGACGTCGTGTGCGCCGAATACGGCTGGTGGCAGCAGGCTCCGGACCTGGCACTACCGAGCTTCGATCCCTATGCCGAGACCGGCAGCAACTACAACCTCCTCATCGGCGACGACGTACGCGACCCGATCAGTGGGTCGGTGCCGATGAGGTCCGGCAGTTGCGACATCCAGCCCATCGCGACCTCTCATTGGGAGGGAACCAAGGAGTTCGTCATCGCCTCCGCCGTACCGGAAGGAGCCGACGTCCTGGCCCTGAGCCTGGAACCTGCCGACGGTTCGCAGCTGCCCGACTTCAGGCCGGGCCAGCACATCACCCTCGGCTTCCCCACCACCGACCCCGCGGGCGCGGAACGATCAGCGGCACGTTGCTACTCCCTGACCGGCCCCGCGCAGGACAAGGGCCGCATGTCGTACAGCATCGCCGTACGCCGCGTGCCCGGCGGACAGGTCTCCGGCCGGATACACGCCACCGCGCGTGAGGGGAAGCGCGTACAACTGACGGCGCCGGCGGGACTCTTCGCCATCCCGCCCGACATCAGCCGGCCAGTCGTGCTCCTCGCCTCCGGAATCGGGATCACGCCGTTCATCGGCTACCTCGAGACACTGGCCCGCAGCGGCGGCAGCGTCCCCGAGGTCGTACTGCACCACGGCAGCCGGAATTCCACCTCACACGCCTTCCGGAACCGCACGAGCGAACTACGGGACCTCATCCGACAGCTACGCGTCCACACCCACTACAGCCGACCGGAACCCCACGACGTCCTCGGCCGCGATCACCACCACTTCGGACGCATCAGCGCCGCCGACGTCGATGCCCGACTCATCGAACGCCGCGCCCGGTTCTACCTCTGCGGGCCGGAGGACATGCTCTCCGACATCACCATCGGCCTGGTCGACCGAGGCGTGCCGCGCTTCGACATCTTCGCCGAAAAGTTCCACGTCGCCCCACAGCGCGTCGACGTCCCCGACAGCGCACAGGCCACCGTGCGCTTCACCCGCGCCAACCGCCAGGTCACCTGGCGCAAAGAGGACGGCACTCTGCTGCAACTGGCAGAGCGGGAAGGGATCCGTCTGCCCAGCGGCTGCCGCTTGGGCCAGTGCGAGAGCTGCGCCATCACCGTTCTGGACGGGCAGGTCGCGCATCTGGTCACCTGCCCGGAGGACCTGGCCGACGACCAGTGCCTGACCTGCCAGGCCATGCCCATGACCGACGTCACGCTCGACGCCTGACCGCCTGACCGCCTGATCGAAAGACGACGATGCTGAATATCGACGCCCAACAGACCATCAACGCACTGCCGTTCCACGACCTCATCCCCGCGCTCCGGCAAGGTTTCGTTCACGGCGCCAGCACTCCTGCCCGCCACCACCACACCGTCGACGCCGATACCGACGCCACCATCCTGCTCATGCCCGCCTGGTCCCATCGCGAGTTCCTGGGTGTCAAGCTCGTCAACGTCTTTCCCGCCAATGCCCGCCACGGCAGGCCGGCCCTGTCCTCCGCGTTCGTTCTGGCCAGCGCCGCCACCGGGGAGCACCTGGCCATCATCGACGGCAATGAACTGACCCGGCGCCGCACCGTGGCGACCTCCGCTCTGGCCGCCACCTACCTCGCACGACCCGGGAGCACCACCCACCTGGTGGTCGGAGCGGGGCATGTGGGCAGTCTCGTCGCCGAGGCCTACCGCAGCGTCCTCGACATCCGGACAGTGCTCGTCTACGACCGGACCGTCAGCCACGCCCATCGCCTGGCCGACACCCTGAGGCAACAGGGGCTCGATGCCCGTCCTGTCGCCGACCTGGCCCCCGCGGCCGGCGAAGCCGACATCATCAGCTGTGCCACCCTTGCCACCGAGCCCGTCATCAAGGGCGACTGGCTGCAACCCGGCACCCACCTCGACCTCATCGGCAGCTTCCGCCCCACCATGCGAGAGGCTGACGACCAGTGCGTACGCCGCGGCACCATCTTCATCGACACACCACAGGCCCTGCGCGAATCCGGTGATCTGACTCAGCCCATGGATGCCGGCCTCCTCACCCCGGACGACATCGCCGGCACCCTGCCCGACCTGTGCGCCGGCACCATCCCCGGCCGCCGTACCCAGGAAGAGATCACCGTCTTCAAATCGGTCGGCAGCGCACTCGCCGACCTCACCGCCGCCTCGGTGGTCTACCGCTCACACGGTGGCGCCCGCGCCGGTTCCTCGCGGCGGTGACCAAGGCGGTTCCGGCCACGGCCGGCGTGTCAGTTCCCCTTCTACGCCGGCATCGCCGCCATCATGACCAAAGCCACCAACGGCTCAGGCGACAGCCTGTCCCACTACCTGGCCTCAGCCTTCACCGGCGTCGGATCCCCGGCCCTCTTCCCGCTGATGATGGGCGGGCGCGCAGGTGCTGAGCGTTGTGCGGTTCAGATGACTTTGAGCAGGCGTTCCGCCAGGGGGGATGCCGACGCGGGGTTCTGTCCGGTGTACAGGTTGCGGTCGACCACCGTGTAGGGCTTCCATTTCTCTCCCTTGGTGAAGTCGACGCCGAGTGCGATGAGCTCGGTCTCCAGTGTCCAGCGGGCCCTCTTGGCAAGGCCGACCTCCTCCTCTTCCTCGTTGGTGAAGCCGGTGACCCGGTAGCCGATGAAGGGCGATTTCCCGTGGATCCTGGTCGCCAGCATCGCTGCCGGGGCGTGGCAGACGATGGCGAGGGGTTTACCGGAGGGCAGGGCCTCCGTCAGCAGGCGGCCGACGTCGGCGTCGACGCTCAGGTCTTCCATGGGACCGTGGCCGCCGGGGAGGTAGACGGCGTCGTAGTCGTCCAGCCGGGCGTTCGCGAGGTGGATCGGGCGCCGCATCACTTCCGCGGAGCGGATGATCGCCTCCAGATCGAGTGCGATCTGCGCGCTGCCCGCCATAGCGGGTCGCAGGCTCATCATGTCCACCGTCGGAACGGCCCCGCCGGGGGTGGCGACGGTGATCTCGTGGCCCGCCTCGGTGAGGGCCTTGTAGGGGGCGGCGAACTCTTCAGCCCAGTAGCCGGTCGCGTACCTGGTGCCGTCCTTGAGCGTCCAGTAGGGCGTACCGGTCATCACGAAAAGTACCTTGGCCATCGCGCAACCGCCTTCCTGTCACTATTCGATACGGTCAGCGCATATATCTCCCTTAAAGCATGGTATAAGCAGGCGGCGGTCCGCCGCACCTGCGGTGGCCATGAGCACGTAAAGCCGGGTTGACCTGCACCTACCTCGACAAATCCGCAGTCCCGAATCGCGTCCTCGCCTCACGATCACCCAGGTGTCCACGAGCCCGAAGGATCGCACCATGACCGAGCGCTACGACCCCTACCGCGCGCTTCCTTTGGTACCGGAGTTCCCGTGCTACGACCCGGACGCACTGACGGTCAGCGGCTTCTGGCACTGGGCAGTCTTCGACATCCCCGCCTCGGTGACCGAGCTGTCCGCCGGCGCGGGCGACGCCGGTGGCCAACACCTGCCCACCGGCGCCAAGACGCTGGCCAACGACGCAGGCCGGCACGGCTACCTCGGTGCCGCACCCGAGCCGGGGGAGGCCCCGCACCGCTATGTCTTCGTCGTCCACGCACTGGACGTCCCCACGCTCGACGTCCCCACCGACGCGACCCCCGCCTGGCTCGGCTTCCGGCTCGTGGCCCACGCCCTGGCGCGGGCCACGCTCACACCGGTCTTCGGCATTCCGGCGTGACGGAACGGACAGCGAGGGCCACCGGCGCCATCCCACGGCCCACTCGCGCCCGAAGTCCCGTCGTCCGGAGGGCTACGACTACGTGCGGGGGCGTGAGGTGTTGGTGATCGGGAGCGGCCGGTCCGTGCCCGCCACGTAGAGGTCCCTCGGAGCCGTGCGCAGCTCGAAGGCATTGTCCTCGCGCGAGACGCGCACGGACAGCACGAAGTAGCCGTCGTCCTCCACGGTGGTCTTCACGTGGTACTCGCTCTCCCAGTAGGTCTGGAGGAAGACCTCGGTGCCCTCGGGCTCGATCCCTTGGGGGAGGCTGACCTTGCCCTGGACGGTGAGGATGTCGCCCGCCTTCACCTTCTTCTTGTTGACCTGGTAGCTGACGGAGCTGGGCTTGGCCTTGGCGGCCACGGTGGTGTCCGCGTAGTAGCCGTCCTGCGGGGTGTTGGGGTCGCCGTCCTCGTCGTAGAGGGCCGTGATCTGCACCCGGTGCTGGACATTGAGCAGGCTGCTGCCGCCCACGTGGTCGATGTCGACGTCGGGGATGGTGAACCTTCCGTTGGCGTCGGTGACCGGCGTGCCCAGGTCGCGCGGCTCGTAGTAGTTGGGGTCGATCGGGTCGCCCCACGGGTTCCAGGTGGTGAAGAGGACGACCTCCTGGATGGTGACGGGGATGTTGGACGCCGGGGTGCCGTCGGCCTTGGTGACGGTGCCGGTGACGTCGACGCGGCGGTTGCCGTAGTCGGTGCTGGTCGGGTTGGTGCTCACGTTCAGCACGTAGGCGTCGCCGGGGGAGGCGTTCGTGGGCTTGGCTGAGGCGGCGGGCGCGGACAGGGCGCCTGCGGCGAGCAGGAGCGCGGCGGTGGCGGCAAGCCGCGTCGGCAGGGACTTCCTGGGCACGGGTCAACTCCAAGGTGTGTCGGGATTGCAGGAGTCGCGCCGGGCGGCACCGGTTCCGCCGCAGCGCAGGTGTGCGACGCACCAGGTTCGACCGGCGGGGTGAGGCGGGAGTTGTCCCCCGTGCGGCCGCTGTTACGCGGCTGTGGCAGGAGGCCGGGTTTGTCCGGGTTGCGTATTCACCTGGACGTCATTCGCTGGCCGCCCCGCATTGCCCTCGGCGGGCCGCTGGATGGGTTGCTGCTGGTGTCGGCCTTCTGTACGCAGACCCAACGGGCATGGTCGGCGAAGTACCGGGGCGGGCGCGGTCCTTGCAGGCACGTGCTCGCGGTGGGCATGGTGCGCGGCACGGCGGCGGCCGCCGAAGCCGGGTCACGGCCGTCGCGGCGGGCTCCGTATCGAGCCAGGTGGTGAAGAACGCGAGACTGCTGCGCGACGTACTGGGCCGAGCGGCCCAAGCCCTCTTCACGGTCCTCCGCCTTGCCCGGCTTGACCTTGACACAGTGACAAGGTCTTCACTGCGTCAAGGAGGTGGTCCCGATGACGGCGCCGAGCGAGGACACGAACACGATACGAATTCTCCGGGGGCTGGAGAACAGCAGCTCATCGGTCCGGCTGCAAGCAGCGCTGGCGGTCGGCACGACCCCGGACCCGGCGTTCATCGGCAAGCTCATGGAGCGATGCGCGATCGAACCAGAGTTCTGCGTGCGCGAAATGCTGACGTGGGCACTCACCCGCCACGCGGCATCGATGACACTCCCGGTGCTTCTCGACGAAGTCCGCTCGGAGCGTGCGCAGGCACGGAGCCAGGCGTTGCACACGCTGTCCAAGATCGGGGATCGGCAGGCGTGGCCGGCGATCACACCGGCGCTGCTGTCCGACGCCGATGACGAGGTGGCCCGGAGCGCCTGGCGGGCAGCGGTCGTGCTCGTGCCCGAGGGTGGGGAGCACGAGTTGGCCGTAGTGTTGGCGACACAGCTCGGGCGCGGCGAACATGAGACGCAGCTGAGCCTCAGCCGGGCGCTGATCGCGCTCGGGGAGGCGATGTTGCCGGCACTGGGCGCCGCGACGAGGGATCCCGATCCTCGTGTGCGCACGCACGCACTCGCCACGGAGCGGCTGTGGCGCGACCCGGATGCCGGATTCGAGTTCGCGATCGAGGAGGCGAAGCGCGTCGTAGCCCTCGGCGGGAGCGGCCGGGAGGGGCGGTAGGCAGTGTTGATCGGTGATGTCGCGCGACGGTCCGGAGTCAGCGCCCGCATGCTCAGGCATTACGAATCGCTCGGCCTGGTGCGGCCAACGGGTCGTACCGACTCGGGCTATCGGGAGTACTCCAGCGAGGACATCCGGCGAATCTTCCACATCGAGAGCCTGCGGACATTGGGGCTGTCGCTGCGCGACGTCAGGCGCGCGCTCGATGACCCCGGCTTCGCGCCCGCGGAGCTCGTCGACGACCTCATCCGCCAGACGCGAGACCGCATCGCGGCGGAGACGAAGCTGCTCACGCGACTCCGTCGGATCGGTGCCGCGCAACCCGCGGGCTGGGAGGAGGTCCTCCAGATCGTCGCGCTCCTCCAGGCGTTGGGATCGAAGAGCGCGGGAACGCGGCAGCGGGCGGCCCTGTCCGCGGTGGAGGACGTTCCCGTGCCGGTGGAGGCACTGGCCGAGGCCGTGCTGAGCGAGTCGGACCCGAACGTCGCCGGGGCCCTTCGTTGGGCTCTGGCACGATCGGGAGAGGACGCGCTGGCACTATTGGCGGAGGGCCTCGGCTCACCTGCGGCCGAGGTGCGGAAACGTGCCGTCCAGTCCATCGCCGAGATTCCGTATGATGAGGCGACCGCACTGCTGCGGGATGCCCTCACGCAATCCGATATGGCGGTCCGCAGGTACGCGGCTCTGGCGCTCGGGGCACGTGGCGTGGCCGACGCGGTCCCGACACTCATCGACATGATCGTCGAGGAGCGGAACGACGCCGACGCGGCTGACGCACTGAGCGCGCTGGCGAGTGATCCCGAGTTGGCGGATCAGATCGCCACTGGGCTCCTCGACCGCCTCTCCCGAGGCACCATGGGAGCGTCCGCACGTCGACGGCTGGCACAGGCGCTCGCGGACATCCCGGGGATCCGGACGTCACGTGCCCTCGCGGATCTGTCACATGATGAGGACCGTGCCGTTGCGCTCACCGCGACATACATTCTCAAGCTGCGCGACGCACGAGAGTGAATCTCTCCTGGGCCTTGTTCTCGTGTAGCTACGGCGAACGGATGTGTAGCGCGGCCTACGGATTCCCAAGCCCGGCAGACCGGCGTCTTCCGCAAGGACGGTTCACCTCCGCTTGCGCGGAGGCTCTGAGGAACCGGGCCGCCCGGCCGGCGGCTCACCCAGCCGGTCTATCGGGATGCGCCGTCGGGGTAGGCGGCGGTCGCGCGGATTTCGACGAGGAGTCCCGGGCTGGCGAGGCCGCTGACCCCGATGATCGTCCAGGTCGGGTAGGGAGCTTTGACGAGGCGCTGTTTGGCCTCGATGAAGCCGGGCAGGTGCTGGCGGATGTCGACGTGGTAGCTGGTGATGTCCACGAGGGCGGACAGGTCGAGGTTCTCCAGTCGAAGGATCTCTTCGATCTTCCGGATGGCGATCTCGGTCTGTTCCTCGATGGTGTCCGGGATGGTTCCGTCGGCGCGGCGGCCGATTGTTCCGGCGATGAACAGGAGGCCGTGCGCGCGGACCGCGGCGGAGTAGCCGAAGCTTGCGAAGGCGCTGGTGGTGTGCCCGAAGACGGCGTTGTCCTCGGGGACCTCGATGGTGTGGACGGTCATTGGGGTGGTTCCTTTTCCTTGTTGAGGCGGCCGTTTTCTTTGTTGAGGGGTCGTGGAGTCCGTGGGGTCAGTCGCCCCAGCGGGACGAACGGCAGGCGTGCTCCAGCCGGGTCCGGCCGAAGGTCTCGCGTTCGCGGAGGAATTCGCCGGGGATGGCATACCGGGGTGCGTTCGTCGGGTTCTTCGCTGCCTGTGCGACGATCGCGTCGGTGAGTGAGCGGACCATGTCCAGCCGTGGATAGGCGGTGTGCACGGCGTTGGCCTGCTCATCGGTGATGGCGTCGATGTGGCCGGCGCCCAATGGGCCGCCGAAGTCGAGGGCGACGCCTTCGCGGACGAGCACGCACAGCGTGCCACGGCGTTCCGCGATACCCGGCGAGGTGTGCAGGGCGATGGCCTGCCAGACCTGGTCGGCCTCGGCCGCGGGCACTCCGCGGTCGATGAGGAATGCCGCGGCCCGGTCGGCGCCTTCGACCTCGAACCGCTGGCTGTGCGGGCCGTCCGACGCCACGCCGAGGTCGTGCATCGCGCACGCGGCGAACAACAGGTCGTCGTGGTAGTCGTGGCCGACGGCCAGGCCGAGGCGGCCGGCCGCCAGCCGGGCGAACAGGTAGCTGCGGATGCTGTGGTTGAACACGGACGGCGTTTCCACCGGCCGGATGAGATCCATGACGGCGTCGGCAAGCGGTGTGCCGGGCAGCGTGATCAGGTCGGCGGTCGCCTCGCGGGTAGGTCCGGTCATGTCTTCAGCCTGGCCGCGACCGCCCTGACCTGGCGAGAGGCAAAATTTCCTCGCTTCGATAGAATCTTGCCATGGCAGTGCATCGAGTCGCGGTCCTGGCGCTGGACGGGGTCACCCCGCTCGACCTGGCGATCCCGACGCAGATCTTCACCACCCGGCCGGAAACCCCCTACGAGATGACCCTGTGCGCGCTGGACGCGAAGGTGGCCACCACGGCGGGCTTCGCCCTGGTCGCCGACGGGGACCTGGAACAGGTGCGCGCCGCCGACACCGTGATCGTGCCGGGGTACGAACCGCTTCTACGGCCGCCGGAGGCCGTGCTCGGCGTGCTGGCCGAGGCCCGCGACCGAGACCGGCGGGTGGTGTCGATCTGCACGGGCGCCTTCGCACTTGCCGCGGCGGGTGTGCTGGACGGGCTGCACGCCACGACCCACTGGAAGCACATCGACGAGCTCGAGCGGGACTTCCCGGCCGTCGAGGTCGACCGCGACGTGCTCTACGTCGACGAGGGCGATGTGCTCACCTCGGCCGGGGTGTGCTGCGGCATCGACCTGTGTCTGCACCTCGTGCGCCGCGACCTGGGGGCGGTGGTGGCCAACGAGATCGCCCGCGGTCTGGTGGCCGCCCCACACCGGGACGGTGGGCAGGCCCAGTACGTGCCGGCTCCCGTCGCGGTGGCGGGTGAGGCGTCGCTGTCCGGTACCCGGGAATGGGCCCTGCACCGGCTCGGCGAGCCGCTCACCCTCCGCGTGCTCGCCCGGCACGCGGGTCTCTCGCAGCGCACCTTCATGCGCCGGTTCACCGAGGAGACGGGCACGACCCCGTTGCAGTGGTTGCTCAACGCCCGCCTCGGCAAGGCGCGGGAACTGCTGGAAACCACGGACCACTCGGTGGAACGGGTGGCGCGGGACTGCGGACTGGGCACGCCGGCCAACCTGCGGCTGCACTTCCGGCGCGCACTGGGCACCACCCCCACCGCCTACCGCCGCACCTTCACGCACTGACCTTTTCGCCGAGGTCGGAAGCCTTCGGAAGCCTTTGGCCGCCGAGCTCGCGGGCGACCGAGCGACCGGGCGGCTGCCTTCGAGTCCGCCGAACAGGCGGGGGCGCCGCACCGTTCCGCGGCCCGGGAACGCCAGCGGGCCAGCTGGTCGCGGGCCGTGCGGATGTCACGGTGATCGGGGCCCAGCACCCGAGCCATGTCGGGCAGCAGCTCGGCGATGCTCTCCGCGGCACCGATCGCGTCCCCCGCCAGGCCGCGCCAATGGGCTTGGGTGAGTCGGCCGGTGAAGGTGAAGGGGTGATCGGGGCCCAGTACGCGGCGGCATGCTTCCACGACGTCCGTGAGAGTCTGTGCGGCACTTGTCGGGTCGCCCGCCTCGCCGCGCCACCACGCCACGTCATGCCAGGTCCGCAGGGTGCTCGGATGGTCGGGCCCGAGCACCCGCATACGCGCGTGCAGCAGGTGGACATACTCGTCCGCGGCGCCGGCCGCGTCTCCGGCCAGGCATTGCCAGTGGGCATGGCTATGGCGGGTGGCCAGCGTGGCCGGGTGATCGGCGCCCAGCACACGCAATGTGTCCGCCAGGAGTCGCCCGTACGCCGTAGCGGCTCCGGCGGCATCTCCCGCCGTGCCCTGCCAACTGGCCGCGCTACGGCGGGTCGCAAGGGTCGCCGGGTGATGGGGACCCAGCACCCTGGTTACCAGCGGCACCAAGGAGGCAAGGGCTTCCGCGGCACCCGTCGCGTCCCCCGCCATCGCCTGCCAGTCCGCAAGGCCACGCCGGCCCGCCGTTGAACGTGACACCGCCCTCGCCGCGGCACTGCGTACCAACACAGCCGCTCTCGCCGCCTGTGCCGACGAGGCACTGCACCGGCCGGGCGTCCATCCGGTTCTGTTCCGATTGGGTACCAGCCTCGGCGAATCGGGCCGAGTCGCCGCCGCCACCGCCTACTTTCGGCGGATGTCCGCCACCACCCGCCGCCGGCTCGGCTCCGACCACCCCAACACCCTCGCCGCCCGAGGGGCCCTGGCCGAGTGGCGTGGCGAGGCGGGGGACCCCGCCGCTGCCGCGGAGTCGTATGCCGAGTTGCTGGCGGACAGCGTGCGGATACTGGGCCGTGACCACCCGGAAACATTGGCCGTCCGGTACGCGCCCTCCACGGTCTGGGTGAGCGTCCCCCCTTCCGCGTCCCGCGCGCTCAGCCGCAGGGTCACGTCCTGGCCTTCCGCAGACCGCGGGTTGAACCACCGTGCGGTGTACCGGCCGTCGCCATGCCCGCTCAGCGAGGCCTCGCGCCAGGTCGTCCCCCCGTCGAAAGAGACCTCGACCCCCGCGGCCCCGGATCGTACGTCCCCGCGCACGCCACCCGTCCCGTCCCGTCCGGCGCGCGTCCCGCATAGTCGGGGCACCGCGTACGCAGGGAGCACACGGTCTCACTTTTCGTGACGGCCCGTGTCGGGCCGCGGGGGGCCGGTGGGTGGTGAATCTCAGGTGGTGCCTGCGGGCGGTGGTGAGGAGCCGGGCAGCGGCGGAGCAGAGGCGGAGTCGTAGGAGCGGCAGACTGGGCAGACTGGCCCGTGTGAAACGACTATTGGTGGATGTGGACAGCGTAACCACGCGGCTCGTTCGTCGATTCGGTCCGCAGGTCGCCGAATGGTGCGCTGAAGCGCCGAACCTGATTGCACGGTTGACGTCCCGTTGGGACCTTTCCCTCGGTGAATCCCTCCCGGATGGTGCCTCGTCGGTCGCGTTGCGGTGCCAATGGCCCGACGGCACGCCCGCGGTGCTGAAGCTCAGTCCGGAGCGGGCCCTTTTGGCCGAGCAGGCCGGAATGTTGGGGTGGTTCGCTGCCTCGGGCCGGGTGCCCGCTGTGCTGGCCGTCGACGAGGACGCGGGCGCAATGGTGATGGAAGAGGTCGTGCCCGGAACGCCGGCGGAGGACATGCCTGCTGCTTCGCTTCCCGGGCAGTGGTCGGATCTGCTCGCCGCGTTGCACGGGGTCGCTCCGCCTCCGCGGCCGCCGCGTGTGCTGCGCGGCCGGTGCGAGGAGGCCTTCGCTCGTGTCGGCAGGCGGCTGTCCGAGCCTGCGATCAGTGCACGTATCGATGCCACTGCGTGGAGCAGGGCCATTCAGCGGTGTGAGCGGCTGCTGGACACGCAAGCGACAACCGTGTTGCTCCACGGTGACCTGCACCTGGGCAATGTGCTCGACGGTGGCGCGGAGCGCGGTCTGATGGCCATCGATCCGAAGGCATGTGTGGGTGATCCGTGCTTTGACGCGGTGGACTACGTCGTGGCCGGCGCCGGGCTGGAGGGCGTCGAGACCCGCTGCGCGCGCGTGGCGGCGGCGTGCGAGCTCGATGGCGACCGGCTTCACGCCTGGAGCCGGGTGATCGCCCCGTTCGCGGCCATCGCCCACCTCGGTAACGGTGGTGAGGAGCCGGTGATCGATGAACTGCTCGCGTTGGCCCGGTGAGAACACCTGACAGCAGGCCGACACGGCCCCGTGATCACGCCTCCCATCATTACGAATGATCGCTCCGTAGCGAGTCGACAGCGAGGGTCGTCCGTCAGGAGGCACCAGCAGCGCACCGTACGGAGGCACAACTTGGCCGCGATCTGGGCCCGCATCGACGCAGGCAAGACCCGCCAGGGCTCGGCAGCGCGACCAGCTGGATGATGACCGAGCGCGGCATGGTCGCCCCGGCCGCCGCTGGCGGCGGCGTCTTCGCGCAGTGGGACGCCATCCTCACCGCGCCGCGCCTGAACTCACCGGCCACGCCCAAGCGGTGAAGTTCGATGCGGACACCGGCCGCCTGGACGTCGTCCCCGACGCCCCGGCCTGCGGCACCAAGCTGCGCTGGAGCGCACCGAAGCCGACCGCGGCGGCCGACGCGGAAGCGCCGGGCTCGAAGGTGCGCACCGTGCACGTCCTGTCGCCCGCACCCGGCGACGTCGGCTCCGCCTCGGCGGTCGCCGACCCGGACCTGTGGCCGGCCGCTCCCGAGGCGCCGGTCCGTGCGCGGGAGGCCGCGTCGCCGGGCGACCAGCAGGCCCCGGCCGCTCGCCAGGCCAGAGCATGCCGGAGCGTGTCCTCGACCCGCGGATCGCGGCCGCCACCGAGCGGCAGAACGCAGGCTCCTCCGATGCGCGAGCCCGAGAAGGCGTTCGGCGATGGGCAGGCCGCGATCGAAGAGCTGCGGGCGAAGACGGCGCGGGCGGCGGCCGCGGGCGGCGGCCGCGGGCAGCAGTCGCGGTCGCGCGCTGCGGCGAGCTTGTGCTGAGCGAGCCGGCTCAGCGCCTGACCTTCGCCAGTGCTTCCCTCACCTCGTCGGCCGTACTGATCGCGGGGCCGTGGATCCCGTTCGCGTCCTGCTCAGTCGTATCGTCGGTGTACACCGCGTAGGCGGGGTGGCCGAACTCGAACCGCCATCCCTCCGCGAGGGGCCCGGCGTCGACGACGCCGTAGCCGATGCTGCCGATGAACTCGGCTGCCGCCGTCTTGGCCTCCGCGTCGTCCCCCGCGATCGTCAGGTGGGTGCGGTCCGGTGCGCCCGAAGGGCGTGCCAGGAGCGACATGTGGCGGTAGTACAGGTTGTTGAAGCACCTGACGACCTTCGACTTCTCCAGGTGTCCCTGGAGTAGTTCGCTGACGGTCACCTCGCCACTTTCCAACTCGGGGACCCTGCCGTCCCGCTCGGGGAAGTAGTTGCTCGTGTCGAGGACCACCTTGCCCGCCAGTTCCGCGGTGGGGACATCGCGGACGGCGTACAGGGGCACGCTCACCACGACCAGGTCACCCGCGAGCGCGGCCTCCGCCGGGGTCGCCGCGCTCGCCCGCTCGCCCAGTTCGGCCACCGGATCGGTCAGGGATTCCGGCCCCCGCGAGTTGCTCAGAACCACGCGGCATGCGATGCAGGGCCGGTCACTCCTCAGCCGACGCCGGTTTCCTCGGCCGACAGGGGGTGACGCTTTTCCGGGCCGGACGTCTGGCGGCGCCCGTGGCGTCGGCGCGGCTGATGCGGGCGGCCTCGGCGGCGGAACGGCCCGGGTCGTCGACCCGGGCCGTCTTGTCATTCAGGTTCCTGAGGTCCCTTGCGGGTCCCCTGAGGTTCCCTCAGAACCCCTCAGGGACGGATCCGTCCTGGTCGATGACGTTGTCGCCGGGGCCGCCGTCGATGTCGTCCTGTCCGGGGCCGCCGAAGAGGTAGTCGTTGCCCGGTCCGCCCTTGATGGTGTCGTCGCCCTCTTGGCCGTCGATCGTGTCATCGTTGCCGGCGCCGTCGAGGTGGTCGTCGCCGGGGCCGCCGTAGATCTCGTTGGCCACGTCATCGCCGGTGACGATGTCGTCGCCGTCCCCGGCCCACACCGCGAACGAGTCGGTGATGGTGTCGTTGCCGGCGTTGCCGTTCGCGTCGGTGGCGTGGCTGATGGTGTCGTCGCCGTCGCCGCCCACCGCGACGGAGGCGCCGGTGATGGTGTCGTCGCCGGTCCCGCCGTCGATGTTCACATCGCCGCCGGAGACCTTGGCGCTGTCGTTGCCGTCGCCGAGTTCGACGTTGCCCTGGGCGCCGCCGTGGTCCGGGTCGGGGACGGGCACGGTGCAGGTCACATACGTCAGGTCGGTTGTGGTGGGGTGGGTGCAGTCGGTGCCTGCGGTGATCTCGACCACGTCGTCGACGCCGAAGGTCAGCGTGGTGTCGGTCTCGCTGATCCGCTTGATGGTGAGCTTGTTGGTCTGCCCATCGGCCGCCGCGTAGGCCATCGCTCCGTCGGTGACGGTCACGGTGGCCGGAGACGCGGTCGACGACACCGGCGACGGCGACGCGGGCGAGGTGGCGGCCTGGGCGTTCCAGGCGAAGAGTCCGGTGCTGGCCGCGACGGCCAGTAAGGCGGCGACGCCGACCGGGCGGACGCGGCGGGAACGCGGGCCAAGGGTGGACACGAAGAACCTCCGTGGGGAGTGGATCTGATTTCCGATCACCCGTTTCGACGAGGAAGATCCGCGCGGGGTTGTGCCACTCCCATGCCCTGTCACCGATCTTTTCGAATTCCCATTTCGCGTTCAGCTCTACGACACCGGAAATTTTCTCCGCGTTGTCGGAATGTGCGTTCCACGAGCGGCGGGAACTCCGGTGAGGCCCGGCAACGGGGGGCGAAGGCCGTATGGGGCATCGGCCATGGATCGGCTCTGGATCGGTATCCATCGAGGGTCCCCGCAACGCCCGCAGTAGGGGTGGATGGGTCGGCTACGGGGGCCATAGTTTGAGGTGTCCACGACCTGGGAGGGGCCCGATGAGGCGTACGGAAGCGGCCAAGCAGTTGGGGAGGTTCGTGCGGGAGCACCGTACGGACGGCGCGCGACGCCTGCGGCAGGCTGGTGTCTGGTTGCTGGTGGGGGCTGCGGGCACGGCCTTCGGGGTGCCGGTGGCGATCGCGTCGGTGGGCACTACCGAGGGGGCGCCGGGGCTGGCGGGATTGCTACTGGGGGTCGGCCTGGTGGGGTGGGGTCTGGGGATCTGGCGCCTGGTGCAGGCGTTCCGTACCCGGGAGCAGTGCTTCGACCTTCATGAGCGGGGGTTCACCCACCGGGTGGCGGGCACCGCGACCGTGATCCCCTGGGGGGACGTCGCGCAGGTGAGTACGTCTGGCGGCGACGGCCGACCGCTCGCCGACGCCCGGGGCATGGGCTCTACGTGCGAGATCCGGCTGCACAGCGGACGCCGGATCCGCGTCGACGCCTTCACTGAGGACATCCGGGGCCTGGCGGTGGTCGTCCATCGTGCGGTTCACCTCGGGCAGTTCCCCCAGGGCCGGGGACGCTGACCGGCCCTGCTCGATCGACGGGGTGCGGGTCGTCCCCTTCCAGGACGTGACGCCGGGCACCTTCCGTCGCCTCGCTGTGACCAAGATCCGCCCGGGGCTGCGGAGGAAGCGGGCGCTTCGGCTGGGGAGTGCCCGCTGTGCGGTCATGTCAGCACGTGTTGTCGGCGCGCCACGTGACCTTGTGCACGGTCGTCGGGTTGTAGAAGAACTGCCTGCTGACCTTGTCCCTCGTGACACACACTGTGCCATCCACCGGGACGGTCCCGTTGTTCATGTAAGTGGTGTATTCCACGTCGACGGCGCGGGACCCGGTGTTCTGGAACACGAGCCCGTCGACGTTTCCAGACCAGTCACCACTGGTCAGCAGGACCGGGGTTTCGACGGGTGTGGGGTAGGACGCGAAGGTGGGCTACAGGCAGAAGTTGCCGTCCGGACAGGCACTGTTGCCGGTCGCCGACGTGCTGGGCGCGGGCGATGCCTGCGAAGGCGGCGGATAAGACCGCGAGAGCGAGAGAGCGCTTGCGCATGATGCTTGCCTTTCGTCGCTGTATCAGGTCGCTGCTGGAGTCACGGAGATGGGCTGAACGTCCTCGACCATCGAGTCGGCGAGTAGCACGGGGTCGGCGCGGCGGGTGTCGTGGGGAAGCCCATGAACGGACGATTTCGCGGTGCACGACGACGGAACCCTCTATCTGGCCACCCACATGTTCGACAGTGTGCTGCGGCTGGCTCCGGACGGACGGCGTACGGAGATCGCCCGCGCCGACCAGGGCGTCGAGACCAGCACCTCCGTGGCGATTGATCCGGAGGATCCGGACACTCTGTGGGTTACCGCGGCGGGCGAGCGCTTCGGCAGCGGCGGTCACGACAAGCCCGCCCGGCTGATCCGGCTGTGGGCCAAGCCGCCCGCCGTCCCTGAGGAGTCGGATGGCTGAGCATGCCGAGCATGACGAACCGAGTGCGACGAGGTTTCCGCCGCCCACCACGCGCGGATCGGCGGGCGACCACAAGAGGTGGCTGCCTGTCTACCGGTCGGGGGAAGTGCCGGACCACCTCCGCCGATCACCCTGCTCGAGGAGCAGCCGCTCAAGCCGGCCGAGGAGCAAGACCCCGCCGTGCCGCGCCGCAGCCGTGCCCGCGTGTCCGCGGCGCTGCACGGGGACGGCCCCAAGGACCACAAGACCTTGGGGCCTGTATCGACGCCTGCACCGGGCGTCTGGCCGCCCGTGCGCCGTCTATGCGGCCTGGGTGGTGAGTTCGGGGCGGCCGAACAGCAGGGCGTAGCCGGTGGGGAGCTGGTGGAGGATGCGGGTGAGCAGGTCCGGGCCGGCGTAGGCGGCGACGGCACAGAAGACGGAGCCAGTGTCCCAGCGGGTGGTGGCCAGGGAGGCGCCGGTGCGGGCGGCGAGGTCCTCGACGAAGGACCAGCCGGTCAGCGGCTGAGGGTCGGGGATCTGCTCGGCCAGCACGTGTGCGGCTTCCAGAGGCAGGCAGCCGACCAGGTCGACGCGTTCGTCGCCGGTCAGCTGGCGCCCCAGTCCGGCGAGAACCAGGCGGACGGCTTCGTCGGCTCTCTCGCGGGTGGGGTAGGCGCCCTCGTAGCGGACCCTTTCCAGCATCTGCTCGTATGCCGTCCCGTACGGCTGCTGGGGCGGTGCCTGCCGGTCGGAGATCACTGGGGGTTTGCCTTTCTTGCTGTGGCCGGTGTTCGGGCACCGGGGTGCGGGATGGTCAGGTGGGCTGGGGACGGCCGAAGAGCAGGTCGTAGCCGACGGGTAGCTGGAGCAGGAGCTGGCTGGCAGGTCCTCGTCGGCGGCGTCGGCGGCGGTGGACGGCCCGGCGCTGACGCCCCAGGCCGCGGTCTGCTCGGCGGTGTCCTCGATCCACGCGGCGGTTGCGCGGACGAACCGCTCCTGAGGGCAGCGGCTCCGCGCTCTGCGGCGGGTTGAGCAGGATCAGGGCGAACGCCTCAGGCAGGCGCGCTGCCGACTGAGTGCGGACGTCGCCGACCGGGTGGGCACCGAGGAGAGCGAACACCATACGGGCCGCGCGCTCTCCGCAGTGTCGTACTCGCCGCGTTCCTTCACGTGGCCGGGGAATGCTGCGCGTCGCAGAGTTGTCTCGGCCGCCACCCCTTCTTCTTCGGGCTGCCCAGGGGGTGCGGAGAGCGGGATGAGGGGGAGATCAGGTGACCGCCCTCCGCACTCGTCCGGCCGGTGTCAGCCGGAGATCTCCTTCTGGCCGGATCCGACGCCGATGGAGATCTTGCGGGGCTTGGCGCGCTCGGAGATCGGGATGCGCAGGGTGAGTACGCCCGCGTCGAAGCCGGCCTGGATGTGCTCGGTGTCGAGGGTGTCGGCGAGCATGATCTGGCGGGAGAAGACCCCCAGCGGCCGCTCGGACAGCTCCATCTGGACGTCGTCGCTCTTCGCCACCGGCCGCCGCTCGGCCTTGACGGTGAGCATGTTCCGCTCGACGTCGATGTCGATCGCGTCCGCGGTGACGCCCGGAAGGTCGAAGGCCACCACATACTCGTCGCCCTCGCGGTAGGCGTCCATCGGCATCGCCGACGGGCGGGACCAGGTGCCCGGGCCCATCAGCTGCTGCGCCAGCCGGTCCAGCTCACGGAAGGGGTCAGTGCGCATCAACATCGTGAAAACACCTCCAGCAGATTCAGGCAGTTGCTGCCAATGCGCCTCACTGACACCGTTGTAGCATGTCATCCAATGGATGACAAACATGATGTCGTCCATTGGATGACGACAAGAGGGAGGTGCCCGTGACCGCAGCCGATCAGCCGTCCACGACCAGTACGAACGCCCATAGCCCGGCGTCGTTCCTCGCCGCCGCGGCGGCCCTGCACGCCATAGACGACGCCCTGCGCGATGCCAAGCGGGAGTCCCCGGACACCCGGGATGCGCCCGGCCCCAGGGCGGAGCAGGCGCTGGCCTCCCTGATGCTGCTGCGGCAGGTGCGCGAGCAACTCGCCGGATGGGAGACCGGCCTGATCGAAACCGCCCGTGAGGCGGGAGCCAGCTGGGCCGACCTCGCCCACCCCCTCGGCGTCGCCAGCCGCCAGGCCGCCGAACGCCGCTACCTGCGCGGCCGCCCCGGGCCCGCCGGAACCACCGGCGAACAACGCGTCCAGGCCACCCGCGAACGCCGCGCCGCCGAACGCACCACCGCCATCTGGGCCCGCCACAACGCAGCCGACCTGCGCCGCATCGCCGGCCAGATCACCGCCCTCACCGACCTGCCCCCCACGGCCCGACTCCCGCTCAGCCAGCTCCGCGCGGCCCTTGCCCACGACGACCCCGCCGAGCTCATCCGCCCCCTCAACGCCGTCCGCCCCCACCTGACCACCACCCACCCCGACCTCACTGCACAACTCGACACCCTCACACACCCCTGAAGTCACCCGATGCCCCAAGGCGTGCGCTGGATCCACCCGCCGCCACGTGAACAACTCAGCGCCTCATCACGCGAGGAGCTGGTGAGCGGAGATCGCCATGCCATCTCCCCCCGGGTCTGCCCATCCAGGTCCGCGCGCCGAATCCGGCGGGACGCGTCGTCGTCGAAGCTGCGTGCCACGGGCGGGTCAGCGGGCGCACGCTTCGGTCAGGCGCACGCTGTAGCCGTCCTTGTCCATCAGCACGACGGTGGCGCCGAACGGGTCGGTGGTTCAGCTCGATGGGGGTGAAGGCGAAGTTCACCGCGGCCTGGATGGGCGGCACCAGTTCGCCGCCGGGCCGCGGCGCGGGCGTCGGCCGCCAGTCAGGGGCGGCCGCCGCCCAGCCCTCGGAGCGACGGGAGATGAGCTGCTCGCTGTAGGGGATCTGGTGCAGCACATGCCGGCCCGGGGCGGCGAGCACCATGTTCAGGCCCGGCGCCGGGCCGAGGACGGGCAGCTGACAGGCGGTGGCAACGTCGCCGCCCTTGTCTCGGAGGCCGCCTCCATGCTGCTGGCCTCGGCGGACGGCGCGGGTCCGCCGACCGCCGCCCGGGTCCGGCAAGGGGCGGCCACGAGCACCGCGGGCGCGGCCCTCCTGGACCTTGAGGACCCTCTGTCTCCGTCCGGTCCGCCTGTCCAGGATCCGCGAGTATGGAACGCGGCGGCCACACCCCGCAGGAGATCCGCATGCGACAACCGCCATCCGCGCCTGTCCTGATCACTGGATGTCCCAGCGGTATCGGCCGGGTCACCGAGCCTGGCCCGGCACGGCTGGACCGTGCAGGCGGCAGCGCGGCACGCCGCCGCCCTGCGTGACTTGTCACCGCGTCGGGCAGCACCTTCACCACCTCGACCCCGGCACGCACCTGGACGCCCAGCTGGTCGAGCGCGGGGCACAGGTATGCCGACGCCTTCGGGGTCACGGCCGCACGATGCGGAAGAACCTACAAGTCGGCGAACGGGGGGCAGACGTATGTGACGGCGACAAGGAGCAGCCGGGGGAGTGGCAGGACCAGCATGAATCCGTCGTCCAGGACCGGTAGGCGCCGCACACCGCCTGCGGCTCCCGGCCTCGGACCGTCTCCGATGGCCGTGATGTCAATGCCCATCTCGGCCAGGTCCACCAGCTGACCGGCAAGCCGCTCCACCTCCCCGACCACGCGTTCGGACAGCCCCTTCGCCACGTGCTCGTAGTCGGGCTCGTACTCCCAGCGCCACCCTTGTCCGGCGTCTTCGGTCACCCGGCGGTCCGCCTGTCGATCCCGGCCTCGGCCGCTGCCTCCGCATGGATGGCCGCCACCTCGGCGGCGATGGCACGTCCCTCGGCCAGACTCTCCACCTGCCCCGCGCGGGCCTCCAGCTCGCTCAGTCGCGCCGCCCGCGCAGGAACGCGCTCGATCGCCACCGCGAGTGCCCACCGCCTCAGGAACCGGCGCATGGGGGCCGCGTCGACCTGGCTGCGGGCCGCCTCCACCGCCGCCGTCCGCTCGGCGTCGAACACGGCCACCTGGTTCGGCGCGATCTGCACCACAGCCGCGCGCAGCTCCTCCGCCGTGGCATTGGGCTGCGGAATCAGGGCTTCGTGCCCGTCCGCTGCTGCTTCACTCATGCCGCCACGCTTCCAGCGCTCCCGGTGGGAGCCGCGGTGATCCGCAGCTCGACGCGCCCCTCGGCATACTCCCTCAGCAGCACCTCACACAGCAGTCCGAACCCGGGGTCGCCTCCTCGACGGGCCTGCTCCTGAATCTTCCACCTGGCCTCTGCCCTTTCGCACACGCTGTCATCGAGGTAGACACGGCACCCGCCCCGCTCCACCGTGCCGAACGTGCTGCCGGCCGGTACGGGCGCGCCGAGCGACCCTTCGGCGTACGCCGCCAGGAGTGCCTCGAGGACCCGCGAGCGGGCTCGGGCCAGGCCGTTGCCCTCGGCGCGCTGCTTCACTCGCCGCTTCCACAGGTCCGTGTCCATCCAGACCAGGCGGCCAACGCGTGCCGTGCTGTCGGCGGCTCTCACGCATCCTCCATTGGGGGCCGGTCACGATGTGTTCCGTCGAGACTAGACTTTCAAGGTCTAGTAATCAACGCTCCGCGGAGCGTCAGGGTCTCCTGCGGCCGGAGACACGCGATCTGGCGGGCTTGAGCGGTCAGCGCGTCATCGCTGTTCAGAAGGTCAGCGTGGACCCCCTCGTCCGTCGCCCCCAGCGACGCCATCAGCATCTGGGTCGGCACCCTTCCCCAGCCCCACGCCGAAGGCGTCGACCCAAGGGGACAACGCCCCCCTGCCGACCGGGCCCACGGCGTGGAAAACGTGGAGTCAGCCTGCCGTTGAAGGGTGTGCATCAGGGGCAGTACGATCACGGCGACCGGCCCGCCGGAATCAGCACGGAGGCCATGGGCAGTCCGCTGGCCAGGCTCTTGGTGGCACCGCAGAGGACCGCGGTCACCCGGTCCGCGGGGCAGGCGCAACACGCGCGCACAGCGGTTGGCCAGGAGCAGGACGACACCCAGCAGCAGGGCGCACAGCGTGCCGAGGAGCGCCGGCCGCGCCGGTGAGACGCGCTGCCAGATGCCGGTGGTCATGCCCCGGCTGAACGCCGAGTAGACCACCAGCGGAATCGACGCCCGGTCGCAGACGCTGATCACAGCGCGGTGTCGGCCGAGCCAGTCGGAGATCCAGCGCCGAAGCATCTGCCCGGCGAGGAACGGCAGCAACAACTGGACGGCGATGTCGCCGAGTTGGCCGAATCCGATCGGAATGCCGCCGTCCTCGGTGCGCTGGATCAGCACACGCATGGAACTGGCCGATACCCAAGGCAGGCCACAAACGACCCCGCCGCCGTCACCCGCACCGACTTCAAGCCGCCCAGCTCCAGCTCGCCGCCCAGCTCGGTCCGGCGGCCGAGCGGCCATGGCCTGGATCGACTTACGGCGGCCGTCCAGCATCAGCCCCCGCAGGTAGCAGTCACCCGTGGGAGCTGACCAGTCCCGTCACGGCCGCTGCAAAGTCGCACCCACGTGCCGGTGGGTGCGACTTCCGGCGTGCGGGGGCGCCTTTGGCCCGGTCAGCGTACGCCGCGCCACGCTTGGTGTTGCTGAGAAGCCCCCCGAATCGGACTTCGGTGCCGTCCTCCAGGCGCTCTACACGGTCTCTTGGGATTTTCACGGAGCCGGTGCAGGCCCCGTACTGCCGCCAGGCCGCAACGCCCCGCCCGAAGGCGCTCACAGGCGCCATGGACGCGGGCTTCGCGAGCGGGTAGAGCGGACACGACCTGGGCGCGGACATTCCTCACGCCGGCTACAACAGCCGGCGCAGAGCGCACGGGCTGCCCCCGCTGCGCTTGTGCAGCGCCAGCGTCGCCTCGGCATCGACATCGGCGTCGACCTGAGTGGCCACCAGTGTGGCGACCGCCTGCTCGGAGAGGCCGCCCAGCCGCAGGATCAACGTCCGGGCGCTGGTCAGCAGATGGTCCAGCGCCGTCTGCGGTGTGCTCTCGGACGCCGGGCCCGGGTCGGCGCTGGCCACCAGGACGCCCAGCGGCACCTCGGGCAATCTGCACGTGAGAAGGTGCAGCAGGTTCAGGGAGGAGCAGTCGGCCGACTGCAGATCGTCCAGCACCAGCAGGAACGGCTTCTGCCGGGCCAGCGCGACGAGGATGACGCACACGGCGTCCTCGACGAGGAAGGGCGCCTGCAGCGGCGGCTGCACGTCCTCCGCCGCGTCTGACGGCACGTCGGACAGGAGGCCGCCGAGCAGACCGCTGTACCGTGCGCTGACCGTACGGAAGGCCTCGGGGCGTGTGTGGGAGAGCTGCCGCAGTATCCGGGCCCACACCCCGTACGCCGGACCGTCCTCCCCGGGGCAGGAGACGCCGATCACTTCGTGCCCGGCCTCCCGCGCCCCACGCGTGACTTCCACCGTCAACTGGGTCTTGCCGATCCCGGATTGGCCCGTCACCGCGGCCAGACCGCCCTCGCCGGAGAGGGCGGCGTCCGCCCAGGCACCGAGTACGGTCAGCTCATAGGTGCGGCCGACGAATGGCAACGATGTCATTGCGTGAGGAACCCCGGCACTGTGCCCAACGGCGTCACTGTGCGGGACGCCGGCAGTGTGCGGAACCGCAGCCCGGGCACCCGGCTCCGCCCGCTCATGGGAGAGGGCCGACCGGGCCGTCCGCGCGCCGTACGTCACCATGTCCTTGTGGCCGCCACCCGTGGGGGGTTCCGCCTGCGGTAAGGCCGTCGCGTCAGCCAGGTCCTCGCCCGCGGTCACGTCCACACGCGTGGCGGGACGGTCCCCGAACGGCAGCTCCTGCCGCAGTATGGCGGCGTGGACCCGCTGGAGTTCGGCGCCGGCGTCCACTCCCAGCTCCTCCGCCAGGTGCGCACGCGTCCGCTCGAACAGCTGCAGCGCGTCGGCCTGTCGGCCCAGCCGGTACAGGCCGGTCATCAGATACGCGATCAGGCATTCGCGCATCGGGTGCCGCTGGGCCTCCGGAAGGAGCCGCGCCACGACGGCGTCGTTCTCCCCGAGCGCGAGGGACGCCTCGGCGTGCAACTCCACGGCGGCCAACCGCGCCTGCTCCAGCCGGGCGCTCTCCTCGGCCATCGGGGCGTAGTCGACGAGCTCCAGGTAGGGGGCACCCCGCCATAACGCCAGGGCGGCGCTGAGCCGGTCCTGCGCCACCCGGTGGTCCTGGGCCGCCATGTCGCGCCGTGCCTGGCTCACCAACCGCTCGAACCGGTGGGCGTCGACCTGGTCCGGGTCGAGGGCGAGGACGTAGCCGGGCGACTGGTGGCGCACCAGCATCGACGGGCCTCCCGGCCTCGCGCCGAAGCTGAGCGCACGGCGCAGATGGCAGATGTACGTGTGCAGGGCGGCCGTTGGGCGCCGGGGCGGACGTTCGCCCCACAACTCCTCGATGAGCTGGGGGACGGGGACGACCTGGTTCAGCCGCACCATCAGGAGTCCCAGCAGCGCTCGATGACGCGGGGCGCCTAACGACAGCTCCCGAGTCCCGTGTAAGGCGACCATTGTCCCGAAGACCCGCATCCTCAAGCCCTGGGCGGAACGCGCACGTCGCTGCTCACTCATAACTCTCCCGCCGTGCTTTGTCGTTACGACGGTTTGTTACCCTCCCCGCCAGGTCCTTATCCGCTCGCCCCACGTCCTTGGGCTGCCGTTGGGGCGCTCAGCGACAGGGACCCGACGGCCCGTCAGGTCAACAGGGTATGGTCAGGCTTGTCCTGTTCTGCCTCGGTTTGGATACTTTTGTATGCCTTCTGCCCAAGGGTCCACATCCACGCGCGCGTCGTTGCCCGGCTACGGGGGGTTCCTGACCGGCTGGAGTGCCACCGCGTTCGGCAGCGGTCTGATGCTGCCCCTCATCGTGGCCTACCTGCGGGAGACGCTCGGCGTGTCCACCTCGGGTGTCTCCCTCTACTTCGCGCTGTTCGCGCTCTCCGGGCTCGTGGTCAACCCGTTAGCCGCCTGGATCGGCCGTGTCCGGGGACCCGGCCCGACCGCGGTCGCCGCCACCGTCCTCCAGGCCGCGGGCGCGACCTGGCTCACGGCGGCGGACTCGATGGCGGTCACGGTGCCCGCCGCCTGCCTGTCCGGTGCGGGCACGGGCATCTACTACGCTGTCCAGACCCCGTTGCTGACCAGGGCGTTCGGCGACGCGGCGTTCAGCCGTGTGCTGTCCGGCCAACACCGCGCCTCCGCGCTGATGATGACGGTCGGTTCGCTGCTGGGCGGCCAGGCCGTCCAGCGGCTCGGTGACGACGGCTACACCGTGTGCCTGGCGGCCAACGCCGCCAGCTACCTGGTGTACGGGGTGATGCTGGTCCGCCTCAGGCGGACACACGTGGAGCCACGGGACACGGTGTCCAGCGCCACCGACGCCGACACCGAGGCCGCCGCCGCGCCGGGCAGGCGCTCCGCCGCCCTGCGTGATCCCGTGTTCCTGCGTCTGCTGGTGCTCCAGTCGGCCCTCGTGATCTTCGGACTCGGCCAGTTCGAGTCCGTGGTGCCCGCCGTACTGCGCGACGCGCACCTCTCGGTGGTGGCGATCAGCGTCGTCATCGCGTGCAACACCGCCGGAATCATCGCCTTTCAGGGGCTCGCCCTGCGTGCCGTCGAACGCGTCGGCTACACAGGTGCCCTGTCGGTGGCGATCGTGGCCTGGATGGCGGCGCTGGCCTTCCTGGCGGGCGCCCTGCTGGTCCCCGCGCCGCGTGGACGACTGCTGCTGGGAGTCCTGTTCGGCCTCGTGTTCGCCGTCGGGCAGTGCCTCATAGCCCCCAGCGTCCAACCGCTCGTCACCCGGACCGCTCCGCCGGGCGCGGTGGAGGGCTATGCCGCCGCCACGTCGCTCGCGCACGGCCTCGGCATGTTCGTCGCGCCCTTGGTGGTGCTTCCCGTCGTGGAGAGCGGCGGGACCGGGAGCTATCTCTCCGTCCAACTCCTCGGCTACTGCCTGGCCCTGTACGTCCTGTGGTCCTTCCGCACCCGGAGGACCACCCCGCGCGAGGACACCGTCCAGCCCGCCGGCAAGGCGTGGGCGTCGCGGTGACCCAAGGCGCGTCGTGTGCGGGCGAAGCGGGCGTTCAGCGGGGCGTGGGTCCATGGAGGTCCCGTGGAGCGGAGACGGAGATCTCAGCGACCTGGCGCATATCTCCGAGGTGCGCCAGGAGCTGGAGCCCCTGGCCGCCGCCACGAAGTGCGGCAGTAGCCGTTGCCGGCCGCCGCACCACGGTCCCGCACGGGCCCACAACCCGGCCCCGACCGGCCCATGGGCGCTGTCACTTGTGCCACTCGGTGGTCCGCGCCGGCCGTACGGTGATGCGGTGCGGCCGCTCGTTGCGGAGCAGAAGGCGGTAGAGGGTCCGCTTGATGTCCGCGGCCAGCGCCGGACTCGGCTGGTCCACGTACACGTCGAGCTCGTAGCGGTGCTCGCCGTTCTCCGCGTGCACCCGGCTCGTGGACCGGCGCACTCCCGGGATGGCCTCGGCGGCGGCGCGGACCGAAGGAAGCCAGACCTTCTCGCCGTTGACGATGATGGAGTCGGAGAGTCTGCCCTGGATGTAGTGGTATCCGTCCTCGTCGATGGTGAAGAGGTCGCCGGTGGCGATGGTCCCCGGTGCGACCAGCGGACTGCTCTGGTCGTCCGGCACCCTGCGGCGGAGCACCGTGCTGGATTCCACCAGGAGTTCCTGGGAGCCGTCGGCGAGACCGGACGGCCGCAGCCGCGTACGGACTCCGTGCAGCGGAAGGCCGCTGGACGCGTACCGGCGGGGCGGCTCACGGTGCGCCGCCAGAGTGGTGACCCGTGGGCCGGCCTCGGTGAGGCCGTACGTGAGGTAGAGCTCGAGTCCATGCCGGGACGCCAGCAGCCTCTGCACGTGGGCCGGTGGCAGTCGGTCTCCCCCCACGGTCAGGGTGCGCAGTGTGCCCGGCAGGGCGAGGTCCTGCTCGATGAACCGTGCGACCGCGGCCGGGGTCAGGGACGAGAGGGCGACCTGGTGGGTGCGCAGCGCCTCGACGTAGGTCCGCGGAGTGAACGGCGGACCCGTGATGACGAGGCGTGAGCCGCGGACCAGCGCGGCGAGGGCCTGCGCCACGAGAGCGTACGAGTAGTGCAGCGGTAGGTTGAGCAGCACCGTGTCGCCCTCCCGCTGGCCGACGGCGTTCGCGTGCCGTGCCGCGTTCTCCAGCAGCGAGTCGAGCGCGTGCAGGCACCCACTGGCGATACCGGAGGTGCCCGAGGTCATCAGGATGACTTCACCACGGGAGTAGTGCCGCCGTTCGCCCCACGGCAGGGGCAGCAGATCGGCGTCGCCGAACGGGCGCGGGGGCGCCGCGCCGTAGCGCCGTGCGTCAACTCTCGGCGCGATCAGGGCACTTGCGCCGAGCCGGCGGGCCACTTCGGTGAGACGGGCGGAACTCGACGCCGGTGCCAGGGGAACGGGCACGCCACCGTGGAGGAGCACCGCGAAGAAGGCCGTCAGGAGGGACGTACCGTTGGGCATCGCGATCAGGACGGGAGCCCCCGCGCCCACGACCGTCCCGGCGAGGTCGTCGAGCGCGGCCGCCAGAGGTCGGGGCGGACCGTGCCCGTGCACGTCCACCGTGCTGTCGAGAAACGTCTCGATCACGTCCGCGTCCGGAAGGGAGTCCGTCGGCATGGCGCTCACCCCCGGCCTGCCGCGGCACGGCCGACATCCCCGGCGTGCGCGACGCTGACCGCGGGGGCCAGCACGGCACAGCGCACCGAGTGCCCCTGTCCCTCGTGCCTCTGGTGGGCGCAGAGCACCACGTAGGGGGCGGCACCGGAGCGCAGCCATGAACGGGCGACCGTACGCGCGGCGGGCAGACCGTCCTCGGGTGTCATCGAGAACGTCAGGGACGATCCCTTGAAGCCGTGCAGCAGGCAGAGCAGACTCCCCGCGCTGCCCGGGCTCGCGCCCGCGAAGCGCAGCGGGGACACGCGTGGGGCGGGAAGCGAACGCGCCACCGCGTCCATGGTGTGCAGCGTGCAGTGCGCGCTCACCAGGATCACGGCGACGTCTTCGCGGCAGGCCAGGACATCGGTGGCGCACTCCGACAGCGCGTTCTCGACCGCGTCCGCGACCAGCCAGGCCAGCGGGTCGGCGTACAGGGACGGGATACGGCTGCGGACAGCCCTCAGCTGTTCCCGGGAGGCGTCCCCGTGGCCCACGACGGCGACGTCCGCTGTGTCCGGCGGACAGATGGCGTACGGCCCGAAGGCCGGGAAGGCGTTCATGGTGCTCCCTCAAAGGCCAGGCAGGTGTTGAAGCCACCGAAGCCGAGGGTCACGCTCAGCCCGAGTCGGCCGGTGAACGCGGCGGGCCGGCTTTTCGGCACCGGCAGCGGGAAGTCCGGACGGAGCGTGGTGAGACCGTGGACTGGTGGCACCGTGCGGTCACGGAGAGCCAGCAGTACGGTGATGGCCTCGATCGCACCGGTCGCCCCGAGGGTGTGGCCGAACGCCCCCTTGGTGGCGAACACCGTAGGGGCGCCTGGCGCCTGGCCGCCGGTGCCGAACAGCCTTCTGTAACTGACGGATTCGACGGCGTCGTTCGCGGGAGTGCCGGAGCCGTGGGCGTTGACCACGTTCACGTCCGCCACACCACGGGCCGCGCCGCGCAGTGCCTTGCTGACAGCCCGTACGACGCTGTCACCGGTCGCGTCGGGGGCCGCGGGGCTCACCGCGTCATTGGCCGAGCCGGTGCCGACGAGGAAACCGTGCGCCCGAGCCCCGCGGGTACGGGCCGACCGGCCGGATTCCAGGACGAGGAACGCCGCGCCTTCCCCCAGGATCGTGCCGTCGTTGTCGGCGTCGAAGGCACGGAGCGAGGTGGGCGACATGGTGCCGAGCGCCGAGTGCCCGAGTCTCTTGGCCGGGGTGAGGACGTCCACTCCTCCGCAGACGCAGAGGTCCTCCGCACCGCTGCGGATGAGCTCCACGCCGACCAGGAGGCTGTCGGAGCCGGAGGAGCAGGCGGTCGTCACCGAGAGCGGGGCCTTCGGGATGCCGAGTGCCCGTACGGCATCGGCGGCCCAGCGGTCCAGGGCCGGTACGCCGACCGTGTCCAGGTGCGGTCCGTAGCTGGTGCCCAGCACGGGCCGCAGGCGCGCGTCGGTGAGTTCGAGTCCGGCGTCGCGCACCGCGGCGGCCAGGGTGTCGCGGGTGATGAGGTGTTGGCGCTCGACCGGGGTCATGGACAGCGGAGGGTCGCGGACGACCGCGGCGTCGCCGTTGCGCAGCCGGTGCTCGGAGGGGACCGCGTCGACACCGGTACGGCCGTGCAGCAGAGCGCTCCAGACCTCCTCCAGCCCGCATCCGAGCGCGGTCACCCACCCCATGCCCGTGACCCACACGTCCGCGTTCTCCCATGCCGACGCGGGAGTTGACGTCGGTGCCGGAGGTGGGCTGGACGTCACCACAACTGCTCGCCCAAGTCCGCGATCTTGGACCGCACCAGCGTGCCCTTGAACGCCGCGACGAGGTGGTCGTCCACGGTCGCGCTGCAGGAGAAGCTGAAGGTGTTGCCCCTGATGCGGTCACTCCGCACATCGAAGATCACGCGGTCGCCCGGGACCACGACGCGGGTGAAGCGCGCCTTCACCGAGCCGATGAGGGTGATCTCGTCGTCGGTGAGGCGGGAGGTGCTGAGCTGGTAGAGGATGATGCCCGACTGGGCGAACGCCTGGGTCAGATGGCTGGCGGGGAAGACGGCCCGGTCCGGGAAGTGTCCCGCGATCACGTCCATGGTCCCGGAGACCGACAGGCTGCTCCGGAGCCGGACCCCGGTCTCGTAGTCGAGGATCCGGTCCAGATACACCATCGGGTGGCGGTGGCGAAGCCAACTCTTGAGCTCCGTGAAGCCCATGGTCCGCTTCGCTGTTGGCGCTGTTGGCGCTGTTGGCGCTGTTGGCGCTGTTGGCGCTGTCGGCTCTGTCGTCTGGGCGGAATCAACCCTCTGCACGGACAGTGCACTCCTTCAGTGTGGTTGCGATGTTTTCTGGGAGCAGGGAGGGCGCTCCGGTCGAGAGGTCCACCGCGCCGAGCAGCAGGCTCCCGGACGCGCACCTCGGCACGTCGCCGGGGTTCTCCCGCGAGATCTCCCCGGAGACCTGGACGCGCGCGGGCCCGACTCGTTCGACACGGGCTCTGACGCGGACGTGGTCCAGGAAGCGGGCCGGTGCGTGATAGAGCATGCGCAGTTCCACGACGGCCAGTTCCAGGTTCACGCGAGCCAGGGCGTCGAGCCCGGCGCCGAGGCGATCCAGGTTCTCCAGCACGGCGGTTTCGAGCCAGGAGGAGTATCGGGAGAAATGCACGACACCGGACGCGTCGGTGTCGACGTGCTCCACGCGTCGATGGACCTCCGCCCATTCCCGCGGTACGGGTTCTGCGGCGGTCACGCGGATACCTCGAGAAAGTGGCGGGAACCGGCCGACAGACGCTCCACGATCGCGTCCGCGTCCGCGAGGGTGGAGATGATGGGAGGGGCGACCCGCATGGTCGGGAAGACGTAGCGGAGGCCCGCCGAACGCCGACCCGCGCCGCCCATGAATTCGACGAACACGCCGCTGCGGATCATCGTCTCGCGGAATTCGCCCAACCGGTCGGCTGCGCGTTGCGTCAGCTCGACGCCGTGCATGACGCCGGATCCTCGGCTCTCCGTGTAGAGCTCCGGGAAGACGGTGACGAGTTCCTCGTCCAGCCGCTTGGCCAGGTGCTCACCCAGATCCCGTGACTTCTCCAGCATTCCCTCGGCCTGGATGTGTTCGAGGCCCGCCCGGATCACCGCGCAGGTGAGGGGGCGAAGGTCCGAGGTGGAAATGGCGCCGGTGGCCCGTACGGTCAGGTTTCGGCGGGCGATGACCATGGACGTGGACAGCACGCCCATCCCGAGGCTCTTGCCCACCACGGAGACATCGGTCGGAATCGGCCCGTTCTCGTCGGCCATGCCGAAAAACTGGCCCGTCTTGGCAAAGGTGAGGACCTCGTCCGCCACGAGGAGAGCCCCGCTGTCCGTGCACAACCGGGCGACTTCACGCAGATAGCCGGCGGGCGGCACGATGATTCCGGCGTCGCCCTGAACGGGTTCGATCACCACCGCGAGTACGCGGTCACCGTGGCGTGCGAAGAATTCGCGGGCCGCGTCGACGTGCCCGAACGGGATGTGCCGGACGGTGAGGCCGTACGGCTCCGGTGCCACGGAGGGCAGTCCGATCCGGTAGTGCCTCTTGTTCAGCAGCGGGAGCAACCCACCGGTCCAACCGTGCCACGCCCCCTCGAATGCGAGAACGATGTCCCGATCTTCCCGCCCTTCCGCGGGCTGTAGGCGACGGCGGTCGAAGCGGGATTCCAGCGCCAGCCGCAGCGCCAGCTCCATTCCCTCCGACCCGGAATTGCGACCGGCGACGTGGTACTCGTCGGCCGGAAACTGCTCGGCCCACAACCCGTCCCCGCTGAAGAGGAGTTCGAGCAGTTGCGAGCGTTCCCATGAGTGGATCTCGTCGGTGACGTAGCCCGCCTCCGCCACGGCGCGGGAGAGAGCCGAGCCGACCACTGGTGAGCCGGCCCCGAGACACGCGCTGGCGTAACCACCGCTCGCATCGAGGACGTTCAGCTCCCGCCCCCGGTCGGCACCGCTCAGCTCCACGAAGCGGTGAGTCAGCCCCTTGGCACCGAGGCTGCCGAACGGAAGCCGCGTTCCGTACTGGTCCATGTGCATCGTGCGGTCGAACCAGGACTCGATCGTGTCGCTGTCATGTCCGTGAGTCATATCAGGCAGCTCGCTTCGCGGAAGGTCCTCTGCGGACGCCATGGGCTCAGGTCGTTTCGAGCTGGGTCTCACGCAGGCGGAGAACCAGGTCGGAGATGGATCGGATGCTGGTGAAGTTCTCCGGAGTGAAGTCGTCCTCGGAGATCTCGATGTCGAACCGCTCCTCGCAGGTGACACGCAACTCGAGGAAGCCGAGTGAGTCGAGTGCCAGTACGTTCCGCAGGCCGTCGTCGACTCCTATCTCGGATTCGGGGATCTCGCAGAACAAGTCGTTCACGATGATCGACCTGATCGCAGCCTGAATTTCATTCATCGCGCGCTCCCTTCGTAGGTCACACATAGGGCCCCTGGACGGTCAGGGCGCGTTCGGCCTCGGTGAGCCGTTCGTGGACCTGATCGGCGTGGGTGCCCTCCGCGATCACCCACCCGGCCCGGCCGAAACAGTCCTCGGGCGGAGGCTCCACCACGGTGCCGCGTTCGGGCAGTTCACCGATCTCGTGGAGCCACGGCTGTGCCCTCAACTCCGGTGCCTCGGCCAGCCCTTCGAAGCGCTGCCGACGGGCGGGGTAGAGGAACTTGACGCCGGCGGCGCGGTCCGGAGCGGGCTCGGCGCGCAGCGGGCGCCCGAGCGCCGCGTCCGCCAGCAGGCCGCCGACGCTCAGACCGGTGCCGAGGTGTGCGATCACGGAGGCCAGGTCCCCGGCGGGGCGCCCGTTGATCTCCATGACGCGGGGGCCGTGGGGCGTCAGCACGACGTCCAGGTTGGCGATCGTGCGGTCGATGCCGGCGGCCAGGACGGCGTCCCGGGCCAGGGCGAGGCCGGCGGCGTACTCCGCTGCCGGGAGCGCCCCCTCGCCCATGATGTGCCCGGTGTCGATCGGGTACGGGTCGTGCGCCATGTACTTCCGGCCGCAGTAGACGACCTCGGCCGTTCCCCCGCTGCTCCAGACGTCGACCAGGAACTCGGTTCCCGTCACGTACTCCTCGACGAGGACGCCGTCGCTGGCCATGCCCATCTTGTCGACTCCCGCGGCCAGTTCGAAGAACCGGGTGAAGTCCGTCGGGTCGGCGACGCGGCCGACACCGAGGCTTCCGGACAGGCCACGCGGCTTGACCACGACGGGATAGCCGATGTCGGCGGCGGCCCGCAGCCCCTCGTGGACGTCGTGTACGGGGACGGACACGGTGGGCGAGAGACCCGTGCGGTTGAGCAGCTCGCGCTGCCGGTGCTTGTCCCTGCAGATCCGCGCCGCCTCGACGGGCAGGCCGGGCAGCCCGAGCGTCGCGGCGAGTTCGGCCGCCAGGAGGACTTCCGACTCGTTGTAGGTGACGACGGCCCGCACATCGTGGTCCCGGCACAGCCGGCGGGCCTGCTCCAGGGGGAACGGCGTGTCCCGAGGGTCGTACGCCTCCGCGCCCTTGAGCCAGGGCTTCTGCCAGGTCGGTGCCACGGTGTCGAGGAGGACCACGTCGGCGGCGGCGGCCAGATGGGACAGCAGGTGTCCCTGACGGAGGCGGGAACCGGATCCGACCAGAAGGAGGGTGGACGAGGTCGCGGGTGGTTCAGACGGAGGCAGCTTCAAGGCGCGAACTCCTTGCCGGGGGCTGGACGGTGTCCGGGCGTTTCCACGGTGAGGTGTGTCTCGATGACGTCGCGTGCGGCCGAGGATCCCCCATATCTCAAAGAAATATGCGGCGATGGGATTCAGGGCCAGGAAAACAGATTCCGTCGCCATGGTCGATACGGCGTGGTCGATCCGTGCGTGGTGCCAGTCCCGGAAGTCTCCACCATGCTCCTTGCGGTTGTCTTGTCCGCGGGCTTGTCCAACTCCTTACGAGGTTCTTGCGGCCGGCTTGATTCCCGCGGCCGCTGCTGTTCGAACGGCCGATCACGTAAACGTCGGGCAGTTGACTGCGGAATCCCTGCAAGGAGTTGGACAAGGCGGTGAACAAGGCGTTGGACAAGCCGACGGACAAGGCGGCCGTAAGACGCGTCGTGGAGAATTCAGGAATTCAGCGCGACGCTGTGTGCCGCGAAACTGATGGCGTGAGGGGAATGGCGAATGAGGTGCGTTCACCGACCGTTGGGTCGACAAGTTCTCCACCACCTACTCGGACGAACCGTTGGCGCAGCTGTCCTGGTTCACCGCCTCGCCGGGGATCGAGTCGATCGAGCTGGTCGCCGACGGGGTGATCAAGCGGGGTGACCGCGTCGTCGACTTCGGCTGACTGCCGGCCCGGCACGAACTGATCCGTCTTGCGGTCACCGCGCCCGTAGACGTGGCAGAACAACCGGTCCTCGCTGGTCGGAGCGTCAGGGCGGAGCGAATTGCTTACGTCCACGACCAGCTTGATCCCCCCGTCGGCCGCCCGGTACCGCCTTGCGGGGAGCCGACGGGATCCTGCGCCACCGCAACGACACGGCGAGGGCCCGAGGAGACTTCATGCGGGAACGCACCGCCGGTCCTGCGTCAATCCCGGAGGAGCGTGAACCATGACCCACGACTTACGCTTCGAAATCCTCGGTCCACCCCGCCTCGTCGTCGACGGTCGCCCCCACGCGATCCGGTCGCGAAACCTGTCAGTGATCCTGACCACCCTGCTGGTCCGGAGTGGCCGCGTGGTCAGCGTCGAGGAGTTGATCGGCGAGGTGTGGCACCAGCCGCCACGGCGGGCCCGGGATGCCATCTACGTCTACATCTCCAAGCTGAGGGACCAGATCGGGAATGGGGTCGTCGACAGCCAGTTCCCCGGCTACACCATGGCTGTCCGCGGTCAGCAGCTGGACGTGCAGCTCTTCGGCCGGTATCGGGCCGACGGCCATCTCAGCATGGCCAACGGTGATCACGAGGGGGCGGCGCGGGCGTGGCGCAACGCGCTCGCCCTGCACCGGGGCAGCCTGATGGGGGGCGTGTATTCGGGACCGATCCTCAGCTCGTTCGATTCATGGCTGCGGCAGTCGCGCACCGAATGCGTGGAACTCACCGCATGGGCACAGCTCAGCGCCGGCCTGTACCACGAGGCAATCGGCTTCCTCACCCAGCAAGTGCCGCGGAACCCGCTCAACGAAATCCTGCACCAGCAGCTGATGCTGGCGTTTCTCCTGACTCGTCATCGCGCCCAGGCGCTACGGGTGTTCGGCAACGCCCGTCGGACGTTCTCGGACAGGCTCGGTCTGGAGCCCGGCGGCGACCTGGTGAACGTGCACGACATCGTGCGGTCCGACGACGTCGGCCGGGCCAAGCGGGCCATCTCGAGCGCCGTCGCCTCGCGACTGAGCTCGCACCGGTCGCCGGTGGAGTCCTGACATCGGACGTGCGGGGAGCACCGATGGGCTCCCCGCACCGCCTAGCCTCGCGCTTTCACGTGGCGGGGCCTCCGGTGGTTGATCAGAAACGCCGGTGGTGTGCTGCTGGTGGAGACAGTCCGCAAGATCGGCGTGGATCAGGCGATATCGGCGGCCTTGGCGCCGTGGCGCACGTCGCGGGCGGTGCATGATCCGGGCACGGTCCTGCTGGATGTGGCGCTCGCGGTCGCGCTGGGGTGGGGACTGCCTGGCGGATGTGGGCATGCTTCGGGCCGAGCCGACGGTGTTCGGGCCGGTGGCCTCGGATCCGACAGTGTCCCGGCTGATCGACACGCCGGCAGCGGCCGGGAAGCGGGCGCTGACCGCACCGCGACAGGCCCGCGCCGATGTCCGTGCATATGTATGGAGGACGGCCGCGCTCTGCGCTCCCGCAGCGTGACCCGGCGGCGTCAAACCACGGGCGAGGCGCCGCCGTCCATATTGATCGCCGTCCCGGCGGTGAAGCCCGCATGATCCGAGCACAGGAAGCAGGCCATGGCGGCGAACTCCTCGGCCTTGCCCATGCGGCCGACCGGGATATTGGCGCCGGCCTTGGCAACATAGTCCTCGAATGAGACGTTCGTGTCCTCGGCCCTGTAACGACGCGCGATCTGATCCGACACGATCTGGCCGACAAGCATGCCGTTGACCAGGATGCCATGCGGGGCGCCCTCACTGGCGAAGACCTTCATCAGCGCCATGCCGGCCGCACGCGACACCACCGTGGGGGCACCATTGGCCTGTGGTGTCTTGGCCCCGGTGTTGAGCACGTTGATGATCCGGCCCCATTTGCGTTGCTTCATGCCCGGCCAGACAAGCCGGGTAAGGCGGATCGCCGCGAAAAGCTTCAGATCCAGGTCTTCCTGCCAGATGTCATCGGTAATCTGGTCCGACGGCATGGACCGGGTCTGGCCAGCATTGTTGATCAGGATATCGACCTGTCCGAACGCGCCGACGACCGCATCATAGGCTTTCTGGATGTCGGCGGCCTTGGAAACGTCACAGCTGAAGGATTTGACCCGTCCCTGGGCACCGGCCGATGCAACAGCCTTGGCTTCGGCCAGCGTATCGGGATTGCGGGCCAGCATCGCCACATTGGCGCCGGAGGCAGCAAATTCCTTGGCCATCGCGAGCCCAAGACCCTTGCTGGCACCTGTGATGATGGCGCTGCGGCCGTCCAGACGGACTTCCATCGGTTTCCTCCCGTGCTGTGGTGGCGTGTTCAGTGCTGGGGTAGGCAGGGAAACGCTGTCCGCCGACGACCTCGTCGTCCATGACGAGGTCGCTCGTCAACCCGCGTTCCTCGCCGGGTTGCTCGAACGCGCTGGGTGCGCAGGCGTTCTTGCAGGGCGACGGCGTCGTCAACCCTTCTGGGCCACTCCGAGGGGGACAGTGTGCCGTGGCGCGTCGCAGTGGGCGGCAAGGAGGTCGTCGCCGAAGTCACCCGAATGGCGACGCCAGACGGTGTGGATGTGGTTGGCCTCGTTGAATGTGTTGTCGTACTCGATGAGCAGTTCCGGACCCTGGACGCGGTAGTAGTGGCCTTCGCCGCGACGCAGCGAGCCCTCCCACGAGAAGTGCAGGCGTTCCTGGTCGATCTGCGCGAACTCCTTGTCAGCGAGTTCGTGCCTGAGCCGGTCGAGGTAGAGGCGGACGATGTCGACCAGCAGCTTGCCTGCGGGCTTGCCGAGTTGCGCCGGTGTCACGCCGACCGGTTCTGATGGATTGATGCGCGGGGAGTCGCTGCTGCGGATGTCGTGTGGCGTGAGGTCCGACACGACGGCGAGGCGGCGGGCGGTCGGGTCCATGCGGTCGAGGAGTTCGCGAGCGAGTTCTTCTTCGAGCGGCAACGGTTGGCCGACGACGCGGCCGCGGTAGGTGACGCGGGCTGGGTTCGCGCCGAGGAAGAACGGTGTCGCCGAGACGTGGCCGTCGGCGACGACGACGTTCACCGAGAGGTGGTGGCCTTCGATTCGCCATCCCCACGGTTCGTCGCCGTCCGGGGTGCCGAAGAGGATTGTCCAGTAGTCGCCGCTGTGACGGTCGCGGTGCCCGCCCTCTCGGTGGTCGAGGACGTCTTCCAACGCCATGACCGCTGCGGCCTGCGAGTAGGTGTGAGGGCTGAGCACTGTTGTGAGCATGCCGTGCACCGCTTTGCGCTGGTCGCGCCGGAGATCGCCGAGCACCAGGCCAGGTCGTGTGCCGGGTGCGTACCCCCAGCGGTGCCTGAGATCGTCATCGGTGACCGCGCGAATCGCGTGTTCGCGTTGGTCAGCGTCCAGCAGACCGATAAACCGGCGCGTGGCGTCGGTGACGTCGTGCAGCATGTTTCGAACTCCCATTCACTCGCTTCCGCGGGGGACTGCGCTCCCTGGAGGTCCGGCGAAGTCACCGCTGGTGTCGACCTCCGGTCATGACGTCGACCCCTCGGCCTCACCTGTCGCAGCAGGGCTGGTGAAGCCGAGGCTCGGCGGTCTTGACGCGGGCCGCGTAAAGCTGCGGATCGAGGCCGAAGAGTCGGGCTTGGGCCAGGCGTACGAGCAGCACCGGATGCGCCCCGCGCCGGTGCAGGGCGGCCACGTCGCCCCGCGGTAGTTCGTCCACCTCTTCCGCGGACAGCGGGCGGCGGACAGCGGACAGCGGGCGGCGGGTGAGGTTCGGTCGTGGGTGCGTGGCCCTCGCCGTCCCGGTGGTCCATCGGCACGCTGGGCAGGCCGCCGGCCATCCCGGGGGCGGCGATCTACGTCAGGACCTCCCCGGCGACGGTCCGGGCCTCCTCGATCCGGCTCGCGGTGGCCGCGCCGACCAGGCTGTTCAGCCCCCCGCGGCGCTGCCGGCCGGCGACCGTACCGGCCCAGTCCGGCCGCGGAATGCCGCTTAACTCGCCGGGCAGCGTACGCGGGCCGCCGACCTCCAGTGAGAAGCTGCCGCCCAGCGAGTCCTCGACCGCGGCGTACCGCCGGGCGACGTCCGCTCCCGCCCCGGTGTCGCCCCTGACCATGGCTGGGGCGACACCGAGGTGTGCGGGACGCCGACTGCGGCCACTCCGCCATCGGTGACTCAGCTTCCCAGCGCTGACAGGACGGGTGCCGCCACCTCGTGCCGGGCCACACGATAGATCTCCTGGAACAGGCTCAGGGTGTCCAGCCCGGCCCGGTCGTCGGCGATCATCTTGTGGCCGTCCCGCACGGCCGCCGCGAAATCCGCGATCTGCCGGCGGTGGGAGATGCCGTAGTAGCCGATCCCCGGCGGAGCCTGCTCCACCTTCGCCGAGGCGAGCTCTGCCGCCGCCGCGCGCAGCTCCTCGTTGCCCTCCGCAACGTGCAGGGTCCCGGGGTGGTCGAGGTCGAACAGGACCGACCCTCCGGTGCCGATGATCTCGACGCGGGTGCGCCAGGTGATGCTGCTGGCCACGGTGACCTGGTAGGTCACGAGTGCGCCCTGCGGGCCGCGCAGCAGAGCCGCGAGGGTGTCCTCGGTCTCCATACCGCCCCGCGGCGCGGTGTGCCCGGCGGCCGCGCCGACCACCGCGAGTCCGCCGGTCAGCCAGCGGGTCACGTCGAGCGCGTGGTAGCCCTGGTTGACCAGGGCCGACCCGCCCTCACCCGCGTAGGTGCCGCGCCAGTCACTGCCCGCGTAGTACGCGTCGTCACGGCCGCACTGCAGGCTGACCACGCCCGAGACGAGGCTGCCCAGCAGGCCGGCCTCGATCCAGTCCCGGACGGCGGTGACGACGCGGTCGTAGCGGTGCTGGGAGACGACCGACAGCACCCGTCCGGCGCGCTCGGCGAGGGATGTCAGGGCCGTGCCGTCCTCGACGCTGAGGGCGAGCGGCTTCTCCACGAGCACGTGCTTGCCCGCTTCGAGCGCCGCCGCGACCAGCCCGTGGTGCGTGGCATGCCCGGTCGCGATGGAGACGCTGTCCACCTCAGGGTCGGCCAGCACCTCGTGCACGTCCGTCGTGACGCGCGGCAGGCCGTGTGCACGAGCCAGCGACTCCGCGGTCGTGAGATCGCGGTCGCAGGCCCAGCGCACCTCCAGATCGGGCAGGACGGAGAAGCCGTCGACGTGGTTGGGGGCGACACGGCCGCAGCCCACGACGGCATGGACGAGACGCTTCATTTCGAACTCCCGGCATCGCTCGAACCAGTGGGGGAGAGGGACGACGGCGCGCCAGGAGCTCGGTCGAGGTGCACCGGGGTCAGCCATTCGTCGTGCTTGCCGGTCACGGCTCGCACGGTGTCGTGGTAGCAGACCTCGATCGCCTGCGTGATCTCACCCGCGGTCTTGCCGTCGCCGATCGGGAAGCCGTCCACCTCGACGGCGGGCAGCACCTCGGCCGAGGTGCCCATGAGGAAGATCTCGTCGGCGAGGTACAGCTCGGTGCGCTCCACCGGCCTGGTCTCCACGTCGAGACCCAGCTCCTCCTGGGCCAGTTGGATGAGCGTGCGTCGGGTGATGCTGTCCAGCACACCATCGGACAGGGTCGGGGTGACCAGCCGGCCGCGTTTGACCAGGGCGATGCACGACCCCGACGACTCGGTGACCTGGCCGTTGGTGTTGAGGAAGATCGGCCAGTCGGCCCCGCGTGCTCTGGCGTCGATGTTGCCCAGTCGGCCGTTGTGGTAATTGGAGAACACCTTCATCGACGCCGGTGAGGCACCGTGGTTGAACCGCGGCCACGAGCTGACCGCGAGCGTGCAGGTGTGGCCCTGGCCCAGCTTGCTCTCGAACTCCCAGGTCTCGATGGCGATCTCGGCCAGGGTGCCGCGCGGCACCATCTGTTGGCGATGTGTTCCGGCGGCGAAGCCCCACGGGCGGATATGCAGGTCCTTGCCCGTGGTGTGCCAGGACGCGAGAAGTTCGACCGTCGCGGTGACGAGCGCGTCCGCGTCGAACTCGGGCTCCATCCAGCTCATCCGCAGCGATTCGAGCAGCCGTTGCATGTGGTCGCGCAACCGGAAGCCGTGGAGTGTCTCCCGCGTGCTGCTCCAGTACGAGTGCACGCCTTCGAACGCGGCTGAGACCGAGGCGTGGCCCACTGAGCTGATGTGGACGGTGGCCTCCTCCCACGGCAAGAGGACGCCGTTGCGCCAGATCAGCCGCCCGTAGCCAGCAGACATGAACGTTCCTTTCCGGAAAGGATGGGACACTGAACGGGGATGTCTCCGCGCGCAAAGCCGTATTGGCCGGCAGGGTCAGCTGTCGGGGCCGGTCGAACGGAACCAGACACTCTCGTGCCACGGGCGACGCATCGAAATCATGGTGCTCCCTCGAAGTGAATTGCTGGTACGTGCAACTCGATTCGCAGCCGACCTCTGGTCATCACGGACGCCGTGGCTCCCATCACAACATGCCAACCAGCAGCTGTCCAAGTTTTCAAGGCGTCGACACTGCTTCATTTAGACGAGGCATAGGCGGGCGTTTAGGTGGCATTTAGATTGCTGGCAACCGGGCGATCCAGGCTGATACAAATATGCGGCACGTTTCTTTCGGGTCCACCGGGAACGGCAGAGACGACCGCTCTCGACCACAGGTGGGTGTCTGCGAACATCCAGGGCACGCTCGCGCGCAACATGTTGACCAAGGCGAGCGACCTCGTTTTGACTGTCGGTGACACCGACTGAGCAAACCATCAGCTGTCGGCTCGTCGGATTCGGAGCCGAATTCGATGGGGGATTCTTTCGCTCTGAAAGGCCGACCAGGGAGACGGGATTGTGCGCCTTCGGCGGGGCGTTGAGCAACGTCGCGGGTGAACAGGTGTTGGAGTGCCCGTCCCGAGCCCGAGTACTTACGTCCGACTGCCCGGGTGTCGAGTTCCCGGCTCATTCCAACCCCGTTCTCGCGAGGAGTGTTCCTTATGTCGAACGTGGACGAACTGGCCAGGCGGGCCCGACTCCGCGTCGTCGAACTAGCGGCGCGCAAGGCCATCCACTTGGGCCCCGCGCTTTCGCTGATCGACGTGCTGGCCGCGCTCTACACCAGGATCCTGCGTCGCGACCCAGCCCGCCCCGACTGGCCGGACCGCGATCTGCTCGTCCTCAGCAAGGGCCACGGTGCCTACGGCCTGTACGCCGTGCTCGCCGAACTGGGCGTGCTGACCACGGACCTGAACGAGCTTCCAGGGCACCCGTCGGACGGTATTCCCGGGATCGAGGCGGCCACCGGGGCGCTGGGCCACGGCCTGTCCCTCGCAAGTGGCCTGGCGCTGGGCGCACGGCTCGCAGGCAAGGACCGCCGGGTCTACGTGATCACGGGCGACGGCGAGCTCGACGAGGGCAGCAACTGGGAGGCGGCGCAGTTCGCCGCCCACCACCGGCTCGGCAACCTCGTGGCCGTCGTCGACCGCAACCGCCTTCAGCAGGAGGGTGACACGGAAGAGGTCTGTGCCCTGGAACCCCTGGCGGACAAGTGGCGTGCCTTCGGCTGGCGGGTCGGCGAGAGCGACGGCCACGACATCACGGCTATCGCCGACGCGGTCACCGCGCTGGAAGCCGGTGACGGCCCGGCGGTGCTGATCGCCCACACCACCAAGGGCAGGGGAGTTCCCTTCGCCGAGGGTGATCCCGCCTGGCACATGGGAGAGCTGGACGCCGCCCAACGCCGGATCGCCGTCGCGGCGCTGACCGCGTCGGCGTGAGGAGAGCACCATGACCACCACATCCATCCCGCCGCACCACACATCCGTCGCGCCGCAGAGCATGCGAGCCGCGCTCGCCCCGGTGCTGGCCGCCGCCGTGGACGACGACTCCAGCCTGATCGCCCTGGGTGCGGACGGACGGGCCTTGTTCAACCAGGTCCTCGAGCGGGATCCGCGTCGCTATGTGGACGCGGGCATCGCCGAGGCCAACCTGGTCGGCGTCGCCGCGGGGCTGGCCCGCGCCGGCCTGCGTCCGGTGGCCGCCGCCATGGCGCCGTTCCTGGTCCGCCGGGCGTACGAACAGATCCGGCTGGACGTGTGCGTGCCCGGCCTGCCGGTCGTGCTGCTCGGCGTGGGCGGCGGCTTCGGCTATGGCCCGCTCGGCCCCACCCACCACGCCCCGGACGACATCACCCTGATGTCGGCCATGCCCGGCATGAGGGTGTACTGCCCGGCCGATGCCGCCGACGCCGTCTCCGTGGTGCGAACGCTGCTGGCCGACACCTCGGGGCCGGCCTACGTGCGGCTCTCCGCGCGTCCTGATCCCGTGCTGCCCACCGCGGCCTCCGAGGGTGACCCCCGCGGACCCCGGCTGCTGCGGGACGGCGACGACGTTCTGGTCCTGGCAACCGGTCGATGCGTGGCCGAGGCGCTCGACGCCGCGGACGGGCTGGCCGCGGACGGGGTGGTGGCGGCCGTCGCCTCAGTGACCACCCTGCGCCCCTTTCCCGCCACCGCGATCCGAGAGCTCGCCGGCCGCCGGCCGCTCGTCGTCACCGCGGCGGAATCCCTGGCGCCCGGCGGTCTCGGTCCGGCCACCGCGGAGGCACTCGGCCGCCCAGGTCCGGCGGTGATCAGCCTGCACACCGACCACCGGTACCCGCCGGTCGCCGCCCACCAGGACCTTCTCCGTTTCTACGGCGTCGACGGCCAGGGCATCCGGTCCGCCGTACTGAGCTACCGCCACCGGAAGACGAGGGAAGCGTGACGATGAGGATCTTCTCCAGCGCCCAGGCCTGCGGCTTCGGACCCATCTCCAAACTCACCGCCATATCGCCGCTGTTCGAGGGCGCCACGATCGACTTCACGGGTCGCGACGTCGCGCTGGACTTCGCGCGGCGCCACCTGCACCGCTTCACCAACATCAACGAGGGTGACACCCAGCGGTACGAGGACGTCGCGGCCGGCCTGGCCGAGGCTGACTTCGTGGTCAGCGTGATGGACGCGGAACTCGTGTTCTGGGCGGTGCGCGCCGACGTGCCGGTGCTGTTCTTCGACAGCCTGCTGAGCTTCTGGCTCACCGAGCGCAGCATTGAGGAACTGGCCGCCCGCGCTCAGCTCGTGCGCTGGTCCGACGACGAGACCGCGCGGTTCGTCTTCGACACGCTGACGCCGCACGAGCGCATCCTGCTGGCCCATCTGCTGGCCACCCGGTCGTACGCGCAGAACTTCCCCGGTGTCGCGGCGCGCATCGACTCCCTGACCAGGACGGGCGCGAGCCACATCCAGCTGTGCGGCCCCATCGTGGACCGAGGCGCGTTGGAGGCCGAGCTGTCCGCTTCCGCACCGGACCGCGTTCCCGACCTGCTGATCAACTTGGGTGGCTTCCAGAACTTCTTCCTGGACTACGAATCCCACAATGCCTATCTCGACCTGCTGCACCGGTGGGTCACCGAACTCGCCGCAGCGCAGCCCGAACTGCGCCGCGTCCTGGTGTGCGGTGGTGCGTTCCGGGAACCGGTGACCGAGACCCACGGAGGCGTCGAGATCGAGTACACCATGTTGCCGCACAAGGACTTCCTGCGGCACCTGGCCCACGCCCCGTTGTACGCGGTGCCGCCCAGCCTCACCTCCTTGCACGAGGCGGTCATCCTGCGCAAGCTCCCGCTGCTGCTGCCCGAACAGCACTACGGGCACGTCACCAACCTGCGGGCCCTGCGCGGTACCGCGATCGGTGACAACGCGGCCAGCCTCATCGACCTCGGCACCCGGTTCGAGGTACCGGAGGACGACCTGGAGGGCACGCGGGCGCTGGACCGGCTCACCCGCGAACTCCTCTCGGACGAGGCCGAGTACCGCGCCTTCGCCGACTACCTGAACAAGCGCCTGGCCGACTACCGGCAGCTGACGAACCAGGAACGCGACGCCGCCGTCGACGAGCTCGGCGGGCTTCTCGGCGGCCCCGCCCTGGCCGACCTGCTGGCCCGCATCAGTGACCGCCTCACGCCCGCCGGGAGGACGTCGTGACCGCCGCCGACCTCGCGGAGCGCACCGTCGACACCGACGAGATCACCCAACTCATGCTGGCCGCCCACCGGGAACGCACCGGGCAGCGCGAGGTGTCGCCGGAGCGCGTGAACACCAGCACCTGGACGCCTGCCGGCGCCCGCAAGGTCCGCCGTCGGACGTTCGTCCGTCTCGACATCGACGGCGAGGCCGTGGCGGTGGCCAAGATCCCGCTGTCGCACAGCGACCCGAAGCTCGCCGGCGAGCTCGAGGTCCTGCGCTCCTTCCGGCCTCCGTCACCCCTGGGCTGTCCGGCTCCGCTCGACGCGCTGGGGGGCGGGTTCACCATGAGCTACCTGCCCGGCGTCGACCTGCCCACCGCCGTCACGGGCGTGGACACCCCTGACGGCCTGTGGCGGGTGCTGCGCCCGGCAGTGGACCGCGTCGTCGAACTGCACCGGTCGGGTCCCGCGGTCTCCAGCACGCCCGAGCTCGCCCTGGAGACGGCCGCCCACTACGTCCGCACGCCGGAGTTCGGTGTTCAGCACGCCGACGAGGCGCTGCGCGCGGCACTGCTGGCGCCGACCCACGGCGACCTCGGCCCGTGGAACGTCCGCTGCGACCCGCGTGACGGCACCGCCAGGGTGCTGGACTTCGAGGACTACCGCGCCACCGGCATCGCCGCCATGGACATCGTCAACCTGCTCATGACGACGGCGCTCGTGGTCTTCCCCGACTATCGGGAGCGCGGCTTCGACTGGCTCTACGACCAGGTCTTCGACCGCGAGCACTGGTTCGGCTCCGTCCTGGCCCGCGGTCTCGACCACTACGGTGCCCACACCGGTCAGCAGCCCGGCCGCGTGCTCGACCTGCTGCCGTTCACCTGCCAGTGGCTGATCGAGCGCATCGAGGCCGAAGGCCGCGACACCAGCCGGCTCTTCTACCGCCCCTTCCGCGAGCGCTACCTCGAACGACGCCCAACGGTCAACGGGAGCAACCATGTCTGACACCAACGCCACGCCGGTCCGTACGGACGCCGTGGTCATCGGCGGCGGCCCCGCCGGACTGTTCGCGGCCCTGACCCTGGTGCGGGCCGGCCGCCGCGTCGCCCTGCTGGAGGCCGGCGGCGACATGCGGGAGAGCCTGTGCTCCCGCCTGGTGGCCCGCATGGACGGGCGGTCCGTGCGGGACGCCGAGAAGTTCCGTCTGCAGTGCCCCCGCTGCACCTGCCTGACGGGGCTGGGCGGCGCCGCCTTCCACTTCGACACCAACCTCGGCTACATCTCCTCGCTCACCCGCTCCAAGATCGAGTCGGCGCCGGACGGCACGGTCCGCTCCTACAGCGGGCTGGAGCGTGCCCTCGGTTCGTTCGAGCACGCCCAGGAGCTGATCTCCGAGGCGTACCGCATCTTCTATGAACTGGGCTTGCCGCCCGCCGAGCCCGTCCACGCCGGACAAGACGACTCCTTCGGTGCGATGTTCCAGCACGTCGACACCGCGTTCTCGCAGAGCGTCACCGTGGACGACTCCCTGGTCGTCATCGCCCGCCTCAACGCCGAACTCGAGGAGAACGGCGGCCGCGTGCTGCTGCACCACCGTGCCGAGGACATCGAGCCGCTGGGCGGCGGCGGTTTCGAGGTGCGCGCGGCCACTCCTGGCGGGCCGGCCGCTTTCCACGCCGATGACGTCGTGGTGGGCGTGGGCAAGCTCGGCCTGCCGTGGGTGCGCGAACTCATCGGCCGGATCGGTGTGCGCCACCGGCCCAGCCGCCGCGTCGATCTCGGCGTGCGCCTGGAGACGCGGCGGGAGGACCTCGACCGCCTGCTGGACGGCTGCCACAACCCGAAGCTGTCCTTCCTCAACGAGGAGGGCCACTCCGTGCGGACGTTCTGCGTCTGCGAGGGCGGCCGGGTCATGCAGTACGGCTTCCTGGACGCCGTCGCCCTGGACGGGCAGCACTGCCTCAACCAGCCCACCAGCAAGTCCAACATGGGTGTTCTCACCACCGTCGACCTGCCGGAGGGGACCGACGGCACCGAGCACGCCGCCGCGTTCGCGGCCAGGGTCGCGGCCTACGGCCGAGGCCTTCCGGTCGTGTCCACGGTGGACGAGTTGGCGGAGCGCCCTGCCCCGGAGGGGCCGCTGACCACCAGCCTGATCAACTACCACCACGGCGACCTGCGCGAGTGCCTGCCCCCGTCGCTGGTCCGCGACGTGCTGGCCATGGTCGAGCGGCTCAACGCCCTGCACCCGGGACTCGTGCCGGGCACGGCCACGGTCGCCGCCCCCGTTATCGAGCGGATCTTCCCCGACATCGAGCTCTCCGACGACCTGGAGTCCTCCATCCCCGGGCTGTACTTCGTCGGCGACAGCTCCTCGAAGATCATCGGCATCACCTACGGCGCCGCGACCGGCATGGCGGCGGCCCGCTCCGTGCTGCGCCGCCGGGCCGGCCTGGCGACCGTGACGGGCGGGGACCGGTGATGATCACTCTCCCGCAGCACATTCCCGATCACGGCGAGCCGCGGCCTCGGCACGCCACGGCACGGGTGAGCCCCCCGGCGGCAGCTCTGTTGCAGGGGCCCGGCGGGGTGGTCCGGCTGGCCGCCCTGAGCCGCCTGCTGCTGCACCGCTACGGCGTCGGCTGGGATGTCGTCGGAGTCGCCGACGACGGCCGCACCGTCGTGTGCCACGACAGCGATGCAGACCAGGAGACCACCCCGCTGGGCGAACTCGCCTGCGCCATCCGGCCGCGGCCCGCCGCGCCGCCTGCCGAGGGCGAGCTCTACGCGGCCGTGCTCTCGGCCCCCGCCGAGGTGCCACCGGCCGTGCTCCGCCGGCCCGTCTGGACGCTCTCCGCCGACGGTGACGTGCTGGACCTGGCGCACGACGCCGACGTATTCGACGACGGCAGTGCGGATCGGGTCGCGGAACACCTGGCGCTGCTCGCCCACGAGGTCGCCGAGCACCCGGACCGGGCCGCCGGCGACGTCGAGCTGCTGCTGCCGGCGGAGCGCACGCTCCTGCTGGAAACCTGGAACGCCCGGCACACCCCGCACGCCGACGTCACCTTGCACCGCCTCTTCCGCGAGCAGAGCGCCCGCACGCCGGATGCCGTCGCCCTGCGGTGCGGCGACACCGAACTGACCTACGGCCGGCTGGACGCGGACTCCGACCGGTTCGCGCACGCCCTGCTCCCGTACATCGAGGCACCCGGCGACCTCGTGGTGCTGACCGGTGAGCGGGACCTCGACCTGTTCACCGCCATCCTGGGCATCTGGAAGGCGGGCGGCGCGTTCGTCTACCTGGACCCGGCACTGCCCGCACCGCGGGCCGCGGACATCCTCGGCCTCACCGACCCGGTGGCCGTGCTCACCACCGCCAGTGGCCACACCGCCGTCGGCGGGCAGGCCCGGAGGGTCGAGGCATTGCTCGCCCTCGACCAGCCGTCCGGTCCGCCGCCGGACACCGCACGGCCCGACACCACCGCCTACGTCCTCTTCACCTCGGGCAGCAGCGGCACCCCCAAGGCCGTGGTGCGCCCGCACCGGATGCACACCTCCCGCATCCAGCTCGAACAGGACCTCTACGGCCCCGGCCCGGCGGACCGGCACTTGCTCAAGTCGCCCATCAGTTTCCGGGAGTTCGTCTGGCCGCTGGCCGGCGGTGGCACCGCGGTGCTGGCCGAGCCCGGCCGCGATCTGGACGACCGCTACCTCGCCCGGCTCATCCACGACGAGGCCATCACCACCGTCAGCTTCGTGCCGTCAATGCTGCGGCTCCTGCTGACCCAGCCCGCGTTCCGCACGGCGCCCGCGTTGCGGCACGTGTTCGTCGGGGGAGAGGCGCTGAGCCAGGACCTGGAGGGCGAACTGCGCTCGCTGGGCTTCGAGGTGCACAACACCTACACCCTCAGCGAGGCCGACTACGTCTGCCACCGCACCGCGGCCCCGGCCGCCCCCGGGACCGGCGGCCCCGGCACCAACGTCGGCGTCCCCCTCGACATGCGCGTGTACCTGTGCGACTCAGCGGGCCGGCTGGTGCCGCCCGGCATCCCCGGCGAGATCCATACCGGCGGCCCCGGGCTGTCCGACGGCTACCTCGGGCGGCCCGACCTGACCGCCGAGCGGTTCCTGCCCAACCGGCACGATCCCGGTCGCCCCCCGGTCGTGTTCCGGACCGGGGACCTCGCCCGGTACCTGCCCAGCGGCGAGCTGGAGTACCTGGGCCGGGCCGACGACCAGGTCAAGGTGCGCGGGCAGCGGGTGGAGCCGGCGGAGGTCGAGACCGTGCTGCGGGGGCACCCGGGCGTGGCCAACGCCGTCGTCGTCGGCGCGCCGGATCCCGACCAGGGGGCCGCCCTGGTCGCCTACGTCGTGCCCGCGGGCGAGGAGATCCCTGTCCAGCGGCTGCGTGAGTACCTGGCCGGGCGGTTGCCGGACTTCATGGTGCCGGCGCGGCTGGCTTCGGTGCCCGCCCTGCCCCTGCTGGGCAGCGGCAAAGTCGACCGCACGGCACTGCGGGTCGTGCCCCGTGGCCGTCCGGAACTCGATGTGCCCTACGCCGCACCGGCCACTCCCGGGCAGCGCAGAGCCGCCGAGCTCGTGGCCCGCGTCCTGGGGCTGGACGACGTCGGCCTCGACGACGACTTCTTCGCCCTCGGCGGCGACTCGCTGCGCCTGATGCTGCTGCGCGGCGCGCTGGAGACCGCGGCGGGCCGGCAGTTCGCGCTGGCCGAGGTGTTCGCCGCCGGCACCCCGCGTGGCTGCGCCCGCCTGCTGGACACCGAGGAGCCCGCTCGCCCACCCGCCCGACGGCCGTCCGACCGCCGCCGGCGCGTCCCCTCGCGGACCGCCAACCCACGTCGAAGGAGCTGATTCGAGGTGAACGCGCTCGACGACGAGGACGCCGTCGCGGTCGTCGGCCTGTCCGTGCGGCTGCCCGGCTGTGACAGCGTGGCGCGGTACTGGTCCCTCCTCGAAGCCGGCGAAGACAGCATCACCCGGCGGGAGGCCGCCACGGCTGCCACGTTCGTGCCTGCCTACGGATCGGTGCCGGGTCCCGGTCACTTCGACCGCGACCGCTTCGGGATCGCCGCGTCCGAGGCGCTGCTGACCGATCCGCAGCAGCGGCTGCTGCTGGAGGCCGTCGACGAGGCGCTGACCACGGCCAACGTCGACCGGGCCGGGACGATGGCGGTCAGCGTCTACGCCGGGGTCGGCCACAGCGACTACGAGCGGTGGGTCGGCAGTGCGCTGGCCGGCCGCCCCGGCGTCGACGCCCAGTCCCTGGAGGTGACCAACCGCGGCGACTACGCCGCCACCCGGGTCGCCTACCGGCTCGGCCTGCAGGGCGCCGCCGTCACCGTGCAGTCGGCCTGCTCCACCGCGCTGACCGCCGTCCACCTGGCCGTGCAGGACCTGCTCGGCCGCGGCAGCGACCTGGCCGTGGCCGCCGTGTCCTCGGTCCGCGTCCCCGCTCCCGGCGGCTACGACGCCCCGCTCGGCGGCATCGGCTCCCCGGACGGGGTGTGCCGCCCCTTCGACGCGGCGGCGGGCGGGTCCGTCCCCGGCGACGGCGTCGGCGCCGTCGTCTTCAAGCGGCTGGCCGACGCGGTGAGCGACGGCGACGAGATCTGGGCCGTGGTGCGGGGCAGTGCCATGAACAACGACGGCTCCGGCAAGTCGGGTTTCGCCGGGGTCGACGCCGCCGCCCAGACCGAGGTGATCCGGGCCGCACTGGACGTGGCCGGGCTCGGGCCCGGGGACATCGACTACGTGGAGGCGCACGGCAGCGGAACCCGGATCGGGGACTCCACCGAGTGGTCGGCGCTGGCCGAGGTGTTCGCCGAGGCCGGCCACCCCGTCCACGTCGGGGCGGTCAAGGGCGGTCTCGGGCACCTGCGGGAAGCGGCGGGCCTGGCCGGCTTCGCCAAGGCGGTGCTCTCGCTGCGCCACCGGCGTCTCGCCGCCACCCCGCACTTCGAGCGGCTGCCCGCCGACCTGGCCGCCCGGTCCGGCCCGCTGCAGCCGCTGGGCGAGGCCCTGGACTGGACCGCGGTGCCCGGCCGGCCCCGGCGGGCCGGGGTGAGTGCCTTCGGCCTGGGCGGCACGAACTGCCACGTGGTACTGGAGGAAGCGCCCGTCGCACCGGTGACGCCGCCCTCGCAGGAGCCCGAGTTGCTGCTGCTGTCCAGCCACCACTCGGACGCCCTGGACGTCGACCTGGCCGCTCTGCGCGACCACTTGGGCGAGAACCCTTCGCGGATCGCCGACGCGGCGTGGACGACCCAGACCGCACGCCACCGCTATGCGCATCGTGCCTACGCCGTGGTGCGCTCCCCGGACGAGGTGGCCGTGGCGTTCGGCAGCGACCGGCTGCGAATCCAGCGCGGCCACGCCACAGCCGACGTCCCCGAGGTCGTGTTCGTGCTGCCGGGCCTCGGCAGTCACTACCCGGGCATGGGCGCCGAACTGGCCCGCACGGACCCGCTGTTTGCCCGCCACCTCCAGGGCGTCGTGGCCGTGGCGGACACGCTCACCGACGGTGCCGTGGGCCGGTCGTTCGCCACCGAGCCGGCCCGGCCGGACCGCCAGGGCGACCGCGTGGACCTGCGCGCCCTGCTGCGGCGCGGCGGCTCGGCGCCCGCGCCCCGGGAACTGCGCGAGGTGCACCTGTCGCTGTTCTGCATGGAACACGCCATGGCCCGCACGCTCATGGACCTCGGGATCCGCCCGGCCGCGCTGCTGGGCCACAGCCTGGGGGAGTGGGTGGCGGCCGTGCTGGCCGGGGTCGTCGGGCCGGAGGACGCGATGGCCGCCGTCGCCCGCCGGGCCGACCTGGTCGAGACCGCCGGGCCGGGCGCCATGCTCAGCGTGCTCGCCGCCGCGGAGGAGGTGGAGCGGTACGCCGTGGAGGACACCTGGATCGCGGCCGAGAACGGGCCGGGCCACTGCGTGTTCTCCGGCCGACCGGAAGCCGTGTCGACGCTGGCCGGCCGACTGCGGGCCGCGGGGTTCACCACGTTGCCCGTGGACGCCACGCATCCCTTCCACACACCGCAGTTGGCGGGCGCCGCCGCCCTGCTCGGCGAGGATCTGCGCCACGTGGACCTGGCGCCGGCCCGCATCCCCATCGCGTCGAGCGTGCTCGGCACGTGGCTGGACGGGAAGGTACCCGAACCCGGCTACTGGCGTGACCACATGGTCAGCCGGGTGCGGTTCCGCACGGCGGCCGGGCTGGTCCTGTCCCGGCACCGGATCCTGATCGAGGTGGGACCGGGCACCGCCCGTCCCTGGATCAGCCAGGCCGACCCGGACGCCGTGTGCGTGCGCACCGTGCGGCGGTCCTACGAGAACACCGGCGACCGGCAGATCCTGCTCGAGGCACTGGGAGAACTGTGGGCACACGGGGTCGAGACCGACTGGCCACGCCTGCGCCGTGGCCCGGCGCGCCGGGTCAGCCTCCCCCCGCGCGCCCTGCTGCGCCGCCGGTACCTGCCCGACACCGAGCCGCCTGCCGGTCCCTGGCCGGCGCCTGCCACGGAGCGGCAGGCCGAGTCGGTACCCGAGCCCCCCGCGCCGGCGCCGTCGGAGGAGGCACCCGGATCCACCGTCGGGCAGTTCCTGGCCCACCGCTTCCGGGTCCTGCTCGGACTGCGCCAAGTGCACCCCGACGACCACTTCTTCCACCTCGGTGGCGACTCCCTGATGGGTGTGCACCTGATCGCCGGCCTCAAGGAACTCACCGGACGGGCCGTGCCCTCGTCTGTCGTCTTCGCCTCCGCGACCCTCGGCGGCATGACGCGCGAGGTCCAGGACTGGCTCGCCACCACCGAGCACGAACCGGAACCCCTCGACCATGGGAGCCCAGCGTCATGAGCGCACCCACGCTCGGAGTGATCGGAGCCGGTGTCATCGGCTCCAGCGTCGCCCACGCCGCCGCGGCGGCGGGTTACGCCGTCACCCTCGTCGACACCGATACCGCCGCACTGGACGCGGCCCGCGCGGCCGTCCGGCGGCACGAGCGGCTGGCCGCGCTGCTGGGCGGCCGGGGACCGCGGCCGCTGGACATCCGCCTCAGCACCGATCTGGCCGACGTGGCCGACGCCGGGTTCGTGGTAGAGAACACCACCGAATCGGAACCGGGCAAGCGCGAGCTGTACACGTTGCTGGACAAGGCGCTGGCGCCCGGTGTGACCATCGCCGCCAACACCTCCGCCATCCCCATCGCCCGGCTGGCGGAGTGCCTTGCCGACCCCGGCCGCGTGGTCGGCGCGCACTTCATGAACCCGGTCGACCGCATCGACATGGTCGAGGTCGTCCGCGCCCCGTCCACTTCGGACACCGCGCTGGCCGCGGCCCGGGACCTGCTGGGCCGCATGGGCAAGCGCTCCGTCGTGGTCAACGACGCCCCCGGCTTCGTCATCAACCGCGTGCTGATGCCGGTGGTCAACCTCGCGGCCGCCGTCGTCGCGGACGGTGTCGCCACCCCGCACCAGGTCGACGAGCTGTTCAAGGGCTGCCTCGGCCACACCTCCGGGCCGCTGCGCACCGCCGACCTGATCGGCCTCGACACGGTCGTGCGCACGCTCGAGGTCCTGCACGAGCACTACGGGACCACCGAGTTCGCCACCCACCCGCACCTGCGCCGGATGGTCGACGAGGGCCGGACCGGGGCCAAGAGCGGCCGCGGTTTCTACTCCTACGACGGGAGCTGACACGATGACTGCTCAGAACGCGCCCACGGACGAGGAAATCGTCGCCGTGGTGCGGGAATTCATCACCCGGCTCAGCGGCCACCCGGACATCGAGGACGACTGGCCGCTGATCTCCGGGGGTGTCCTGGACTCGATCGCCGCGGTCCAGATGGTCGACTTCGTCGAGCGCACCTTCCACGTCGAGGTGACCGACGAGGACCTGGAACTGCTCAACTTCGACTCCGTGCGGGGACTGGCCGCCCTGGTCACCCGCCGGGTGGCGGCGTGAGCACCACTGTGCCGGAAGCGGTCCTCGACGTGCTGAGGGGCGAGCAGTTCGCCGACCGGGCCACTGCCTGGGAACGGGCGGGCGCCGTCCCGCGCGAGGACGTCGAGCGCCTGGCCGGGCACGGGCTGCTCGGCATGACCGTCGGCACCGCGCACCACGGCAGCGATCTCCCGCTGGTGGACGTGACCGAGGTGCACCGGCTGGTGGCCGCCGCCTCGCCCAGCCTGCACAGCCTGCTGGTGGTCCACGCCATGGTCTGTCACGCCCTGCGCCGCTGGGCGGTGCGGGAGACCCGCGACGCGTTCCTGCCCGAGCTGGCCACCGGCCGGGTGCTCGCCGCTTTCGCCCTCACCGAGACGGGCGGCGGAGCCGACGCCGGGGCACTGACCACCACGATCGACCGGGACGGCGACACCCTGCGCGTCACCGGGGTGAAGCGCTGGCTCTCCTTCGGCCAGATCGCCGACGCCTACCTCGTCTTCGGCCTCACCGAGGGCCTGGACAGTTGCGCGCTGGTGGACGCGGGCAGTGCGGTGCGGGTCGAGCCCGAACCTCGCACCGCGGGCCTGCGGGCCGCGCGGCTGGCCCGCGTCACCTTCGACGGGGCGACCGCCCCCACCGCCCGAGTGGTGGGGCGACCGGGCACTGGCATCCCCTTCGTCGCGACGTCGTGCCTGACCCTGGGCCGGCTCTGCGTCGCGGCGGGGGCGGCGGGCATCGCACAGGCCGCGCTCGACCTGGCCGTCGGTCACGCGGTCACCCGCTCCGCCGGGGACCGCGTGCTCGGGGACCACCAACTGGTGCGCGGGATGCTCGCCGACGCCGCCCTCGCCACCGAGTCCGCGACCCACTACGTGCGGTCGGCGGCGCAGGAGGTCGAGGACCGCACGCCGACGGCGGCGGTGACCGCCGCCCGCGCCAAGCTGCTGGCCTCCCGGGCGGCCAGCAGCGTGACCGCCACTGCCTCGCGTCTGCTGGGCGCCGAGGGCCAGACCGAGAACCATCCGCTGGCCCGGCTGGCCTCCGCGGCCCGGGTGCACGAGGTGATCGAGGGACCCACCGAGGTGCTCCAGGACGTCGTGGCCACCGCGCTGCTGCGGGACCCGGGCACCACGGGGAAAGGAAGGCGGCGATGACCCCGGCCACGGCCGAGAACACCGTCAAGTGCGTGGTCTGGGACCTGGACGACACCCTCTGGGACGGCACGCTCCTGGAGGGCGACGAACTCCACGTTCCCGACGCCAACCGCACCCTGGTGCGCGTTCTGGACGAGCATGGCATCCTCCAGTCCGTCGCCAGCCGCAACGAGCCCGGCCCCGCCGAGGACCGGCTCCGCGGCTTCGGGCTCGACAAGTACTTCCTGCACCCGCAGCTCGGCTGGTCGGCCAAGTCCGCTTCGCTGCGCACGCTGCTGGAAGTGCTCAACATCAGCGCCGACAGCGTGCTGTTCGTCGACGACTCGGAGTTCGAACGTGCCGAGGTGGCCAGGGAACTGCCCGAAGTCCGCTGCGTGACGCGGGAGAAGCTGCACGAACTGGTCGCCGGCGGCCGGGTCCTGCCGCGGCAGGTGACCGCCGACGCCGCCCGTCGCCGGGAGATGTACCAGGCCGAGGACCGCCGCCGCGGGCACGAGGAGACGTTCCAGGGTCCAGCCGAGGAGTTCCTGTCCTCGCTGGGCATGACGTTGCGGGTGCGCGACGCGACCGAGGGCGACCTGGACCGCGCGGCGGAGCTGACCCGGCGCACCCACCAGCTCAACACCACCGGCATCACCTTCGACCGGGACGAGCTGGCCGAGCTGGTGCGGGACCCCGGCCACTGGGTGATCGTCGCCGAACTCGACGACCGCTTCGGCACCTACGGCACCATCGGGCTGGCCGTGCTGTCCACCGGCCCCGAGTGGACGATCCGGCTGCTGCTGATGTCCTGCCGGGTCATGGGCCGCAACGTCGGCACCGCCCTCATCGCGGCGCTGGCCCGCACCGCCGCCGCGCACGGTGCCCGCACCGTCGCCCACTTCCGGCCCACTGACCGGAACCGGCAGATGCTCGTCACCTACCGATTCGCGGGATTCGCCGTCGCGTCCCGTTCCGAGGACCGCATCGTCCTCACCATGCCGGACGACCGGATCCCGGTCGTACCCCGTTACGTCCGCCTCGTCACCGAGGACACCGCCGCTGTGCTCAGCGGCCCGACCCAGGGGGTCACCCGATGACTGCCTTCACACAGAGCTGGACCGACACGTTTTCCTCCGTCTACGCCGACCAGCCGCTGGCCACGCTCTCCTGGTTCAACGCCTCCCCCGGCCTGGAGCTGGTCAAGCGGGTGATCGACGGCACGCTCAAGCCGGGTCAGCGCCTGATCGATCTGGGCAGCGGCCCCGGCGTCGACGCCGTCTTTCTGTCCGTGCAGGGCCTGGACGTCACCGGCGTCGACCTGTCCCCGGACGCCGTCGCCCGGGCCACCCGCTGGGCCGAACTGGCCGGCGCCGACGCCGAGTTCATCCAGGGCGACGTGCTCGACGTCCCGCTGCCGGACTCCTCGGCCGACGTCGTCACCGACTCCTTCGTGTTCCACAACATGCGTGACGACGCCAGGCCGCGCTACGCCGACGAAGTGCACCGCCTGCTCAAACCCGGCGGCCTGTTCCTGCTGAACTCCTTCTCCGACAAGATGGTGGCCGGTACCGGCCCGCGCCGGATCACCAGCGAGGACATCCTCACCACGTTCACCGCCGACCGGTTCGAGTGCGTGGCGCTGTACGTGTACCGCAACGTGCCCACCCGCACCAAGCCGGACCAGCTGCACTGGTTCGGCGAGTTCCGGGCGCGCTGATGCGGGTCGTGGTCACCGGCGGCGGCCGGGGCATCGGGCGTGCCGTCGCCCTCGGCTTCGCGGCCCACGGCGCGCAGGTCGCGGTGCTGGCCCGCACCGGGTCCCAGGTGGAGTCGGTGGCAGGCGAGATCGAGGAACTCGGCGCCGAGAGCGTAGCCGTGGCCGTGGATGTCGCGGACGAGGCGGCGCTGGGCGAGGCGGCCGAGCGGGTGGTCCAGAGGTTCGGTGGCGTGGACGTCCTCGTCAACGCCGCGGGCGTCTTCAATCTCGGACCCACTGCCGGGTTTCCAGCGGAATCCGCGCGGACCCTGCTGGAAACCAACGTCATGGGCACGTTCCTGGCCTGCAAGATCTTCGGCAGGCACCTGCTCGAGCAAGGCCACGGCAAGGTCGTCAACTTCTGCTCGCTGTTGTCCTACACCGCTTTCCCGGAACGGGCGCTGTACGCCGCGAGCAAGGGCGGCGTACTCCAGCTGACCCGCAGCCTGGGGGTGGAGTGGGCGGCGCGCAACGTCAACGTCAACGCGGTCGCCCCCGGCATGATCCGCATCGAGACCCCGCATCCGGCCGCGCTCGACGAGGACGCCATCGTCGGGCGCATCCCCTCCGGCCGGCGCGGCCGGCCGGCCGACATCGTCGGACCCGTCCTGTTCCTGGCCTCCCCTGCGGCCGACTACATAAACGGCCAGACCGTGGTCGTCGATGGAGGCTGGCTCAGTTATGGATACCTCTGAAAGCTCCCTGGCGCTCGGAGTCTTCTGCGGCTTCTCCACGGGACCGTCGGACCGGTACGTCCAGGCGGCCACCGTGCTCGGCGCCGGCCTGGCCGCCCGCGGCCACGGGCTGGTCTACGGGGCGGGCGGGTCCGGCCTGATGGGCGCGGTGGCGCGCGGTGCCGCCGAGGGCGGTGCGCCGATCCTCGGGGTCATCCCGGAGTTCCTGCGCGCCAAGGAGATGAACGACCACCTGCCGCCACAGCAGATCGTACTCACGGAGGATCTCCTGGAACGCAAGCGCGTCATGATCGACCGCGCGGACGCCTTCGTCGCGCTTCCGGGCGGCTACGGCACGCTCGACGAGGTGCTCGAAGTGGTGTCCATGGCCGCACTCGGGCAGGACGTCGGTCCCCTCGTACTCTTGGACGTGGACGACGACTGGCTGCCTTTGCTCAACTACGTCGAGCGGCTGGAGAAAAGGGGCTTCGTACGCGACGCCGGCATCCTGCGCGTGGCCCGGACACCGGAGCAGGCGCTCGACATGGTGGCACCGGCCTCGGCTGCTGCGCTTGCGCTCGCGGGCGATCCGCAGGGCAAGCAGGCGGCTTCATGATTTCCGCGGTATTTCGGGCACGACTGGCCGGTTACCGGGCTAGTCCGGAGCCGTCCCGTCCGGCGTGCGAGGCGACGCGCGCCCCGCGCCGACTCGGTCACCGGACAGAGTGTTCGACGGGATTCCTGGCGGACGAATGGTTCGATCGTGGGCGCCGCCCGGCTCCGCTGCCAGGCCCCGTCGCCACCGCACCGCTGCTCGGTATCTGCTGGGTGGCGCAGTGGATGTTGCCGCCGCCGAGGAGGAGTTCGCGGGTGGGGAGGCCGACGACTGTGTGGTGCGGGTGGATCCTGGCGAGGCGGGCGAGGGCCTCGTCGTCGTGTTCGGGGTCGAGCAGGGGGACGAAGAGGTGGTCCTGCGTTGCGTAGAAGTTGGTGTAGGAGGCGGCGAGCCGGGGGCGTGGCACGGTGCCGGCGGTCGGGACGCCGTGACGGTCGATGCCTCGAAGCTCGGCCTCGGTGGCGTACAGCGGGCCGGGCAGCGGCAGTTTCTCCACCCGGAGGGTGCGGCCTCTGGCGTCCTGGACGCTTCTCAGGTCTTCCAGGGCGCGTGCGCTGCGCTCGTACTGGGGGTCGCTCGTGTCGTCAGTCCAGGCCAGACAGACCACCCCGGGGGCGGCGAAGCACGCGATGTTGTCCACATGGCCGCGCGTGCCGTCGTCGGCGAGGCCCCACTCGATCCACACGGTGCGGGTCACGCCGAGGTAGGCGGCCATGAGGTGATGCATGGCGGTGCGTGAGGGAACGTCGTTGCGGGCGGGGTCGAGCAGGGTCTCGGCCGTGACGAGGGCGGTTCCCTGCCCGTCGACGTGGAAGGAGCCGCCCTCCAGCACGAGCGGGGCGCGGTAGCGGTCGGTGGCGGTGAGGTCGAGCACCCTTTGGGCGTACTGGTCGTCGGTGGCCCAGTACGGGTAGCGGTTGCCGTAGCCGTTGAAGGCGAAGTCCACGCCGCGCCGCCGCCCGGTGCCGTCGACCACGAAGGTGGGGGCGATGTCCCGGGCCCAGCCCAGCCAACTGGTCGTCTCCACCACGCGGACGCGGGAGTCGAGGCGGGAGCGGGCGTGTGCATACTGGTCGCCGGTGACCGTGACGGTGACTGCCTCCCCGGTGTCCGCGACGGCGTTGGCGAGGGCGGCGAGGGCGCGCTGCGCGGGGCGGGCTCCGTCGCGCCAGACGTAACCGTTCTGCGGCCACGCCATCCAGCATCCGTCGTGCGGCTCCCATTCCGCCGGCATGCGGAAGCCGTCCGCGGTGGGCGTGCTGTCCACGGTCCTCATCGCGCGCCCCCGCGGTGGCGTTCGAGGACGAAGGCGACCGACGGCGGCGCGGGCTCGGGGTCCCGCGTCCGCGAAGGCACTCGGGCGGTGATACGGGTGCGCGCGCTCCCGCGGTGGCGGATCATCCACACGACGAGCGGGATGAGGACGGCGAATTCCAGCGGTGGCGTGAGCGAGGCGGCCGTGGACACCGGCAGGGTCAGCACGAGCAGTACACGTGCCACGGCCTCTGCCATGAGTCCGGCACCGCACACCAGCGTCTCGGTGCGGTGCGCGCGGAGCAGGATCGGCTCGTGCGGCGGTTGACCGTGCAGCCTGCCGGCCAGATAGGCGGTGGCGGGCGTGGCGGTGAGGCAGCTTGTGAGGAACACCGATCCGGCGAGGGCGCTGATCAGTGGGTCACGCAGGAGCAGCGGCTGGGGCTGGGAGGTCACGGCGGCGAAGGCGGCCGACAATCCGTACATGAGGAGCATGGCAAGGGCCAGGCCGTCGGCACGCCGGTCGTGCAGGACGGTGGCGGCGAGCCAGAGGGCCGCCACTCCGGTCGCGGTCAGGAGCGCGGGGAGTGTGGCCACACCCGCGACGAGGCAGCCGTAGTACGCAAGGGGCGAGATGCCCAGGTCGAGGGCCAAGCGGGCCAGGCGGCCGAGGCGGCGCCGGCGCGCGGGCGCCGACGGCCGGGCCGGCTGCGGTACTGACGGCGAAGAGGTCGGCTCCGAGGGGTCCATGGCTTCTCCTTGATCCTGGTCACCGGGACGGGCGGGCTGCGGCGTCCGCCCAATTTTTTTAGCATCTCCGTGCTAAATAAACCGTAGCACGGTCGTGCTATAAAAGCCGGGTGCCAAAGATGGTGGATCCCGAGGAGCGCCGCCGCGAGGTCGTGGACGCCGTCTTCCGGGTCGTGGCCCGCGGCGGCATCCAGCAGGCCACTCTCCGGAACGTCGCCGCCGAGGCCGGCCTCGCCGTCGGGTCCGTACGGCACTACTTCGCCAGCCACCGCGAGCTCCTGATGGCCGCGGCGCGCGAGATGGTGCGCCGGGTGGACGACCGAGTGGCGGCCCAGCGGGAGCGGCGGCACCCCGGGGACGACCCGTGCCTGGTGGCGCAGGAGGTGGTGGGCCAGTTCCTGCCGCTCGACGCGGCGCGCGCCGAGGAGACCGCGGTCTGGCTGGATTTCGTCGCGGCTGCCCGCACCGACCCCGCCCTGGGCGAGATCGCCGCCGAACTCCACGACGGGCTGCGGGACGTCGCCGGGCGCCTGCTGCACCGTCTGGGCGTGGACGATCCGGTGGCGGCGGAGCATCTCGCCGCAGTACTCGACGGACTCGCCCTCGGCGCGACACTCCACCCCGACCGCCTGAGTCCGGACACCATCCGGGCCGTCCTGCATCGGCACCTGACCCAACTGCCCGGCGCGGCTGACGAGTCCGAGCACCCGGACACATAGGTGTAGGCGCGGCAGGCTCCGGGGGCCTTCCACGCGGCCCAAGCGCGACGGCGCTCAGGAACGGCCGCACGCCGGGGCCCCGGTGGCGACGTCCAGCTCGCTCAACCGCGCTTCCAGGCCCTGCCGGAGGTTCCCGGTGGCGGCCGTGACGTCCGCACCGACACTCACGCCTCATCCCCAGCCGACCGCGGGCAGCCGCCCCGCCCCGGGCGTGCCGAAGGCCGTGCGCGCCGACGGCGCCGGGCAGGCCCCTCCCCTCCGCGCGCGGACAACGGCCATCGGCGCCACGGTGACTGAACGCGGGACCGGGCAGTGGGACCGGCGGTTGTTTTCGGCAGCGATTCCGAGACACCTACCGCAGCGCTCCACGGCGCCGACTGAGAGGGCGTGGTAAGCCAGGTGAGGCACTACGGCTGCCCGGACTGCCGACGCTCCGGTGCCGAGGGGGGTGGTGCCACAGCGCTGGCACACCGGATGCTGCCCGTGCGTATGGGGGCGGACCTCTACCGTCCAGGTGCACTGTCCCGGGCGCGCGTGGTCGTGCCGGATCCCATCGGTCGAACCCCCGGCCCCACCTGACCCGTCCGTTCGAACGCTGTCCCGCCCCGGGCCGCAGGCGGGGGAGGCCAGCGGCGGCGCTGCGCTTGATACGGCGTGTCGCCTGACACGTTCCCGCGGAACTCCGTGCCCATGCGGCGGGAGGTCTGCTTGCGCCGGCCACCGCGGATCGACATGTAGCCCGCGTTGTTGACCCGTCAGGCGGTCTTGACGACGGTGCCGCCGCTTTCGAGCGCGGTCACCTCGTCGGCGGGAGCCGTGGTGTCGGTGACGAGGGTGCTGAGGAGCGTGGAGGGGCCGACGTGGGCGTAGGCGGTGCGGCCTAGTTTGCTGCCGTCCGCGGCGACGATGATGCGGCGCGCGGAGGCGATGCCGGCCTTCTTCACCGCCGCGTCGTCGAGGTCGTAGGCGGTCAAGCCCTCGGCCGCGCTCAGGCCGCAGCAGCCGACGACCGCGGTGTCGAAGCGCAGTGCCGCCAGGGAGGCGAGCGTGAGGGGGCCGGTCAGGGCCCCCTCGGCGGTGCGGGGCCGGCCGCCCGGCACCATCAGCGTGGTCGGACCCGGGGCGTCGCTGAGTACGTGGATTGCCTGCAACGACAGGGGCATCACGGTGACCTGTCGGCCACGCAGCAGACGGGCGACCTCCAGGCAGGTGGTGCCGCTGTCGAGGAGGACGGACTCGCCGTCGGCGATGAGCGAGGACACCTCGGCCGCGATCCGGCGCTTGGCGTCGATGGCTTCGTGGGCGCGCAGCGCGAAGGGCGGCTCCTCGCCCCTGAGCAGCAGGGTGCGTGCCCCGCCGCGGACGCGTTCGAGGACGCCATGGGCGGCCAGTGTGTCGAGGTCGCGCCGGATGGTCATCTCCGAGGTGCCGGTCAGCGCGGCGAGTTCCTGGACCGTGGCACTTCCCGACTCTCCGACGGCCTGGGCGATCAGCCTGTGTCGGCCTGCGTTGCTCATGCCGCGATTGAACATCACCTCGTAACGAACAAGCAAGGTGTTCGTTTATGGGCTTTCCAATCACAAAGTACGTTCGTTATGGTGAGCGGCATGGAACGCTCGCTTCGGTCCGCCCGTGTGGCGAACTTCGTCTACTTCGTGCTGTGCGGCACGGCGATGGACTGCCCGGCCTGCCCCGGGATCCCTGGATGTCGGCGGATACCCTGCCGGCCTTCGGTTTCTGCAACGGCTGTCCCGACGTGAGCATGGACGCCCACTCCCTGTACGTGGAGAAGGCATGGGCGGCCGCCGGGGTCACGATCGTGGCCTGCGCATGCTCTCCGGACCCGCCGTCATCGGCCGGCTGACGCATCTCGTGGCGTTGAACCACGCCTTCGTGCTGCTGACCCTGCTGTGCGTCATCACCGCTGCGGCCGCCCGAATCCTGCGCACCGGATCCGACCGCACGCGCGAGCCGGCACACCGCACGCGCGAGGCGGCGCGGAGCAGCCACTGACCGCCTGTGCGGCATGGCCCCTGACACCGTGTGCCGCACACCGGCCCCCACGCTCGCCCCGGCCGGCCGCCAGACCGGTGGGGGAGAACCCACCGTCACCAGAAGGAGCCCTTGATGTCCGAGACCGATACCATCCCCGCTCGCGGCCGTGTCGGGATCATGCTTCCCCGCGACCTGCCCGTACGGGACGTGCTGCCGTACGCGCGGCGAGCCGAAGAGCTGGGGTTCGACCAGGTGTGGGTGGTGGAGGACCTCGGCTGGCGCGGCGGACTCGCGCAGGCCGGCCCCGTCCTCGCCAGCACCACCAGCATCACCGTCGGCATCGGCATCATGCCCGCCGGCGCCCGCAACGTGTGCTTCGCCGCGATGGAACTGGCCACCCTCGCCCAGCTCTACCCCGGTCGCCTGATCGCCGGTATCGGCCACGGCATGCCCGACTGGATGCGTCAGGCGGGAGCCTGGCCCACCAGCCCCTTGACGCTGATCAAGGAGTACACGACCGCGCTGCGCCTGCTCATGCGCGGCGAGCCCGGCCCGGCAGGCGGCCGCTATGTGCGCTGCGAAGGCGTCGTCATCACCGAGACCCCCGGCATCGTCCCCCCGGTCGTCCTCGGCGTACGCGGTCCCAAATCGCAGGCAGCCGCGGGCGAGGTGGCCGATGGGCTCCTCCTGGCCGAGCCCGCGGCCCCCGCCTACATCGCCTCCTCACTCCGGCACCTGGGCAGCATCTCCGATGCGAGCGCGCCCGAAGTCGTCACCTACGACGCCGCCGCTGTCGATGACGACGAGGACGCCGCTCTCGCCCGCGTCCGCGACGGACTGACCGCCATCGGCGAGCCGGCCTGGGCCGCCCACATCGACCCCCTGCCGTTCGCCGCGCGGCTGCGCGAACACCGCGCCGCCTGCGCCGACGCCCGGCAATTCGCCCAGACCATGCCCGCCGCCTGGGTCCGCCAACTGAGCATCGCCGGCACCCCCGACCAGGCACGCGAAGCGATCACAGCCCGCCACGCAGCGGGCGCGACCAGCGTCGTCCTCACTCCCACCGGCCCTGACGCCCTGGCGTCCCTCGACTCGCTCGCCCGCGTGCTGGATCCCCGCCCCTGAGCCGAAGAGCCGAAAACCGCTGCCCCCGGAGGAGCCCGCCATGTCCACCGACCGACGGATCGTGCTGTTCGACCTCTTCGGGGTCATCGCCCTCCACCAACGCCCGGGCGCCCTGGCGGAGATGGCCGCCCGGCGCGCCGCACCCGCGGACGCCTTCGCCGAGGCCTATTGGGACTGCCGCCCGCCCTACGACGCCGCGCAGTGGTCCGCGCCCGAGTACTGGACGGCCGTGCTGCGGTGGCTGTCACTCCCCGTCGACGCCGACACGATCGAGGAGCTGCGGCTCGCCGACATCGACAGCTGGTCACGCGTCGACCACCGCATGGTCGCCTACGTGCAGTCCCTGCGGAACATCGCCGAGGTCGCCCTGCTGTCCAACATTCCCGCAGACCACGCGGACGCCTTCCTGGCCGCACAGCCCTGGCTGGGGAACCTTGACCACGTCGCCTTCTCCGGAAAGATCAATGCGGCGAAACCAGACCCAGCGACGTTCCACCACTGCGTCGTCTCCATGCAGGCCGCGCCGGCCGGCTTCCTCTTCGTCGACGACCGCGAAGAGAACGTACGGGCGGCACGGGCCACCGGTATGAACGGACGTACTTTCCGCGAGAGGCGGCGCTTCGTCAGTGGCACGGACACCGGGCCGTGCCCGAACCGGCACGGCCCCGCAGCGCGTTGCGCAATGCGGTGCCAACCCCTCCCGGCCCGCCGAGGATCCTGCCTGAAGGGAGCTGCGCCCCCGGGCATGTGTACCTCGGCAAGCCGGCGGGGCAGTTGGGAGAGATATGACAGGGGCTTCACGCGGGCCGAACGACCCGGCGCGACGGAACCGGATTCTGGAGGCAGCTCTGGATGTCGTCGGACTCCTTCGACGCACACCCCACGAGTTCCACAGACATCGCCACGGCCGTCGACGCGCTGGTCACGGGGACCGGCAGGAGGGCTGAGCCCGCCGCTCCGTAGCAACCGCTCGGAGTGCCGGCGGGTCCGGCCGGGCAGATTCGTCACTGCGCTGCGGATCGGATGAACGAAGCTGCCCGCTCGCCGATCATGATGGCCGGCGCATTGGTGTTTCCGGTCACCAGGGACGGCATGATCGATGTGTCTGCCACACGGACGTTGTCCAGGCCGTGCACGCGGAGTTCGGAATCGACGACCTTGCCCATCATGCACGTACCCGACGGGTGGTAGAACGAGAACGACTGGGTGTGGATGAAGTCGTCGATGTCCTGGTCGCGGTCCGATACGGGAGCCAGCCCCGCGGCCGCGGCCCCGTGGAGGTCGGACTCCAGGACCTCGGTGAGCCGCGACTCGCGGGCGATGCGCATGCAGATGCGCAGGCCTTCCCGCAGCCGCCTGCGGTCATCCTCGTCACCGAGGTAGTTGTGCACGATGCGCGGCTTGGCGTAGGGGTGTGAGTGCCGCAGGCGCACGGAACCGCGGCTGCTCGGGCGCGCGACGTACGGCCCGAAGGACATACCCGGCTCAAGAGGAGCGGCAAGTCCTTCGTCCCGGACGATGCCCAGCGCGGCGTGCACCTGAATGTCGGGAGCCGGCAGGCCATCGCTGGTACTGAAGAAACCGCCGACCTCGTTCCAGGCCATAGGTCCATCACCCCGCTCACGCAGCCGCTGCTCCTCGCGCGAGGTGTCCGGGCCGAGAAGAGGCTCGGTGTGGCTGAAGAAGCTGATGAAGCACCCGGCGTGGTCCTGCATGTTCCGTCCCACGTCCGGCAGGTCATGCAGGGGCGTGATGCCCTCTTGGGTGAGCTCGTCCGCGGGGCCGACGCCGGACTGAAGCAGCAGGTGGGGGGAGTTGTAGGCGCCCAGGGACAGCACGACCTCACGGTTGATCCGGATCAGTCGAACGGTGCCCAGGTGGTCGACCTCAAGTCCCTGGGCGCGGGTGCCGTCGAAGCTGAGGCGGAGGGCGGTCGTCGAAGGGAGGACGGTGAGGTTCGGGCGGTCTGCCGCCGGCTCGAGGAACGCCACCGCACTGCTGCATCGCAGCGCGTTGCGCTGGGTGACCTGGTGGTAGCCGACACCGCCCTGCTCGGTTCCGTTGAAGTCGGGGTTGGACTTGTGGCCGGCGTCCTGGGCCGCCTCCACCCAGGCCGTCAGCAGCGGATGGACGGAGACCGGGTCGCTGACGGTCAGCGGGCCCCCGGTGCCGTGGAAGTCGTCGGCTCCGCGCTGGTTGTCCTCGGACTTCTTGAAGAACGGCAGGACGTCGTCGTAGCCCCAGCCGGGGTTCCCCATCCGCTCCCATGTGTCGTAGTCGTAGCGGTGGCCGCGGACGTAGAGCATGGTGTTCATCGAGCTGGTTCCGCCGATCGCCCGCCCACGCGGCAGGTAGATCCTGCGTCCGCCCAGCTGCGCCTCGGGCTCCGTGGCAAAGTCCCAGTCGTACGCCGTCTTGAGCTGCTGGGAGAACAGCGCCGGAATCTCAAACAGACGCCCTGTGGCGGGTGGCCCGGCTTCGATCAGGGCCACTGTTACGTCCGGATCTTCGGAGAGCCTGGCAGCAAGCGCACAGCCCGCTGAGCCGGCCCCCACAACTACGTAGTCGTACGTTTCCGCGGTCCCCGTCATATCGCCTCCATAAGATCAGGCCTCGTAGCCCGGTGTGCTCGATATATGTTCACCAGACCCATATCCGGTGATTCTGAGGAGCTGAAATAAGCTGTCCTCACCGTGGCGGCTTCTGGAGACACTAAGCAGTCACGCGATCGCAGCACATACGCAACGTGAGCAGTCCTGGCCGGAACTAACACACACCATGTGCACCGGGTCGTCAGAATCTCGTTCTGGACGAGGCCCGGATCGAGGGCCCGGTCGTCTTCGAGGAGCAGGTCGGCACCTCCAGCCGTCTCCACCCGCCGGAGCGCCCGAAGTTCGGCGAGCTGCTCGCCGACCTGGTGCCCACCGAGCGCGCCACGCTCGACCAGAGTGTGACCGTACGACGCGGTCAGGGCCACACCCTCCGCGTCACCGCCGTCCCCGCGATCCACCGCCGACTCCTCGACCTCTGCCAGCCCCTCGACGGCAGCCCCGGGAGCACGGCGGTTCCGGCACAGCGCAAGGCCCGCCGCGAGTACGAGAACCGCGGCAGCGCCCTCGCCCGGTAACCAAGATCACCCCCGTGGCGGGTTACTTTCGCTGCGGCGAGTCCGCAGCACACACGATCCCTGCCGTGCCCCGGTCCGGTAGCCCGGACCGACTACCGCCTCGGTCCCGCGACGGCGTAGGCCGTGGTGCCGACGATCGTGAGCACCAGGGCTGTCCACGTGCCCGCCGCCGTGCCAGGGGGCAGCAGCACCCAGGACGCCACCTGCGTCGGCACACTCGTCGGAGGCGGGACGGAGAACGAGCACGAGAGCCAGGCGAACGGCAGCGTCCACGCATACGTCCCCCCGCACACCGCCGCCCCGACGGCGGCGAGCCCCATCAAGCCGGCGCTGTCCCGTACCACGAACGCGGCGGTGGCCAGGTCCTTCCCCGTCGCCTGCACCGCCAGCAGCACCATGGCGACGACCGCGCCGGCGAGCAGCACGTGCACCGCCCTGCGGGGCGCCCAGCGGATCGCGGCCGTCCGGTCCAGCGCGAGGTCCTGCCCGCTGAGCCCGGTCGAGACCGCTATCGCTCCCACGGCGAGGACGAGCGCGGGCAGCCGCTGATCACCCGGCCCCCCGCTGCCGCCCTGGGCGAGTGCCCACACCGTCACCGTGCTGATCACCACCGCGGCCAGTGACGCGGGTACCTGACGCGAGCGCGCGTACAGCATCAGCCATCTCATCGGTACGCACCGCCGGTCAGCGCGTCGAGTGCGTCTCCCTTGCAGGAGAGCGCGGCGGCGCGCATCGCGTTGATCCGCTGGAGCTGCTTGGCCCGTGGCAGCACTTTGAAGTCCTTCCACACCGCGCGGGCCCGGGTGTCCATCTCGCGCCGCACGTTCGGTGACCCCTGGCCGGGCATCGACTTGAGGTCGCCGAGGACCCAGCCCACCGCGACGGTCTGCGCGATGTCGTCTCCCCCCATGCTGCTCCAGCCGACGGGGGAGCACCCTGGCACCATGCCTTTGGCGATCAGGGCCCAGGTCAGCTCCTCGCCCTTCGCGGCGGCGACGATGTCGTCGTCGAAGTCGATGAGCACGGTCTTGCGGGACCACCGCGGTGTGGAACCCTCCGGCAGTACGGCGGTGTTCTCCCGGACCGAGACCGGCGCCTGGCTCCCCAGGGCACCGTGCAGCAGGCGCAGCGCCTTTTTGCCGTGACTCGCGAGGTCGGTGAGTCGTGCCTGGTGGATCCTGGTCACGCATACCGGGCCATCGCACACCAACTCCGCGGCGGCCTTGTCGAGGACATACATCCGGCGCGGGTCGGAGGGGAGGACGAGCAGGGCGACGGCCGCGCCCGCCAGGACGGGCGCCAGGGCGAGCAGCCGGGTGCGCGGGTTCGCGGCGACCAGCAGCGCGAAGCCTGTCGCGGCCAGGCCGAGCAGCCAGATCGTCTGCCCGACGTGCACGGAGGCGGAGAGCGTGACGAGCGCGTCGCGCACCTCTTCCACCGCCGGTGACAGCAGCGAGACCCGGTTCGGCTCCGTGCTCGGGATCCCTGTCGCCGTGTCCGTCTCCGTCCGGCCCGGCGACATTTGCATGAGGGCCGTGAACGCGAAGGCGCCCATGGCCAGCAACGGCGGGGTGAGCACGGACGGCAGGGCGCGCCCGGCCCCCATGCCCAGCACGGCTCCCGCGACGAGTGAGAGTGCCCCCACCAGCGAGATCGGCAGCCATCCAAGGTGGGTGTACTCGGCGTTGGCGAGCACCTGGACCGCGCCCACGAGGACGAGCAGCGCGAAGGCCGAGGCCAGGGTGATCGCCATCGTGCCCGCCAGCGTGGCGGCGCGGTGCCAGACGGGACGCGAGGTGGTCGTCAGCAGCTCGGATATCTTCGAGCGGTGGTCACGCAGGCCCTGCAACGCGCCGAGCCCCACGGCCAGCGGCCACAGGTAGAACAGCAGGGTGCGGGTCCACAGGGCCAGGGACGTCCACTGGGCCGTCCACGCCGTAGTGCCCCTCCACCATTCAGCGTCCAGCAGGTACAGGAACGCCAGCGCGCTCGCCAGGACCACGGTGCCGGCCCAGGGGGCGACGGAGCGCTTCAGCTCGGTTCGCAGGACACGCGTATTCACCAGGCGCCCCTTCCCCGGCCGGGGCCCAGCAGCAGTGCCGAGTAGCCGCGCTCCAGCGGGCTGTCGCCCACGTGCTCGGGGCCGCCCGCCGCAGCCAGGTCCTCCGGGGTGCCCTGGAAAACCAGCCGGCCCTCGGCGAAGAGCACCACGTCGGTGCAGGCGGCGGCCACGTCCTCCACGAGGTGGGTCGAGACGACCACACAGGTGTCCTTGCCCAGTTCCTGGAGCAGTTCGCGAAAGCGCAGCCGTTGTGCCGGGTCCAGGCTGGCCGTGGGCTCGTCCAGCAGCAGGATCGACGGGTCATTGACGATGGCCTGGGCGATGCCCACGCGCCGCACCATGCCGCCGGACAGGGTCTTCATCCGCTTGTCGGCACGGTCGGCCAGGCCCACCCGCTCCACGGCGTGCTGCACGGCCGCGGGGATGTCCGCCTTGGGCACCTCCTTCAGCCACGCCATGTACTCGACGAACTCGCGGACCGTGAAGCGCTTGTAGTAGCCGAACTCCTGCGGCAGGTAGCCGATCCGTCGGCGCAGCGCACGGTGCTCGCCTCTGCCGCCCGCGGACTCGCCGAGCAGTTCCAGGGTGCCCTCGGCGGGGCGCAGTACGGTGGCCAGAGCCCGGATGAGGGTGCTCTTGCCCGCCCCGTTGGGGCCGAGGAGGCCGTGTACGCCGGTCCCCAGTGACAGGTCGAGCCCGTCGACGGCCATGTGGTTTCTGCCAACCCTGACCTTCAGCCCGGTGGCCCGGATCTCCCAGGCGTAGGGCGTCGGTGCGATGTCGGCCGCGCTCACCGCGGTCATCATGTGGTGGTCCTTTCTCATGGTCAACGATGGGCTCCCAGCACGGAGTACGCGCCCCTGCGGGCGACCACGACACCGATGCCGAGCGCGAGGATCAGCCCCCACACAGGCAAACCGTCGGTCGCCAGGGCGAAGGTCGTACGGCCGGCGGCCAGGGTCGGTGCCACGATCACAGCGACCCATCCGGCCACCAGCCAGGCGGCGGCGCGGGTCACACCGACGACACCGCCGAGCGCCAGGGTCGTCGAGGTGAAGGCCAGGCAGGGCAGCAGCCATTGCCAGGCCGTCACCCCCGTCACCCATCCGCCCAGCAGCAACGCGGGGACGACCACGGCGAGCACGGACGCGGTACGCCGCAGTACCAGGTACAGCCCCGCCCTCGGCGCGGAGGCCGTCAGCTCGTACGCCGGGTCCAGACCGCGCGACCACGACGCCGCGACGCCGAGCACGGGCAGAACCGGGGAGAGCAGCAGCACCAGCGACACCTCGCCGGAACCGCTGTCGGCCAGGTCGAGCAGCAACGCGAGCAGCGTCACACCCACGACCATGGCCAGCCAGGGCACCATCACGGGCGTCATCCACTTCGACAGCCGCGCCGACCAGCGCCGTCGACGCGGTACCGGGGCGGTGCCGGCGAGCTGGGGTTCGAGGTTGGACCACACCGCGCCGACCAGCGCCGCGACGGCGGGCGCCTGCGCCGTGACGGAGGCCGACAGCCGGTCACGGCACACCCGGCACGTCTCCAGATGGGTCTCCAGGGCCCACACCTCGTCGGCGGCGAGGTCCGTGTCGCCGCGCGCGTAACCGTCGATGATCCGAATCGACGCGTGTTCCACACTCATGCCAGTGCCTTCCGCAGCTCGATCCGGGCCCGGCGGGCACGGGTCTTGACCGTGCCCTCGGGCAATCCCAGCAAGACAGAGGTCTCCCGGACGGACAGCCCGTCAAGCACCATGGCCTGCAGTACCTGTCTGAGCTCCGGCGCGAGGCGCCGCAGCGCGTCCCCGACCTCACCACCGACGGTCGCCGCGAGCGCCTCCTCCTCGGCGGCGGGCGCCATGGACTGCGGGGCAGCCGTGGGCGGCGGCTCCGCGTGGTGGGCCCTGCGCCGGAACGCGTCGACGAGTCGGCGCGCCGCGATCGTCCACAGCCAGCCGACGGCGGTTCCCCCAGCCGCGGCCCCGCTGAACGCACCCGCCGCGCGCCACACCGCCAGATACGTCTCCTGCATGACCTCGGCGACGATCTGCTCGTCCGCGCAGCGGCGGCGCAGCCGCACCGCCATCCACGGCGACGTACGCCGGTACAGCTCCTCGAACGCGGCACGGTCGCCTCTGGCCACCAGCCGGACGAGATGCTCCTCGTCCAGTTCGCCCGATGTCTTCCTGACTGATCTCACACCCGCAAGACGTGAGGCACGAACGCCAGGTTTTCCCCCGGGCGTGATCCCCGTCACATGCGGGGTTTCCGGAAGCCCCGCCCTGACGGCAGAGGCCGGGCCCGCACCGCGCACCGCACGCCGGGGGCCACCGCGGTGTGCCCGGCGCGCTCCGCAGGCTCGGGCTCGCGGCGGCCCCGCCACGGCATAGGTCACCACCGTGGCCGTTCGCTCAGGGGGATACCCCAAGTGGGTGGACGGGGATTCGGGCGTCCCAGTTCGACTGGTTGGCCCGCATCATCCGCTCATACGCGTCGGTCATGGGCTCACCCGCAGGAGACGGAGAAGTACCTCCCGCCCGGCCTCGGCGAAGGAACGGGTGAGCTTGGTCGCAGTCGCTCCGAGCGGGAAGGGGATGACGCGGTAGATCGCGAACGGCGGCTAGAAGAGCGAGCCGTTCATGGGGCGAGCCGGCTTGCGGAGCCGGACAAGGCGCATCTCGCAGCGGTCCACGTCTGCCGGGGCGCCCGGTACGGGTCGCACCGGAGCCCGATGCGACCCGTACCGGGCGCCGCGGCGCCGGCGTGCGCCGGCATGAGTGACCCCGTACTCGGCCACCGTCTCGCTCGACGAACCCTGCGGCGGCATCCGGTGCGTCCGGCGGCGTACGGAGGGGGCCGCGTCCGATGGCGGGAGCTGTACGACACCGTGGGCGCGGCGTACGACGACGCGTGGTGGCGCCGCGCCCACACCGAGGGGACCGACCTACCCGAGGGACCCGAGGGAGCCCGGGAGGAGGTACTTCTTCGGCGGAGCGGTGGTGCCGTGTGCCCAGGCGTCGAAGAAACCGGTGAGGTCCTTGCCGGACACCTCCTGGGCGAGCGCCTCGAACTGCGGCCAGGAGGCGTTGCCGTGGCGGTGGTCGCGCTGCCAGCGCTTGAGGGTGTCGAAGAACGCCTGGTCGCCGACCGTGCGACGCAGGGCGTGCAGCATCATGGGCCCCTTGCTGTACAGGGCGTGGTGCAGTTCGCGGCCCTTGCCGGGGTCGTACAGCCTGGTCGACCAGAAGTCGGGGTCCGCCTCGCTCTCCTCCAGCATGGCGCGGTAGAAGCCGGTGTCCAGGTCGGCCCCGGTCTCCTCCTCCCACAACTGGTTGGCGTACTGGGCGAAGCACTCGGCCAGACAGCCGTTGCGCCAGTCGGCGAAGGAGACGCTGTTCCCGAACCACTGGGTGGGCGTTCTCGTGGACCATGGAGCTGTCGAAGAACGCCCCCTGATACGTCGGGCGGCTCTGCGTCTCCAGCGCGAGCGGGCCCTCGTCATCGTTGCCGGTGATGACGATCCCCCCGGCCGAGGAGAACGGGTACGGGCCGAACTTCGAGGCCAGGAAGTCGATGACCTCCGGCAGCAGCGCCTCCGACTCCGGGTTGATGACGGCCCCGGGGCTGTAGGCGTGGACGACGGGCGTGCCGTCGGAGAGCTTCGAGGTGCGCACGGTGAACTTGTCGATGGCGATGGTGCTGAGGTACGTGGCCATCGGCCGGTCTTCGTACCAGCGGAAGGTGGTCGTGCCACCGCCGCTGGTGGTGTCGCCCTGCCTGCCGTTGCCGACCACCGTCCAGCAAGGGTCCCCGGCGCCGGGGCCGCCCGGGGCGGCGGAGGCGGGCAGGGCGGTGAACACGATGCCGGCGGCCACGGCGGTGGCGAGGGTGGTGGCGCGGCGATGGCGGGTCCGGCGTGCGGGCATGCGGCTGTTCCTTCGGGGTGGGGGGTTCCAGGGCCGGGGCCAGGGCTGGGCCGCCCAGGGCCCGGGGGCGGGGTCAGTGGCGCGCGGCGAGTTGCCAGACCGCGTTGATGAGGGCGTTGGTGCTGAGGGTCTCGATGCGCGGATTCACGTTCTCGACGCGGTCGCATGCATCGTGTATGCAGTCGTCGACCCCCGTGGCGAAACCGCCCACCGGGATGCCGGCCTCACCGAACGAGACGTGGTCGCTGCCGCCGATGCCGATGTCGAACGTGGGCAGTTCCCGGGCCGCGAACCAGTCCTCGAACGCCGCGGTCGCCGCGGGGTCGTCGTGGACGACGAGCCACAGCTGGTTCTCCCTGTTGGTTCCGGCCATGTCCACGTTCAGATAGACGTCGATCCGTTCGCGGTCGGCGGCCGGCAGGTCCCGCACATAGGCGCGGGATCCCACCAGGCCCGCCTCCTCGGCGCCCCACCAGGCGAACCGCAAATGGCGGTCGGTCCTGAGACCCGCCTTGGACACTTCGAGTGCGGTGGCGAGCAGGGCGGCGGAGCCGGAGCCGTTGTCGTTGATACCGGGCCCCATCGGCACGCTGTCCAGGTGCGCTCCGGCGAACACGATGTGCTCGGGGTCGCCGCCGGGCCAGTCCGCGATGAGGTTGTAGCCGGTGGCGCCGTCATGAGTGAAGCGGTGCAGGGCGGTACGGAATCCGGCCTGGTCCAGCGCGGCCTTCACGTAGGCCACCGAGTCGCGGTAGCCGGGGGTGCCATGGGCGCGGTTGCCCCCGTCACGGTCCGCGATCTGCTGCAGGGCGTCGAGATGCGGCATGACCTGGTCCGAGGTGATGACGGGCGGGGCCGCGGCGGTGGCGGGTTCGGCCGCGGCGGCGGGCGCGCCCACGAGGGCGGCGCACAGCCCGAGGACCACGCTCGCGCGGTGCAGACGGGACGTTGGGCGCATCGGTACGGATCTCCTTGCGGGTGGCAACGGGGGGAGAGCCCGGGTATCCGGGTGCCGGAGATCACGATGGATGTGGAACGTGAGGTGGTTGTCAGCTTTGAGTGACAGGAAGGAGACGGAAATGGCGGACGAGGTGAGCCGGGCGGCCCGCGAGACCGCGGACGAAGCGGCGGCCGGCCGCCTCCGCGGCCCCTGGCCCCGGTAGGTGGCGTAGCCGGCGCCGCGAGCACTCACCGAGACGCACGGTGTCGGCCAATCCGATGTCACCGACCAGCAGCGCACCCCCGCCAGCCCGGCGGCCGCATCAGCTGTCCGGGGGTGAACACCGACGCGTCGCCATCGCCCGGGCCCTGGTCGCCACTGGTGTTTCTCGGTCCTTTTGCCGCCGTGTTTCTACACTCGCCGCCATGTGCGCATACGTGGTCGTCGCCGAGGACGACCGGAAGCAGGCCGAACTGGTCCGTCGTTATCTGGAACACGAGGGCCACCGGGTGACCGTCGTCCACGACGGGCGGGCCGCGCTGGCGGAGGTCCGGCGGCAGCCTCCCGATCTGCTCGTCCTGGACGTGATGATGCCCCAGGTGGACGGCCTCGACTTATGCCGCGTGCTGCGCGCGGAATCGACCCTGCCGGTGCTGATGCTGACCGCCCGCGCCACCGAGGACGATCTGCTGCTGGGCCTGGACCTCGGCGCCGACGACTACATGACCAAGCCGTTCAGCCCGCGCGAGCTGATGGCCCGGATCCGCTCGCTGCTGCGGCGCAGCTCCGCCACCACGGTCGCGACGGGCACGGAGCCGGTGCTCACCGTCGGGCCCCTGACCGTCGACCCCGCCCGGCACGAGGTGTCGATGCACGGCCGGCCGGTGGACTGCACACCCGGTGAGTTCCGGTTGCTGCAGATGCTGGCCGCCCGCCCCGGCCACGTCTTCACCCGCCCGCGGATCCTGGAGCGCCTGCATGGCTTCGACCGGTACGTCACCACACGGTCCGTCGACGTGCATGTGATGAACCTCCGCAAGAAACTGGAAACCGATCCGCGCCGGGCCCGTTTCCTGGTCACCGTCTACGGCGTCGGCTACAAGATCGCCGACGGCACAGCCGGTCCGACGACGGACGTGGCGGCACATGCGACCGCGGACACGGCGGCCGATGTGATCACGGATGCCGCCGACGACGGAGAAGCCCACCGTGCGCCGTGACGTACCGCTGCGCCGCAGCCTGCTGCTGCGCCTGCTCGCCGCGTCCGTGCTGGTCTCCGTGTGTTCGGTCGCCACGACCGCCTGGCTGGCCGTGCGGACGACCGCGGTCGCCATCCGCGAGGAACGGGGCCAGGCCCTCGCGGACGACACCCGGATCTACGACCGCCTGCTCGGCTACGCGGCCCGCCATCCGCGCTGGGACGGCGTGGGCCCGACCGTACGCGCCCTGGCCCGGGAGACCGGGCACCGTATCGTCATCACCGGTGACGGTCGGCGGATCGCCGACTCCCGACCCGCCCCGGGCCTTCCCTACCGGCCGCCCGACAAGGCGACGGCCGCCATCGACCCGCTGGCGGTGAGCCCCGAGCTGCTGCCGGACTCCGCCTCCGACCGGATCGATCCGCGCGCCGTCGGGCCGTTCCGGCTCAGCGAGGACGAACGCACGAGGCTGCGCGGGGCGGCGCGACGCCTGGCCAAGTGCCTGCGCACCGTCCTCGGCCAGGAGATGACCGTGGTCCAGGCTCCCAGCGGGCGGTCGCGCGTGGAGAGTGGCGCCTCCCGGGTGCCGGAGACCCCGCGTTGTTACTCCGCGACGCTCGACTCCCGCACCCCGACCGAGGCCAAGGCGCTGGTCGCGCTCAACGCCCTCGTCAACACCTGCCTGTCCCGGCGCCACGCGGCCGAGGTGAAGCTCACCCTGGACGACCACGGGATACCAAGTGCCGTGCTGCCGGCGCCGCGTCCCGGGCCCCCGCAGGAGACGCCTTCCGGGCCGCGTGGCGCCGGGAACGCCGATGGCTCACTGGTCACCTCGTGCCTGGCCAGTGGCCGCGCCCAGCAGCTCGCACCGTATGTCGCCCCCACGGCGGCGCTGTATGTCACCAGTCCCGGCCGGAGCGCCACGACGTTCTTCGACCTGTCCGCGGGCAACCGCGCCCGTATCGCGGGCGGCGCCGTCCTCATGCTGCTCGTCACCGTCACCGCCACCACGCTCGCCGGACTACGGCTGGTCAGGCCGCTGCGTGCGCTGACCGAGGCGGCGCGGCGCATGGAGGAGGGGGAGCCCGGCGCGCGGGTGGCGGTCACCAGCAACGACGAACTGGGCCGTCTCACCTCGGCGTTCAACGCGATGTCCAGACGGCGTGACCAGCTGGAGGCGGTGCGCAAGGACATGGTCAGCGATGTGGCACATGAGCTGCGCACCCCGCTGAGCAATATCCGCGGCTGGCTGGAGGGCGCGCAGGACGGTGTCGTACCGCAGGGCGACGTGCTGGTGTCCTCGCTGCTGGAAGAGGCGTTGCACCTCCAGCACCTCATCGACGACCTGCGGGATCTGTCCGCGGCCGACGCGGGAGAGCTGCGGCTGAACCTCGCCGAGGTCGACATCGCGGACCTGCTGGCCCATACGGCGACGGCCCATCACGCGGCGGCGGAGAACGCGGGTGTCACCCTCCGCGCGGAAACCCCCGGCGACGGCGTGGTCATCGAGGCCGATCAGGTACGGCTGCACCAGGCGGTCGGCAACCTGGTGACGAACGCCCTCCGGCACACCCCGTCCGGCGGGGCCGTGTCCCTGCGCGTCCACCGGACCGGTGACGAGGTGCTGATCGAGGTCGCGGACACCGGCTCCGGAATCGCCGCCGAGGATCTGCCCCATGTCTTCGACCGCTTCTGGCGCGCCGACAAGTCGCGCTGCCGCCGGACCGGCGGCAGCGGTCTGGGCCTGTCCATCGTGCGCAAGCTGGTACAGGCACACGGGGGCACGGTGACGGCGAGCAGCACCCTCGGCGAGGGCTCGGTGTTCACCATCCGCCTGCCCCGGGTGCCGCTTCCGCCCACCACCGACAGCACCGGCGTGCCGGTGAAGGGCGCCATGCCCCACCGGCCGGTCGACCAGTCGTGCCGGGCCCCGGCATTCACTCATCCCGAACAGTGCGCAGAGCTCTCCGCGCTCCCTCACCCACCAGATGGTGCACGGTCATGCCCGGCAGGGCGGGAAGTTCCGCCTAGCGGTGGTTTGTTAAGGCGGGAGTGGGAGGTGGTGGCTGAGTGGTCGGCCGGTGCTGACTGCGTTGATCAGGTTTTGTAACTCTGCTGGTGGGGGCGTGCTGGACCAGGCTTTCCACCAGCGTTGCAGCATGATGGTGGGGGTCAGCCAGCTGCGGACGGCACGTAGGGCCTGGGGCCAGCGTGCCGGGTGGTGCGATCGGGTGCCCCCTCTCTGGCCGGGCCAGCCGGTTGGCGGGAGTCGGTGGCAGTCCGGCTTCCCAGCAGAAGGAGAACGCGCAGTTGACCAGGGTCTGGTGGCGGCGGATGGCGCGGTCGGTGCGGACCTGGAAGTCGGCCCAGCCCAGTTCGTCCTTGACCTGTTTGTAGCTCTGCTCGATCCAGTTGCGGATGCCGTAGATCCGCACGATCTCGGCGAGGTCGGCGGCCGGGTGGGGGCTGTCGGCCTGGCGTGTCGAGTTGGGGCGGGGCAGGTTGGTGGCCAGGTACCAGGTGGATTTCTCCGGCAGGGTGTCCGGGTGGGTAGTGGCCACCACCAGCCGGGTGGTGCCGTCCGGTCCCCACCAGCCCAGGGAGGCGTCGGCGGCCCACCAGGTGGTGGTGTGGCCGTCACGGAAGGTGCGGGTCACCGTCGTCCAGTCGCCCGGCCGGTCGGGGCCGTGCCAGGCCAGTTCCCGGGCGGCGTCGACCGGGGTGTGGGCATCGGGGCCGTAGGCCCAGGTGCCGCGGCGCCGTTTGAGGGCCATCACGAACGGCAGCCCGGCGGTGGCCAGTTCGCCGCGGAAGCCGTCCTGGTCGCCGTAGGCGCAGTCGGCCGCCACCGCGCGGAAGTCCACTCCGGCCTCCGTGGCCCGGCGGGCGAGAGCGGCAGCGATCTGCAGTTTCGTGGCGAAGCCCGGATCGCTGCGGCCCTTGGGGAAGTGGCGGGCGGGGGTGTAGGGCACGGCGTGCAGCGGGTAGTACAGTCGCTCGTCCGCCCACAATGTGGTGACGGTGACGACACCGTTGTCGGTCTTGCCGTATCGGCCCAGCCACTGCCGGCCCACGTTCGCGGTCGCGGTCCCGTCCTTCCGGTCGCCGGAGTCGTCGATGACCAGCACTCCACCGGCATGCGGAGCGGTGCGCGGATCATCCAGTAACCGCTCAAGACGACGGGCGTTGATCCGCTCGTGCTCCCAGGGGGATTCGGAGAGGAAGAACTGCAGCCGCTGCACTGCGGGGTGCTGGGCTCCCGCTACCGGCTCGGCCCCGGCCAGGCATGTCAGCGTTTTGTTCCGTTCGCGCGGCGCCAGCAACCCCGTGAGGTACTGACGAAAACCCCGACGCTGAGCCAGGGAGTCAAACAGATCATCGAAGCCGACGGCGTACTGCTCCAGCGGTCCCGGAGCCGGCGGACACGGACGACGAGCGGTCATCACACACCCCTCCTCGTCCTTCTACTGCGGTCCCGACCCGATGTCAACAAACCACCGCTAGGAGCTTGCGCGAGCGTTCGGGGATCGGTCACTGTGACCGATCCCCGAGGCACTCAGCACCAGTTCCAGACGGACCAGACGGGGCCCCAGTGTGCGTAGGCGTCCGAGGAGGGGGCGCCGCGGGCATGGTCGAGGTAGTACCCATACTTGTCGTAGAACCCGGTATCCGTGCCCGGTGTCTGGTTGTTGTACCAGGAACCTCCACTACCCATGCCGTCGGGAATTTCCTGCTCGTAGCAGTCCTTGTACTTGAATCCGAGCTGCTGGAAGTTGTTCTTCTTGTAGCCGCAGAAGTAACCCTTGGGACAGTCGGCTGGCGCGGACTGTATTGCAGTCTGCGCAGCGCTCGATGGGGCCGTGGACAGTGCTACGGCGGTGAGGGCTCCAGCAGCCACGAGAAGCCTCCGTAGAGACTGCCAGCGGGTGGGGTTGACCATGCGAGTTCTTCCCTTCGTGTCTGCGCATGTGTAAATGGTCGACCGGAACCGTCGAAGTCCTCCGGTGCCAGCTAGCCACGTAACAAGGTTTGTGGGTCGGCTGGTTGTTGTGCAGCTCCATTTTTCGCCATATGCAAGCCTTCTCCCCCTACGCCAGGAGCACCACCATTCTGGGAGTTCGTTCGCAGATCGGTTGCGGTGACCGTTGGAGGAACAGTGGCGATCTCTGGCATCTCCGCCGCAGGTCGTTGACCTGCGCTCTTGAGGATTGAAAACACGCACTCAGGAGCGCGCGAGCGCGAACGCGCGGCCGTCGCCGCCGAGGCGGTTCGCCGGGCGCTGCCGTGTGAGGGCTGCGGGCAGGAGCGGGCGGCCGGGCTGTGTGAGGCGTGCGGCTACCGGCGCGAGACCGAGGCCCTGACGGTGGAGGCCGGCCTGGTCGCGGCCACCTGGTCCGCCGATCTGGATGATGCGGACGAGGTCGCCTCCGTCGCTGACCGCGTGAGGCGGCCCGTGGAGATTGACATCGCCGCCGCCCGGCGCGCGTTCATGGGGCTGGTCGAGCCGGGCGAGCTGGACTCGGAGCCAACTGCGGCGGCGGCCGCGCTCGCCTTCGCCGTGCTCCAGGCGGTGCAGCAGGCGGCGCCGGAGTACCGGCGGTGCGCCCTGGCGATGCTGGGCCGGACCGAGGAAGCCGAAGCCGAGGCACGCCGGGCGTACGCGACCGAGCAGAAACGCCGCTGGTTCCGCGCGAACCCGAACGGCGCGGACGCGGTGGCCGCCGCGACGAAGGCCCACTGACGCCGCCCGGGAACGCACCGCCGAGTACCTTCTGGCAACGCGGCTGGAGCAGCTGCACGAGCAGACCGCGACCCACACCGAGATCGAGACGGCCGAGGCCGGGTGGATGATCTGCGGCAGGTGCCGGCCGCGGTGCGATTCCTGTCCTCTGAGCCGCTGCTGGGCTCGCTGGACGCGTTGGACGTCACTGGCATCGACTGGGTGATTGTGGGTGGGGAGTCGGGCCGCCGGGCCAGGCCCATGGACATCGGTATCGGGATAGCTGGCACGCGCCGTCAGCCGCACGACCACGCCATCGTGCCCAATATCAGTGGGGTCGTACGGGCGACGCTGCGGCAATCGCAATCACTCACGTTCAGCCTTTTCTGTCTGCTGTTCAGCGCTGGGGGACTCGAACGAAGTAGCGGGCGGGCGCGCCGATCGTCCCACTCAGGGCCACCCCGCGCCCGTCAGGGGGGCACGCACCTGATGGCGGCTGCGGTGCTCGCCCATGGTTCGCCATCCGCGCCGTGGGCGCCTGCGCAGAACCGGCGGCTGATCTTCTGCTCCACGTCGACCTCGCCGTACAGCTGTGCCCGCGGCTGTCCGACCCCCACGAGCAGGACAAGGCCTAACGACGGCTGCACGGCGCGGCCAAGGACCGGGGCGCACGCTCGCATCCGGGACATCGGCGAAGGCGCAGACGGAGGGGCTCCTCGGAAGCTCGTACGCTGTCGAGCTCGGGTGACATCGTCAGCCCGTGAGATGGCTCGCCCGGCGTTATTCAGTGATGCACGGCGGAACCGGTACGCCCGAGTACCGTTCCCCGTGGACCAGGGATCGCACCTCGCACACGGCCTGCCTGCCAGGACTGCGATCCGCGCTCGGCGGCCTCCTTCTAGCTGACGTCTGCGGTGGAACAGTCGTCGACGGCCGCTCGCGGCGCCACGTCGGCGGTCTGAGGGGCGCCCCGGGGTTCGGCGCTGTCAAAGAGCTCTGGGGGCGGTGCCGTTCGTGTCAGGGCTCGGTGCCCGGCTGGCGCGGTCGAGTCCCCAGTGCACGCGCTTCCGCACTGCGGGATCGTCGTGTTGTTGGAAGCGCTTCAGGAAAGCCGAGGCGGTGGTCCCGCCGATCGTGCCGGCTGCCAGAACCACGGCCCGTGCTTCTTCGACAGTGATGCCGTCCGGCCCCGGCAGCAGGTCTAGCACCGCCGCCCCCGCCCCCGCGAGTAGACCAGCAGCTGCGTCGTCCCGGGGCGGAACGAGTGCCTTGGCCCGGCGGAGGACTTCCTGGCGGACCTCTGCGTCGGCCCGCGCCGCGTACTCGAGCGACGAAGTCGCGAGCAGGTGGATCCTCTCGCGGTGCTCCGGTTCCCGGTCTCCTCGTTGGACGAGCTCCAGCAGTAGCTGATCGGCTTCAGCTGAGCCGCAGTGGCCGACTGCCATGCGCACGATGTCTTCGTAGTGCGGGTCGTGGGCGTGATTGACCAGGAAGCCGAAGTGGTCCCCGTGCACGAGCCCCAGGGCCGCGAAGAAGTCCCGAAAGGTGCTGTGCTCGAAATCGACGGTGCCCTTCGTCTCACGCAGAACTCCGCTGCGGATCAGCAGATGGCGCAGCACCGACTTCGCGTTTCCCGCAGGGTCCGGTCTGATCCAGCGCAGGTCCTTCTCGAGGATGCGCACCGTACGGCTTTCGGTCATCTCGGTCGCCCCGTTCAGGGTCATCCAGAGCGCGAGGGACACGAGGAGACTCGCTTTTGAGCCCAAGTCCAGCCTGACACCCTCCGTAGAGCCGATTCCGCGTTGAATGTCGCGCTCTTCCAGCAGGAGGCGGAGTGCCGCGACATGCAGCGACATGGGGTCCTTTGGCAAGGACCCCTGGTTTTGGAGCCACAGTGCGCAGATCAGCGAACAGAGGCGGGGATTCGCCGCCATCTGCGCCGCGGGCCTGATGCTGTCCAGTTCGGCCCGCAGGAGTCTGCGCCCGCGCTCCGCGTACTTCCTGTACCCGCTCCAGCCTTCGGCCTCCAGCAGGGCGGCGAACCAGCGGTCGACAAACGTGCCCACGTCCTGGGGGCTCATCGGCAGCACGCTGAATCCGGTGAACTTGCTCGCGGTGAGCCAGCTGTCCGGCACTGCGGACGGGCGGGACGTCACCACCACAGCGGTGTGCTCGTGCTCAGCGAGGAGCGCCTTCAGCCAGTCACGCACTGCTTGGCGCTTGTCGTGCGGGACCTCGTCGATGCCGTCGATCAGGAGCAGGACCCGGCCCTTGCGCAGCAGCCGTGTCAGCCAGCCCACGGGCTGGAGGGACGCGCTTGGGTACTCCACGTCGTGCAGTAGGGTCTCGACTTGAGGAAGTTTCTGCGATTTGTGGAGGACCTTCCGCAGAGGGACGACGATGGGCACCCTGGCCTGGAGCTGGTCCAGCTCGGAGGGCAGATCCCCCTGCGCGGCCCGCACCGCGAGCCAGTGCATGAGTGTGGTCTTTCCGGATCCGGCAGTGCCCTGGAGCAGGATCCGCGTCCGGCCGTGCAGCGCGTCCTGGATGCGTTTGCCGGCCGCCACGTCGATGGCGGAGCGGCCGGGGGCGGGGCGGGGCGCTGTCTCTGCGAGTTCGAGGGCGATGAAGGCCGTGTCGAGGGGCCATACGATCGTGCCGAGTGCGGAGCCGGCGCCCAGCGTCTCGACCTGGTCGAAGCCGCGTGCGACGAAGTGCCGGTACTGCACTTCGAAGTCGCGGTCCTCGCGCTCCTGGTCGGAAAGGTCGTCCAGGGCCTCTACGGCGACGGTCGTGCCGCCGTGCGTGCGCAGGGCGTCCTGGAATCCCCGATCGTCGGTGATCACTCGCACCGGGACCGCTTCCAGCCGGCCGTTCTGCCAGCGGGTCGGTGCCGTGGCGACCACGCCGATCAGTGCACCTCCGCAGAAGAGACCGGCCCCCGACAGGCCCGACCAGGGCGATCCGTCCGCCGTTGATTGCGGTGGGATGCCGCTGATGTCCAGCGCATACCGGCCACGCAGGATCCCTGACCCTGGTTTGACCCGGCCGTCGAGCTGATCGCTGTCGAGTTCGCCCGATTCGTCGCGCTGGACCTGTGGGAAGCCGATGGCCGTGCAGTTCTCTTGGATATCTAGGCGGACCAGCTCGCCCCAGCGCAGCGGGGCGAAACGGGACGACACGGCATCCGGCACGAGGTCGGCGCGTGCCACGAGCAGGGCCGCATCGCACGCCTTGTCCTTGCGTCGCCACACGACATCACAGAGCACCTCGCCGAACCCGCCGATCACCACTGCTTCGGCGGTGCCCTGTTCCTCCACAACGTGCGCGGCCGTGAGGACCAGCCGTGACCCGACGAGGTAGCCGCTGCCCTGCCGCGCGCCGATGACGGCAGCGACACGCGAGAGGTCCGGGTTCACGACCCGCCCCCGGACGAAGGCGCGGCCCGCGTGAAGCCGGCGGTGCCGCCACGATCGGTGTTTCCGATTTCCAGGGTGCGTCCCTCCGGATCCTTGGGGCTCAGCGCAAGCTTCACCCGATGCGTATCGGCCCGACCTCGCGACACATCGGCTCCGGCGGTGACCACCCATGCCTTGAAGCCGGCCTTGCCCTTGCGGTCCTTGCGCAGCTCGACCGTGAACTCCAGCTCGATGGCGTCCACCGCGAAGCGGACCGCCCGGCTGGCGCCCTGTGCGGCGGCTTCCAGCAGCTCGTCGCGCAACCACTGGACTGCCTTAGCCAGTTCGACGCCTTCCAAATCCTGGCCCATCGTTCCCCCGTGCACAGAGCCGCGCTTTGACGCGGGCGCAGCGTGACCGCCCGAGGGCAGAGCGTAGCGCCTGGATTGGGTGCTCGTCAGGTAGTCGGAGAACATGAACCGGTCGCCGGCAGCCGCGGTCTGCCGGGGGCCGCCCCGATGCGTGCGGGCGGATTCATCACGGACGAACAGTTCCAGGACCTCGGTGAAACAAACCCCTCGCCCGCTCACATCAGCGATCACCTTGAGCGTGTGCTGTCAGTGCGAGGTTCCTGGGAATCTCCCCGGACCATCACGGGCCTCTCATCTGAAAGGGCACAGAAAATAGCAGGTGAGTGAGTTTCGTCGGTACCCCGAGCATCGGGTGCGCCGACCCCGGTCCACCGCGTCCGCGCGATCTTGTCTGTTCACGTTTCGTCCCGAGGTCTTTTCCCTGACGGACTGCCGACCTTTGAGGTCCGCCAGCTCGTATCCGATGCCATTGCCCGCAGTATCCGGTGCCGCGGCGGGTGGCAGCCGACGCTGAGTGCGATGTTCTCTTCGGGGCGAAGACGCTGCTTCAACGGTCCTCGCGTAGCAGTCGCCCGCTTGAGCAACTTTCGGGCTCCCGTATCGGCGTCCACGATGACCTGCACATTCGCGGAGAACCGATCATTGCGTGAGGACGCGCCCACCGTCCGGTCGCGGACCGGGATGAGGGTGCCGTCCACGATCCACAACCGGTCGGCCGCCTGCTGCGGGGGCCGCACCGGCTCGAGCGCGAGGAGTGCTCCAAGGCGCTGGATGACCCGGCACACGGTGGCCGGCGAGACGCCGAACAACGGCGCGAGCTGCCGCATCGTGAGGTTCGTGCGGTAGTACACGGCCACCAGCAGGACCCGTTCCGGCAACGGAAGACACCAGGGGCGGCCCCATCCGCAGCCCTCACCAGCTGTACTGACCGTTCCTGGCGGCCTGGTGCCGGGTGCTGAACGCACCGAGCTGTGGCACGGAGTAGCCGGAGGGGCCGACCCCAGCCCGTCCCGATCAGCGCCATCAGGCGTCCACGCCGACGGAAATGAGGGCGGGCCGCACGTCCCCGAGGTAGCCGCGGGGCCCCGAGGTCTCGTGTGTAGCGGGTAGCGGGTTTCTGACGGCGCTGGAGGCCGACGATGTGCCGGACGACCACAACCAGCGCCGGGCGTCAAGAAGGCCGGTACGCCTACCGCGTGGCGAGTTCGCGTACCGTCGCCATGTCGCTGAACGGCAGCAGTTCCTCGTTGACGATCTGGTAGGGCTCGCTGCCTTTGCCCGCGATCAGGATGACGTCGCCGTGCCCTGCGGCGGACAGGGCGAAGGAGATGGCGCGGCGGCGGTCGGCGAACCGTTCGAAAGTGGTGCCGCTCGCGAGCAGGCCCGGGACGATCTGATCCATGATCGTCTGGGGGTCTTCGTTCCGGGGATTGTCCGAAGTGAGAACGCACAGATCGGAGTAGGTGCCGGCGATCTCCCCCATCTGGGCGCGCTTGGTGACGTCCCGGTCCCCGCCGCAGCCGAAGACCGTGACGACCCGGCCAGAGGCGAAGCCGCGGATGGTGGTCAGCACCTTCTCCAGTGAGTCCGGGGAGTGCGCATAGTCCACGATGACGGACGTGCCGTCCGGGGTCTCGTAGCGTTCGAACCTTCCCGGGATCGGGGGCATCTGCTCGAGTGCGGCGACCAGTCCGGCCAGATGGTGCCCGATGAGGTGGCAGGCTGCGACAGTGGCCAGTGCGTTGGAGACGGAGAACCGTCCAGGCACGGGGATCACCGCCGGATACTTGTGGCCGGCGTGGTGCAGGGTGAAGCGGGTGCCGACGGCGTCCATGGTGAGGTCGGTCGCCCGGTAGTCCGCCTCCGCGTCGATGCCGTCGTGACGACCGCGCCGGGCATCATGGCCCCGATGCAGGCTCCGACCGGGTCGTCGGCGTTGACCACCGCACGCCGGCACAGCCCCTGGAACAGACGCAGTTTGGCGTCCCGGTAGTTTTCCATGGTGCCGTGGTCGTCCAGGTGATCCTGCGTCAGGTTGGTGAATACCCCTACATCGATGAACGAGTGGTCGAGGCGGTGGGTCAGCAGGCCCATCGACGTGGCTTCGAGCGCCACGGTGCCGACACCGCGGTCGCGCATGCACCCGAGCAGATACTGGAAGTCCGGCGACTCCGGTGTGGTCAGTACCGACGTCGGCATCGGGATCAGTTCGTCGCCGATCCGGCTGCCGCCCGTCCCGATGCCCCCCACCCTGGCGTGCTCGGCGACCCTCAGCACCGACTCCACCATGGAGGAAACCGACGTCTTTCCGTTGGTGCCCGTGACGGCCACCATCTTCATCTGCCGGCCTGGCTCCCCGTGGTAGCGGGAGGCGACGACCGCGGCCGCCTTGCGCGTGTCCGCGACGGCTACGACGCATACACCAGTTGCCGAAGCCCAGGTCGCGACCGGAAGTGGCGACGTCGCGGAGTCGATGAGTATCGCCACCGCGCCGCGTGCGAGAGCCGGTCCGACGGACTCGGGGCCGCCCTCGCGATGGCCGGGCACCGCGATGAACAGGGATCCCGGAGCGGCGCGGTGGGCGTCGAAGCCGGTGCCTCCGGTGATCCTCGTCTCCGGATCGCCCTCGATGACTTCATGATCGTGCCCGGCGAGCAGCTCGCTCAACTTCACAAGGCTCCTCTCGGAGATGCACCGGCTGCCGGTCGTCCGGCGGTCGGCGCGCAGGCGGCGCCAGGGCGCCAAGGGGTGACAAAGCAGGAAATTATGGCGAGAGCCGTCGCCGTACGGTTACAGAGGCGGGGAGGGGCTGCTGCCGCGCAGAAAATGGTCCGCCCGCAGGGGCGGGATGATCTCGGAAATGCCGAGAATTACCCGGAATCGCTAGCCGTGGCCGTGCAACGCGCGACAGTAGATCGCCGGCGCGTTCACCGGGTCGACGGCCGTCGCGTACACGGCGGACGGGCACACGGCATGAGCGGCCTGGAACAGGCACTCCCTCACTGCGCATGTGCGACCCATGTGTGGAGTGTACGTCCAGCCGCGGGGGCCCATCCGCTGACGATCCCTTTGGCCGGAGCTGCGGGTCCGATGGGCCCCACGGCCAGGAGGCGCTGTGGGGAAGTAGTCGGCGTGGCCGGGGAGCTGTTGGAGGCGCGTCGTCCCAGGCCAGCGCCTTGCGGCAGCACACCCGGCGCCCAGCCCGGTGCGACCAGAGCCGCGACCAGGAGCGCGACACCGCGTTCCGGCTCGCCGGAACGCGGACCGGATGGTGCGGCCGACCATCATCAGCAGGTTGTGCCGTCCCTTCCACTGCCCCCGGTGGCCAGGTCGGCTCTCACGAGGTGGTCGGCGATCTGCGTCGAATAAGTGCTGGCAGCGGGCCGGGGCGGAGGCGCGGCGGGCGTATGCGACCGAGCAGAACCGCCGCTGGTTCCGCGCGATCCTGAACGGCGCGAAGGCGGTCGCCGCCGCGGGTGAAGGCTGCTGGGATCGTCGCACCGTCCCAGCGGGCCAGGGCGAAGGCGATCACCGCCGTGATGGTGGAGAACGAGGCTGCCACGGCCAGGGCGAGGAGGAAGAAGGCAGGGCATGTGTGGTCCATGAGCGCACCGCCTCGATCGCGTTGTGTCGGTGAGGAATGACCACGATCGCCGGGCAGAGGTTACGGGCGGTCCGGTTGGATGGTTCTTCGGTGACAACGAGGGGTTGTCCGCCGAACAACTGAAGGGGGAAGGCGAGTGGGTGGCGGGAGGAGCCGACCGGGGCGGCCGTGGGCACTGCCGAGGGAGTCGTGCACCGAGATCAATCAGCTCGTTGAGCTGGTGCGGTCCTGGATCGACGAGTCATCGGTTCCGGTGAGCCAGCTGCACCAGCGGCTCACCCCGGACCATTTCGTTGCCCGGGCTGTGCCCGAGCTGCGCCGCCTACGAGGGTATGGCCGAAGTGAGCCCAAAAGGGGCCATGGGATGATCTTGAAGCTACTCGTGCGATGACGGCCCTCTTGATCCCCGCCCGGCGACAGGGGGCCGTCGTCGTCCGGCCGCGGGGACCAACGGAACAGCCAGTATCGGCGAGATTGATCTTTGGGCGGGTACGGGCCGCTGGAGGCGCTGGCCCGCAACAAGGTGAACGTGAAGGAGGTGCTCACCGCCTGGCCGGACATGCTCCGCGTCGCGGGCTCTCTGGTCACCAACCGGGTGAGGACGTACGACCTGCTGCGGATGTTCGGCCGTGAGGGCCACCCCACGCCGCTCGGTCAGGTGTTCGCCGAGTACGGGTGGATCGCCAAGACCCTGCATCTGCTCGCCGTCGTCGACCCGGTGGACGACACCTACCGACGGCAGATGCACAAGCAGCTCACCGTCCAGGAGTCCCGCCACAAGCTGGCCCGGGACATCTGCCACGGCAAGAAGGGCACCATCCACCAGGCATACCGGGACGGAATGGAAGACCAGCTTGGGTCAGTCGGACTCGTTGTGAACGCAGTCGTTCTATGGACGACACGCTACATCGACGCCCGTCCTGCCTGCGTGGTGCTTGTGCCCCGGGTTGCAGCGGTTAACCCGCAGATCACCGCTTTGCTCCTGTCTCCTGTCGCTGTTCGAGGTTGATTACCTCATCGTCGAACGCGCGGAAATCTATGTCGGCCGGAGTAGACATGGGGCGGTGGTGTGGTTATGATTTCTCTTGTAGCCGAGATCAACGGGGCCTGGCAGAGACGAACTGCCGGGCAGCGGTACCGCAGTACACGCAGTTGCAGTGCGCAGGACGGTGCGGTGGTGGAGTTCCGAAGCCAGGGATGTCGCAGGACGGCGACGGGACTGACGGCCGGACCGGGTGGCCCGCAGTGATCAGGGGCCGCCATGAGCAGTAACGGAGTGGCAGTTCAGTAAGTGCAGTTCGCAGTACCAGCAGTGAGGTCAGTGAGCGGTACCTCGGTGAAGGCGTCGGCTGCGGACGCGCGCACCGGGAAGTTCGGCAGTGGGGTTCTAAGCCAGAGCAGACGCAGGACGGGCGACGGGGCTGGCTGCCGAAGAGTGGCGCTTACTCAGGTCACCAGCAGTTCGCATCACCAGTAGTACCAGCAGTACGCAGTCCCCGTTGGGAAGTAGTTCATCAAGAGGGAAGAACGGAGGAGCCGAGCGCCATCAGGATCGCCCGGGCGGGAGTCTTTTTGAGCCCGGGTACCGCAGGACATCGATAGTGAGGTGGTCTCCGGTCAAGCAACCGCGATCCCCGTACACCCGACAGCTCCCAAGTCGGGTCGGCGGAAACAGAAAGCCGGCGCAGTACCAGGGCCGGCAGATGGTGTAACAGCCCCTTCGGGGCCCTGGTGTCATACGGCACCAGGGCCCCTCAGCGCGTTCCACAGAGAGGTGCAATGACAGCAGACGATTCGTTCGGCCGTCTCAATGACGACGACTACCCCGCTTACACCATGGGCCGGGCCGCCGAGTTGCTCGGCACCACCCCCGGCTTCCTCCGCGCCCTGGGTGAACACCGCCTGATCACCCCCCTGCGCTCCGAGGGCGGCCATCGCCGCTACTCCCGCTACCAGCTCCGCATCGCCGCCCGCGCCCGGGAAATCGTCGACCAGGGCACCCCCATCGAGGCCGCCTGCCGCATCGTCATCCTCGAAGACCAACTCGAAGAAGCCCAGCGCATCAACGCCGAACACCGCCGCGCGGCATCCCGGAGCGAGGCCGACATCTGACCCGCAGTCCGGGGCGACGCGCCGGGCCGTATTCTTCCGCCGATCTCAGAATATGAACGCATGATCGCCGAAGATGCTCAGCCGCCGGCACACGGGCGGAAGCCCCAGCCCCGCTCCGGCACCACGCCCGACGCCCCGCGGCCTCCCGCGGTTGATGCGCCTATTGGCACATCCGGCCGGCTGACTGCCGGGCAGAGCGCCGCCCTGGAAGGCGGGGCGGAGCGCGTGGCGGCTGCGCTGAAGCCGAGGATGCGCGGCTGGCTGCACGTCGGCGTGTTCCCCCTCTCGCTGGTCGGCGGCATCGTCCTGATCGCTGCTTCGCGCTCGGCTGCGGCAGTGGCGGCCTGTTCGGTGTACGCGCTGTCGGCCTGCCTGCTGTTCGGTACCAGCGCGGTCAACCACCGCGGAACGTGGGGTCCATACGGGGAGGTGGTCTTGCGGCGGCTGGACCACGCGAACATCTTCCTGATCATCGCCGGCACGTACACCCCACTGGCGGTACTGCTGCTGCCCGCGGGTCAGCAGCTGGTGCTGCTGGCCGTGGTGTGGGCAGGCGCCTTGGCCGGCATCGCCTTCCGCATGCTGTGGATCGGTCGTCCCCGGTGGCTGTACACTCCCGTGCTGCATCGTCCTGGGCGGGGTGGCCGTCTTCTACGTGCCCGACTTCGCGCGCACCGGCGGCACCGCAGTGGTCGTACTCGTCATTGCCGGTGGCCTGCTCTACACCGCGGTCGCGGTCGTGTACGGACTCAAGCGCACTGACCCTTCACCGTCCTGGTTCGGCTTTCACGAGGTCTTCCACGCCCTCACCATCGCCGCCTTCACCGCGCACTACACGGCCATCGTCCTGGCAGTCACTGTGCTCAGCCACCCGAGGTTGGGGGCAGGCATGATCCTTCGAGTGGCAGCTTCGAGTGGTGAACGACAACCATCTTCCTTAACTCTGCGGTCCCGGTAAACCAGTATCTAAGCCCGCGAGATGAGGGTTCTACGCCCGGCGTGGGGAGAGTATTTTGGCGATGAACAGAGCGAGGTTATTTAAGCGAACGCAGGCCGATACGGCGTGCTACTGTCGACCTCAGTTGCAGTCGCGGCAGGGGCAGCCCCCCCCGCAGCATGTCGGCCGCCGGGTATTCCGCGGATGGGAGCCGAGCCTTGGAGCTCCTCCTCGTTGACCCCGACCGCGGCGTGTCCAGGCCTGGCGTCTCGACCTCGCTGACGCCGGACGGGTACGAACTGGCCACCGCGGTGGATGTTGTGGCCGAAAGAGTCCGACAGGCTGCCCCGGCCTCTCGACCGGCTTTCCTTCGGCCGATGTCTGAGGCGATGGCTGGTGACTGATCACACTCAGAGCCGAGCGATCACCGGCGCGAACTCGTGTGCGAGGGCCTGCTGGATCGTAAAGTACGTGTAACCCCACTGTTCCCGACGTTCATGCAGTCGTTCGACGATCTGTAGCACGCTGCCGAGGAGCACGATCGGCGACGTGATCACCTCAGTGGCGGGGGCGCCGAAGAGGTGCTCAAGCTCTGCGGCGGCTCCGAGTGCGTCGGGCACGACGCCGGCAAAGCGCAGCCAGCCATGGATCTCAAGGTCGTCGAAGCGTGCTCCCGCCGCTTCCCGCACCCAGGTGAGCTTTCGGTCGATACTGGGTGGGAGTGCGTCGGGCGCGGAGGCGGCCCGTTGCGTACTGGATGGCAAGGACGGGTTCACACCCACGATATCCGCGTGCGCTCCGGCGAAGGTGAGAACGCGCCTGCCCCCGCCCGCCACGAGGATCGGGGGGCCGCCGACCCGGTGCGGCGTGGGCGTTCCCAGCAATTCCGAGATCCGGTAGTGCGCCCCGGAGTAGTTGAGCGGGCCGTCACTGAACAGTCCCTTGAGCACCGTGACGTGCTCGATCAGCCGGTCGACGCGGATGCCGGGTGAGGCCATCGGGATCCCGGAACACCTGTAGTCACGCACCTGGTATCCGGCACCGACGCCCACTTCGAGTCGGCCCTGCGACAGCTGGTCGATGGACGCCAGCTCCCGGGCGAGCACTGCCGGGTGCCGGAAATCCGCGGCGAGCACGGCCGGGGCGACCCGCAACGTGGTCGTCGCGGCCGCCGCCATGGCCATCGCGGTGATCGGGCCGTAGCCCTCGTCGAGGTGGTCGGGAACGAACAGCGTCGAGTAGCCCAGTGATTCCAGTTCCCGGGCCGAGTCCGCCCAGGTCCGGCCGGGGAACGGCGCCATCATCTCCACGCCGAAGCGGAACGGCCGCGGCGCAGGTCCACGAACACGTCCTGGGTACGGGCGCGGGCTCGGCCTCTTGGCAGGTTGTTGCATCGCCACTCGATTCTCCGATCTGTGTTCCGCACAGGACGATCAGCGGTCGACTGCGGCACCTGTCGACCGCGCATCGCTACACAAGGGCCAGCGCATTGGCCGGGGAACCAATTCCGCCTCGCTTGTGCAACGGGGCGCTGGTAAGCAGACCGGAGTAACGACGTTCCCGGTGACAGTATTCAGCGAGCTGCTCCAAGTTGAACATTTCTCCAACCGCCATGCCGAGCAGCGCGATGAGCCGGAAATGCAGAAACCCGTCAACTGCCGTGTTGTCGAAGGGCATCACCTCAAGAGCAGGAACGTCCGCGGCCACGGCACTGATCCCGTTGTCCCACAACCATTCGAGAACGGCATCGGTGCGTGCCAAGCCCGGACTGCCTTGATCCTGGGTGTTGGCGGCGAGCCGACGACGTTCGTCTTCGCCCAGTTTCTCGTACCAGGCCGTCCAGCCGAATCGGATCAGCAGGATGTCGCCACGACGCAGTTCGACGTCCTGTGCCGCACGAATATCCTCCAAGTCCGCAGCGTCGAACGGGACCGACAGGTCGGCATCGATGGGGGCACCGCGGTCCGCGCGATACTGGCAGGCATCCAGGAGCACGAAGCGGCCGGCGATTCCGCGCTCGGCCCATACATGTATGCCAAGCGCGTCGCCGACCGTACCGACTTCTCGCCTGGCGTTGTAGAACCCATAGTTCGGGTGAGCGATATGAGACAGTGCGTCCCACTGGCTGGACCGCTGCGGGTAAAAGCCGTCGTAGCGGTCGTCATTGCCACCGTTCTCTTCCGCGATGACGGTGTGCACCAACGGCAACCGGCCGAACAACGGAGGGTCGGGCAAGTCCAGATCCCAGTCGAGCGGAAACACCAGCCCAGCCCGCACCAGTCGGGCGGCGTCTCTCACATGCTCCGGCGTCAGCCGATTGATCGTTCCCGCCTCGTCGTCCTCGCCGAACACCCCCCAACTGGACCCAGGTGGCGTCCTGGCAGCCAACTGCGTGTAGCTCGGCTCATTTTCACGCATCATCATGCCCTTTCGGCAGAGGTCTCACGCAGGGGTTCCACCGCCGCTGTCCGCTCCACTCGGACTTCCTTGGACAGCATCACCGGGACAATAGCGACAAGCATGATTCCTCCACCCACCGCCATCGTAGTCGCCAACCGGGCGTGACCGGTCGCGTTCTCGTTGAACCAGGACCCACTCCGCTTGACGAGAAACATCCCGGCAACGACCTGGAGACATGACGTGATCCCGGAAAGCGTACCCGTGAATCGCGGTCCGGCGAGTTCCGCCCAGTACGCGTTCATGGTGCCGAAGTAGATCAGATTCGCGACCATGACCCCGCCGCCGAGCAGCAGCGCCCACGGCACCCACCCCATCGGCACCAGCGCAGCGATGAGAAACGCGACTCCGCCCAGCAGGAACCCCACGGCTATCCACATACACGTCCGCCCTCCGAACACGCGCTGCAGAACAAGGCCGTTCAGGAACGAAAAGGTGACCGGAATTACGGTGATCGCAGGCAGGACAACCGCGACGACATCCGGGTTGACCTTGTCAAGATTGATCAGGCCGAACGACAACCAGTTCAGCGACAACCAGATCGGGCTGATGAGCAGACCCGAGATGCCGAACAAAATGACACTGCGATTACGCAGCAAACTCAGCATCTCCCGAAACCCGACCCGGCCGAGCTGCCGCGCGGCAGCCGCCTCGACTCCTTCGATCAGAGCAATCTCGCCCGCACTGATTCCGCGCATCCGCCGTGGCTCGTCGGAGATCCAGAACAGCAAGATCAACGGAGGTACGGTGAAGACGGCCACCGCGATGAATGCCAACTGCCACGAGGCGTGGTTCGCGATCGGGAGTGCGATCAGCGGTGTGACCATCGACGAGATACCGGCACAGGCACCGGTCGTCAACGAGGTTACCTTGGTCCGCTCATGGGATGGGAACCAGGTCGCCAGAATTCGAAATGTCGGCGCCAGCAACAGACCGAACACGAACCCGAACGCCAGATTTCGCCACCACATTTCATTGTAGGTGCGCACAAAGACCATACTCACCGACAGCACGGTGACCCCGAAGCCGCAGGTCAGCAGCATTATCTTCGACCCAAAACGGTCGGCGAGCACGCCGGCGATGGCCAGCATCGGAGCATACCCGAGCAGATACGCGGACAACACGCCCGACACCTGAGCGGGAGTCAGCGCCAGCGAATCCGACCAGAACGGGGCAAGTTGCGAGACCTTGGCCTCGTCAAGCCACACTCCGAAGTTCAGCGCGACGACGACGCCGAATACAAACCAGCGCCGGCGTGAAATACTTTCCGGCGGGGGGCCAGTGGTCTGCCGTGACGAAGATTCCATCGAGACGATCTCCTCGGAATGCGGAGCGTATTACGTTCATGAATCACCGCTGCATCCCCCTTCATTGGCGACGTCGCCACCTGGCCAATGCAAGCGCACAAAGGCGGTTCCCGATCTGAAGCCGGCCCTGTCCCAGTGCTCATTCCGCGGGCCACGGCAGCCGGACATCGACTGGTCAGCTTCCCGTGTCCCGTAGGTCCGCGAACGCCTGGTCGGTGCGGTCGAGGATGGCGTCGATGTCGGCATCGGTGTGCGCGGCCGAGAGGAACCAGTTGTGCCATGGGTGCAGGTACACGCCGCGCCGGACCGCGGCCTCGGCCCATGCGGTGCCCAGGCTCAGGTCGTCGTCGCCCGCGAAGTACAGGACGGGCATCTGCACAGGACCGGTCTGGCGGATCTCGTACCCGTGGGCGGCCGCCTGCGCCGCCAGGCCCTCCCGCAGCCGGGTGCCGGTACGGAGCATGTCCGGCAGCGCCTGTCCGTTGCGCAGTTCGCGCAAGGTGGCCAGGCCAGCGGCGAGCGGCACCGCCGCGTACCAGAACGAGCCCGTCACATAGACCGAACTCACAGCGTCGCGTAGCGCGTCGATCCCTGTAACAGCGCCAAGTGGCTGCCCGTTGGCCAGCGCCTTGGACCAGGCCGAAAGGTCGGGCCGGACGCCGAGTGGTTCCCAGCTGCCCCCGAGGTGCAGCCGGTGTCCGCAGCGGACGTCGTCGAGGATCAGCACGGCGCCGGTGCGGTCGGCCAGCGCCCGCAGGCCATGGGCGAACGCCGGGTCGGCGAGTTCCTGGTCGCGCCGCACGTCGTGGCGCATGGGGCAGACGATGATCGCCGCGAGGTCGTCGCCCGCCTCGGCCGCGGCCCGTTCCGCAGAGAGCAGGTCGTTGTACTCGTAGCGGATCAGGTGGGTCTGGTCCTCCGCGGTGACGCCCTGGCCCCTCAGCGAGCACCACGGCACCGCGCCGTGGTAGGCGCCAGCCGCGACCAGGACCTTCCGCTTGCCGGTGGCTGCCCGTGCGATGGTGACACACGTGGTGGTGGCGTCGGTGCCGTTCTTGCAGAACATGGCCCAGTCCGCGGACGGCACGGTGTCCACGAGCAGTTCGGCGTAGTCGACGGCGACCGGGCTCGTCCCGTCGAGGCAGTCGCCGTGTTCGAGCTGGTCCAGGATTGCCTTGGTGACTCCCGGGTGCCGGTGCCCCAGCACGACCGGTCCCCAGCCGCACATGAGGTCGAGGTACTCCCGGCCATCGGCGTCGGTGACGCGGCAGCCGTTGCCGGACACCATGAACTGCGGGTGCGCGCCGCTGAAGTCCGTTACGCGCATGTGGCCATACATACCCCCGGGGATGACCTGGCCGGCGCGTTCGCGCAGGGCCAGCTCACGCTGGCCGAGCGTGGTTGGTGCGGTGGTCACTGGTGGACGCTCCTCTCTATGGGCCCCGTTACGAGGGCCGTGGCCGGATGCCGGTGCGAGCCGGGATGGATGCCTGCGGTGGTCGCCCGTTCAGGACCCGCATGACACTGCCGCCTACGGGGCTTCCGGAGCTTTCTGACGGCAGACACCGGGCTCGCCATCGAGTCCCGGTCGGTGACCCGCCCGATGATCAGCTTCGTCACCGGCTGAACGCTGACGGCCGCGAGCGGAGCCGTACCGCTCACTCATGCGGTCTGAGGGCGAAACAAGGGATGTCATGTGGCGTCCCCCTCCGACGTGGTGAGCAGTTCTTCGGCAACGGCGACGATCCCGGGCGCGTCGAGACGGTAGTGGGCGTAGAGGCCGGCCGGTGGTCCGACGGGCACGTGCTCGTCGGGCACCCCGTGGCGGCGGAAGGGGACGCGGGCATCGGCGTCGAACAGCACCTCGGCGACCGCGGTGCCCAGCCCTCCCGTCAGGTTGCCCTCCTCGACCGTGAGGATCGCGCCTGTCGTGTTCGCCGCGTCGAGCACGGCGTCGCGGTCGAGCGGTGAGATCGTCCACATGTCCACGACCCGGGCCGAAACCCCTCGCTCAGCGAGGATTTCGGCTGCCCGGAGGGCCGGGTGCACTTCGGAACCGGTGGCGATGATCGTCAGGTTCGAGCCGTCGCGGACGGTCTGCGCCTGCCCGACCCGCAGGTCCGGGACCGTGTCGTACACTTCGGGATCCCGGCCGCGGCCCAGGCGCAGGTACATCGCATGCGGATGGTGCAGGGACAGGCGCAGCAGGGCGCGCAAGTGGTTGGCGTCGGTAGCGCACACAACGGTGAGATCGGCGATGGTCCGCATCATGCCGAGGTCTTCGAGGCTGTGATGGCTGGTGCCGTAGAACCCCATCGACATCCCGGAGTGGTGGCCGACGATCCGCACCGGGAGATCCGGGTAGGCGCAGTCGGTGCGGATCTGCTCTGCGCACAACAGCGCGGCGAACGAGCCGAACGTGGCGGCGAAGGGCAGGTGGCCGCAGGACGCCATGCCGGCCGCGATCGTGACCATGTTCTTCTCGGCGATGCCGACGTTGACAAAGCGGCCGGGGTGGCGTGCCGCGAAGTCCAGCGCGCGATTGGAGCGGCCGAGATCGGCCGTGAGCACGACGATCCGTGGGTCGTGCTCGGCCAGGTCGGCCAGTTCCTCGCCGAAGACGAACGCCGGGATCGCCCGTGTGTCCGTGCCGTCCACCGATCGGGCGTCCTTGAGTCCGTTGAAGATCTCGGACTGATCCTGTCCCATGGTCACCGCACCTCCTCATGGCGCAGCTCCGCCATGACGTCGTCGTAGTCGGTGCCGACCAGATTGCCCACGTGCCAGTCGGGGCTCAGTTCCATGCGCTGGACGCCTTTTCCCTTCACCGTCTCGGCGACGATCAACTGCGGGACCCGGCCGTCGCTGTCCGGCAGCGCCGCGAACACGTCGAGCAGGGCCTTGATGTCGTGGCCGTCGACGCGGTGGGTCTGCCAGCCGAACGCCGCGAACCGTTCCTCGATGGGCTCGGCCGGCATGACGTCGCGGACGAATCCGTCGATGCCGAGCTGGTTGGCGTCGACGATCGCGACAAGGTTGCCGAGTCCGAAGTGGCGCGCGGACATCGCCGCCTCCCAGACCTGACCCTCGGCAAGTTCGCCGTCGCCGAGCATGCAGTAGGTGCGGTAGTCCAGGGTGGACATGCGAGCGGCCAGCGCCATGCCCACGGACACCGACAGGCCGTGCCCCAGCGAGCCGGAGGAGAAGTCGACACCCGGGATCTTCTTCATGTCGGGGTGGTCGCCGAACGGGCTGCCCAGGCGCGTGTAGGTGTCCAGTTCGGACGGATCGAAGTACCCCAGGTCGGCCAGTACCGGATAGAGACCGATCGCCGCGTGGCCCTTGCTGAGTACAAACCGGTCCCGCTCGGGCCAGTCCGGCCGGCGCGGGTCGACGCGCAACTGGTGGTAATAGAGAACGGCGAGCAGCTCGGCGCAGGAGAACACGGCGCTGTAATGGCCCGCACCGGCGATACGGGTGAGCCGCACGGTCTCGGTCCGCACGAACTTCGCGCGGTCGGCGAGTTCTTCGGCGGCGGTGGGCATACTATTCTCCGTTCGTGGTGGCAGGGCCGAAGACGGAACCGGCGGTGTCGCGAAAGCGGTCCAGGATGTTGGCCGTGACGCGGGCGGTGTCGTTGTCCCCACCGTTGTGGGTCATGGCGGTCGACCAGGCGATGGATCCGACCGAGAACACCGCACCGCCACCGGGCCGTCCGAAGAGGACGATGTCGGCCCGTACTTTGGGATGGATCCCGGGTGGAGGCTCGGCATAGCCGTGGTCGGTCTCCTCCGGCACCAGCCGGATCTTCTCCGAGTGCCCCTCGGACGAGGCAAGGACGACCGCGTCGGGTGGGGTGCCGAGGGTGACGTCGGCCCGGTCCAGTTCGTCACCCGCGGCGCCGCGAAGCCCGGGGCCCTCGTCGCCGAACACCTCACCCACACCGGCGCTGACGCCGTCGAACACCCAGGACACGGTGGCATCGGCGCTGGCGCCGGAGCGGCGATAGCCACTGGCGTGGTCATGTCCCTGGGCGGTGAAACCGACGCCGGCCAGCACGTTCGGCGCCCGCCCGCGCAGGCGCCACAGACCACCCGGCTCGCCCGTCGCGGAGAGGTTCTCCTCACCGGGATCGGACACCCAGGTGGCGACTCCCGCGTGCCCCCGGCGGATTTCGATGGCGTCGGGATGCCCGGGATGCCGCGCGGTGACCTGATAGAAACCGTTGCCGCCCAGGTACATCAGCCGTCCGCAGGCACGGGTGTACGCGAGGTAGGAGTCGAGCATGCCCGCGGAGCAGTACTCGGGGTGCGAACCGGTGATCACCACGCGGTACTGGCCGAGCAGCGCACCGCCTTCGCGTTCGATCTCGTCGTCGGTCACCACGGCGTAGTGCTCGCCCCGCGCGTCGAGCCATGCGAGTAGCTGCAGGTCCTGAGCGAAGTGCCGGAACCCACGGGTGGTGGGCGTGTAGTAGTCAGGGCGGATGTTGACAATCGGGCGCAGCCTCGACGAGAAGAAGACGCCACTGCCGTCGGTGTGGACGTCGTAGAGCGAGCGCCCGAACTCGGGGTGCTCGACCAGCCACCGGTCGCGCTCGTCGACACCGCGTCGCTCCCCGTAGATGCCGATCCGCTCGTCCTCGTACTCCGCGTAGGTGCGCCAGTTCGCGTAGGCGAGATACGTCCAGGTCGGGAGGACCACCAGCACCGGCGCCTCGTGCGCGGCCGGGGTGACGACGAACGGGACCCGGTCCACGTCTTCCCCCGCGGTGACCTTCAACGCGTAGACGCCGCTCGGCAGGCCGTCCGGGATCGTCCAGATGAGGTCGGGTACCCAGCCGGCGTCGGCGAGGTCGTCCTCGTGCAGGTGCAGTGCGTCGAACTCAGCCGGAGCGCGGCGGAAGTCGGTCTCCGCTCCTGTCCACAGAGGGCCTGGCACGCCGCGGCCCGGCAGGTGGCGGATCTCCGCACCGGCGGTGAGACCGCCACGGTCGGGGACCCGCCTGCCGCCGGGATCGACCGCGAGGTCGAGCACGCTGGTGCTGTCCGCGGAGAGCAGTGTCAGCGGGTCGGCGCCGGCCGCGAGCGCGCCGGTGGTGGTGTGCGGCCAGGCCGTCGCGGACACAACCGGGCGGGCCACCTTGCCGTTGAACGTATGCCCGAGGCCGCCGGTGCCGCGCCCGTCGCCGCCCAGGAGCAACGCCGGCCGGACCAGGCGAACCGGCTCGGTCCGGCACGACACGGACAGCTCCGGGCGGCCGGGCCGGTGCAGGGACAACAGCACCGTGCCCGTCTGGTCGATGGTCGCGGCCACGAACACCCAGACCTGTTCCTCGACCGGGGCGGCCAGTTCGGCGACGGCCCGCTGCCCCGACCGCAGCGTCACGCCGTCGGCCGACACGCTCAGGACGAGGTCACCGACCGCCAGGAGCGGGCGCGGGTAGGGCAGGGTCGGCCGGCACCACACGGCCAAGCCGACCGCGCCGAGGTTCTGCCGTACCTCGGCCATGGCGTATGAGCCGGAGGTCGTGACCTGCTTCCGTCCTTCAAGGACTTCGGGGAGGTCCGCAGCCACTGGCTCCTCGATCAGCGGTACGCCGTGCCGGAGCGGACCACCCGGCCTGCGCAGACGGACGATCTCCGGCCGCATCCCGGGATGCTCCGAACTCAGATGGAAGGTCACATGTTCGCCGGGCCGGGCCGACAGCCGGTCCGCGTATCCGACCAGCCTCATCCGTTGACCCACTTCGTCCACCGCCGGGTGGCCTCGTCGAGGTTCTTCGCCCACCAGGCGTTGTCCCGTACCACGACCGTGCCCTTGGCCTTGGTGTCATCGGCGACGAACGCGCCGATCGCGGCGTCACTGGTCTTGCCGGCCTTCGAGTTCGCCGCGCCATAGGGCTGCTGATCGACGACGGCCTTCTGGTTCTTGGTCCCGATCAGGGAGTTGATCAGGGCGTATGCCTGGTCCTGGTGCGGGGCACCCTTCACTATGGTCAGCACGTCGTGATACTTGATCGGCTGGTTGAACACGACGCCGAGGTTCGCGCCGTTCTTGACGGCGTCGTAGGCGCGGCCGGGCCACGCGAGCATCATGTCGACCTCGCCCGACTGCAACGCCTGGGTCTGCTGCGCGCCGGTGTCGTAGAACCGGGTGTTCTTCCGGATCTTGTCCAGCGTGGCGAACGCCTTGTCGTAGTCGAGCGGGTAGAGCTTGTCGGCCGGCACCCCGCCGGCCAGCAGCGCCGTTTCCATACCCGCGTCCTTGGCGAAGTTCATGACGCCGCGGGTGCCGGGGAACTTCTTCGTGTCGTAGAAGTCCGCCCAGCTCCTCGGCGGGTGCGACTTGTAGGTGTCCTTGTTGTAGACGAGCACGAAGTACGAGTTCAGCACCGGGACCCCGCAGTCGGTCATCTGCGACTTGTCGAGCCCGCCGGTGTGGATTCTGCTGTAGTCGATCTTCTCGAAGAGGGTGCCGCACTTGGCCATGGCCGCGTACGGCGTGGAGTAGTAAACGTCCCAGGTGGGCTTGGAGCCCCGGACCATCGCGGTCAGCTTCGCCTCATTGTTCGGTGACTCCGTGGACACCGTGATGCCCTTGCGGGACAGATCGGCGTACGCGTTCTGCTTGAACAGCTTCTCCAGCGCCCCTCCGGTGTTGCTGAACACCACGGGCTTCCCGCCTCCGGCGGAACTGCCAGCGGTTCCGAAACAGGCCGTCATCGTCAGTCCCAGCAAGACGGCCAGCACCAGCGCCTTGCCGAGACGTCCATTGCGTCGCACGAGAGCCCCTCTCCCATATTTCATAATATGAAACGCTGCCCGTATTGAGAAAAGCATGGAGTCAGGGCACAACTCGCGTCAAGTCCCGCGCACCCGTCGATCGACGCATTACTTGTGCGTTAATTCCGGTGCCAACGATTGACACTTGACTCAACGGAGCACACACTCTGTTTCACTTCGTGAAATGAGTATCGAAGAAAGAAACGGTGCCGATGGTAGTGACACCCCCGTCGAGCTCAGCCGCCCACTCCACGCCCCGCCCACGACCGCCCGCCAGAGCCCGCACGGCCCGGCGTCTCGGCCTCCTGCTCGCGGCGCCGGCAGTCGCGGTGCTGGTCGTCTTCTTCGTCGTGCCCGCACTCCGCCTGCTCTGGCTCTCGGTGACCGACCCGGTCCCCGGCCTGGGCAATTACACGGCGATTGCCACGGACGACGTGGCGCTGACCGTCGTGCTGCGAACCCTCGGCATGGCGGCGATCGTGACGGTCGTCTGCTTGCTCCTCGCCTATCCGTACGCGTATCTGATGACGATCTCTACTCCGCGCTGGCGGGCGGTCCTGATCGCCGTCGTCCTCATCCCGTTCTGGACCTCGCTCATGGCACGCACCTTCGCCTGGGTGGTGCTGTTGCAGGACAACGGGGTGGTCGACACCCTGCTGCGCGGGGCTGGGATCGGGCCGACGCGCCTGCTGGGCACCACAGCAGGGGTCACGCTCGCGATGGCGCAAGTCATGCTGCCGTTCGTGGTGCTGCCGGTATACACGACGATGCGCGGGATCAACCGCCGCCTGGTCGATGCGGCGCTCTCGCTCGGCGCCCGCCCCGCCATCGCCTTCCTGCGGGTCTACCTCCCACTGTCCCTGCCGGGCGTCGCCGCCGGAGCAACCCTGGTGATGGTGCTGTCCCTCGGGTTCTACGTGACGCCGTCGCTCGTCGGCTCGCCCAAGCAGTCCATGCTCGCCCAGTTCATCTCCGTACAGGTCAACCAGCTCGTGGACTTCGGTGGGGCCGGCGCGCTCGCGGTCGCCCTGCTCGTGATCACGCTCCTGCTTCTCGGCGGCGTCCAGTTCGCGACACGACGCAAGGGCACACGGGCGAACAGTGCCCCCATATCGGGAGGGATACCCCTATGAAGACCGGGCGTGGCCTGCGCGCCTTCCTGATCACGTGCGGCGTGCTCACCGGAGCGTGGCTCGTCGTGCCGACCCTCGTCGTGATCCCGATCAGCTTCTCCGGCGAGAACAGCTTCGCCTTCCCGCCGAGCTCGTGGAGCCTGCGCCACTACACCACGTTCTTCACCGAGCCCAGCTGGCTGACCTCACTACTGGTGTCGCTCCAGCTCGCGCTGCTCGTCACCGCGGTGGCGACCGTGTTGGGCACGACGGCTGCGTTCGCCCTCGCCAGGCGGACGTTCGTCGGCAAGGGCATCGTCGAGGGGCTGTTCATGGCACCCCTGATCGTTCCGGGGATCGTGGTCGCCGTCGCGATGTACGCCGCCTTCCTCGGCTGGGGGCTGATCGGCACCCCGATCGGGTTCATCGCCGCCCACACCGTGCTCGCCCTGCCCTTCGTGACGGTGAACGTGACCGCCTCGCTGGCCGGCTTCGACCGGGTGCTGGAGCGTGCTTCGGCGACTCTCGGTGCATCCCCATGGACGACGTTCCGGTCGGTGACCTTTCCACTGATCCGGCCCGGCGTACTGGCCGGCGCCCTGTTCGCCTTCGTGACCTCGTTCGACGAGGTCGTCGTGTCCCTGTTCATCCAGTCCCCCACGCTGCAGACCCTTCCGGTGCGGATGTTCACCTCGGTCACCAACGAGGTCGATCCGACCATCGCGGCGGCATCGACCGTCGTGCTCGTGGTCTCCACCATCCTGCTGGGACTCGCAACGATCACGAGGAGGAACCACCATGCGGCCTGATCGCCATGGCGGTGCACGCATCGAGACCCGTGACGTGTGCAAGCGGTACCGGGGCTCGTCCCAGTACGCGGTCGACACCGTCAACCTGACGATCGAGGCAGGTGAGTTCATGACCCTGCTCGGGCCCAGCGGCTCGGGCAAGACCACCACGCTGAACATGATCGCCGGATTCGAGGACGTGACCTCCGGTCGGATCCTGGTCGACGACGCCGACATCGCCCCGGTGCCGACCTACCGGCGTGACCTCGGCATGGTGTTCCAGAACTACGCGCTGTTCCCGCACATGACCGCGGCCGAGAACGTCGCGTTCCCCTTGCGCCGGCGCAAGGTGGGCAAGAAGGAGATCGAGCGTCGCGTCGCGGAAGCCCTCGACCTGGTGCGCCTGAACGAGCATGGCAACCGCCTGCCGGCCCAGCTGTCCGGCGGCCAGCAGCAGCGTGTCGCCCTGGCCCGCGCTGTGGTGTTCAAGCCACGGGCCCTGTTGCTGGACGAACCGCTGGGCGCGCTGGACAAGAAGCTGCGCGAGTCACTGCAACTGGAGATCTCCCGGCTGCACTCCGAACTCGGGATCACGTTCGTGTTCGTCACCCACGACCAGGAGGAGGCACTCGCGCTCTCCGATCGCATCGCCGTGTTCCGCGACGGTCGGATCGAGCAGGTCGGAAGGCCGGACGAGCTGTACGAGAACCCCGCCTCCCACTTCGTGGCCACTTTTCTCGGCGACTCCAACGTGTTCACCGGGCAGATCCGCGACGGCGTCCTCGACACCGGCTGGTGCGAACTGCGTACGGAGGGCGAGCTCCCAGCGGGACCGGTCGTGCTCATGGTGCGGCCCGAACGGCTGCGCATCGGCGCGCCGGCCGAACCCGGGGCCAATGTGCTCTCCGCTACCGTGACCGACGTCGTGTACCAGGGCGCGTTCCGGCGGGTCCTCGTCGAGTTCGACGGCGGCACCACCGGCCAGGTCCGGGACATCACCTCGGGCACGCCGGTGACCGCCGGGCAGCGGATCGAGGTGCACTGGCCCGGCCACGCCGGTGTACTCGTACCAGGTGACGAAATCGACCAGCCGCGACGCGTGGCGGTGAGCGCGCAGTGAACTCCGACGTCATGACGGCTCGTCGGCAGGTCGCCGAGACCGGCACACGTTTGACGGCCGACGGGCTGGTGCTCGGCACCGCGGGCAACATCAGCGTCCGGGTCGGCGACCTGGTGGCCATCTCGCCGTCCAGCATTCCCTATCACCTGGTGACCGCCGAGGACGTCAGCGTGGTCGATCTCGCCGGCGGGCAAGTCGCCGGCCTGCCACCGTCGTCCGAGACGCCCATGCACCTCGCCATCTACGCCAACACCGACGCGAATGCCGTGGTGCACCACCACGGCCTGGCCAGTGCCGCGGTGTCCACAGCAGTCAGCGCACTCCCGCCCCTTCACTACTACGCGCTTCAGCTCGGCGGCCCGACCCGCGTCGCCCGGTACGCGACGTTCGGCACCGAGGAACTGGCCCGTTCCGTGCTCGCCGCGCTGGAAGACCGCACGGCGGCGCTGATGCAGAATCACGGCGCCGTCGCGCACGGCGACACCCTCGACCGTGCCTACGACCGGGCCCGACTCCTCGAATGGCTGTGCAACCTGCATATCCAGGCTCATCAGATGGGCAGTCCGCGCGTGCTCAGCGAAGCGGAGCTCGCGGACGTCACCCGGCACAAGGCGGAAAGGGCGGCATCATGAAGGTCGTATGCGTCGGGGCGCACATATTCGACGTGCTCGGCCACCCGGTAGGCGAGATCCCACCCGGTCAGGGGCGGCTGGCACTGGAACAGATCCGGGTGACCGCGGCGGGTACCGCCGGGGGCACCGCGGTCGACCTCGCCAAGCTGGGCGCGGAGGTGATCAGCTTCGGCGCCATCGGCGACGACACGGCGGGCCGGGTGCTGCGGCTCCTGCTCGCCGAGAACGGGGTCGACGAACGCCTCGCGGTCAAGCCGGGCCGGGCCACGCCGTCGACGATCCTGCCGATCAGACCGAACGGGGAACGCCCCTCCCTGCACGCGTCCGGCGCGATGGACATGCTCACCGCGGACGACATCGACTGGGACGCCGTGGCCGAGGCGGACGTCCTGCACATCGGCGGACCGGACGCCCTCGGGGACTTCTCCGTCGACGTGCTGCCCAGGCTGCTCCGATTCGCCCGCGAGCACGGCACCGTCACCACCATGGACTTCCTGCGGACAAGCGTGTCACCGGAGGTCGTCGAGCTGCTGCGGCCGTGCTGGGCGAACACGCGGTACCTGCTGCCCAACGACGACCAGATCCGCGCGATCACGCAGATCGAGGACCTCCGCCTGGCCGCCCGGACCATGCGCGCACACGGAGTCGGCACGGTCATCGTGACCAGAGGCGGGGACGGCTCGCTGGTCGTGGACGAGGCTCTGGCCGAGGAGATCCCCGCCTTTCGGATTCCGGTCGTCGACACCACTGGCTGCGGCGACGGATACACGGCCGGATTCATCGTCGGGCTGTGCCGGAACCAGGACCTGCTGTCCTCGGCGCGCCTGGGTACCGCGGCGTCGGCGCTGGTGGCGCAGGGGCTCGGCTCAGACGCTGGAATCGTCGACCTGCCACGGACGCTAGGCTTCTTGTCCGAACGGCAGACGGATCTGCTTCACCGGAACGAGGAGGACATCACCGACTGTGGCCGGGCCTGACGCGTTGGAGAATGAGGACAAGGTGAGTTCCGGGGGCAGCCCGGTCCGGGTGCTGGTCAAGGCGATGGCGGTGCTCGAACTACTCGCCGAGACGTCGGACGAGCTGAGCCTCGGCGAGATCGCGGGGCGGCTCGACCTCAACAAGAGCACGTGTCACCGGATCCTGACCACCCTGATGGCCGGCGACTTCGTGGAGCGGCCCTCTCCCGGCGCATACCGACTGGGCATCGGCGCGTTCCGTGTCGGTAGCGCGATGGCCCGGCGGTTCAGCATCCGCGACCGTGCCCTGCCCGCGATGCGTGAGGTGTACCGGCAGACCGGGGAAACCGTGTTCCTGATCGTGCTACGCGGCGACGAGGCGGTTTGTCTGGAACGCCTCGACGGCCGCTACGCGGCCACGCACGTACTCCAAGTGGGCGGCACACTGCCGCTGTACCTGGGTGCCGGTCCCAAGCTACTCCTGGCCCAGCTTTCCGAATCCCAGTTCGAAAGCTATCTGGCCGGGCCGTTCCAGCGCCGCGTCGGCGGCCCCAGTGAAGCACGGCTACGCGAACAGGTGGCCGAAATCCGCCGCGACGGCTACGCGGTCAGCCACGACGACATCGAGGAGGGCGTCACCGCGCTGAGCGTCGGAGTACGCGACCACCTCGGCAAGATCACCGCGGCTCTGAGCCTGAGTGGGCTCTCCACACACCTGCCGGAGTCCGAACGCCCCCTTCACCTCCGCCGTCTCAAGGAGGCGGCGGAGGAAGCCTCACGAGCCATGGGCTTCCGCGCCTCCGCTACCGAACGCCCCGCGACTTGAAAGTCATCGACTCCTGGAAACTGAAGACCTTCCGCGCGGTCGCGACCCGGTTCGACAAACGCGGCTACGTCTACCTCGGTACCGTCACCGCGGCCGCGCTCGGCATATGGCTCCGCGGAGCCGTGATGCGGATGAGGAAGCCGTCGTGCAACGGCTGGCGCGGGCGCGCATGGGCGCCGCTGGATCTGGTGATGCGAGCCCGGATGATCGAGCTGAGCTGAGCCGGAGCGCGGGTGCCGGCCATCGCCGCCGAGCCTGGCCACCCGGGCATGGCTGGAGGACCATCCCAGAATCCGGCACGTGTTCATCCCGGTCGGTGCCTGCCGGCTGAACCTCCAGGAAGGCTGGTGGCGCATCTTTCGCATCTGGAGAGGCTCTGAGGTGCAGGTTTAGTGATCATCTCGGAATGTAGACGTGCGCCGTTGTTGGGGGAGGGGCTGCACGGAGGCGCAGCGCGACGCCGCGCGCGTATGCCCGCGAGGACCCCAAGCAGCGATGATGTCGAGGAGCGGTTATGCCTCGTCTTCTTCGTCGTCGGGGCGTTCGAGGTCCTGGATCAGCGCACGCAGTAAGGCGTGGGCGAGGAGGACCGCCGGCAGAACGAACTCCGGGCGGTAGGTGTCGGGCGAGGCCTGGTGCGCTCCGAGGTGGCGGTTGAAGGTGTCCTGGGGGCGCCGGATCCGAAGGCGTTCCTCATGCCCGCCAGGACCAGGTAGTGCTTGAACTGCAGCAGCGTGAGGTCGCCCCAGTCGTCCGTGTCGTCCAGGACGCTGCCGAGGGTGCCGTGGTGCCCGGCCTTCGACGGGTAGGTCACCTGGGGAACGGATCGCCGGATCCAGGCGTTGCCGTGCCGCTTCATCGCGGTCTCGAGGACGTTGCCTGCCAGGGCCTGGGCGCCCTCGCTGAGGCCGGCCCGCGCGGTGCGACTGACAGTGCTCAGGAGGGTGACCATGTCGGTGAGCTCAGGGTGGGTGACGACCTGAAGGCTGGCGACGACGTCGTCGAGAACGTCGTCGTGGCGCTCGGTGAGGAGGGCGTAGCGCTCCTCGCGCGTGGTGAGGGGAGACAGGGCTTTGACGGCTCTTCCTGATCCGGGGTGCAGTGCTGCTGGCGTGTTGATCATCGGGTATGCGCCGATGTCTTCCGATGATGGGGGTTCCTACGCCGCCCGTCCGGAAGACCTCGACGTGCTTGACGCTACCTTCGTGCGCCCTGACCTTGGCGTGTTCTGCCGCCTTGACGAACTCCGGCTGGAGGTGGTCGGGCAGCGGGTCCGGCCCGGTGCCGCGGTGCCGGCCTGTCGGGTGGTCGAGGGTGAGTTCGACCGGTGGTATCGCCGCTGATGGGCTGAGGGATCGCCACGCGGCACGGTGACCCGAAGGCCGGCGCACGAGCCGCTCGGGTGGCGGCCGACGACGCTGCTGGTCGCGATCCGCCGCTACCGCTGCAGCAGCTGTCGGCGGGTGTGGCGACAAGACACCAGCCGGGCTGCCGAGCCACGAGCGTGGGCAGGCTGTTCGCGTCGGGAAAATACGCCCACGAGGTCAACACGACGCCACGGCAGCGGTCAGGCTCATGCGCGGCCAAAGCACCGACCGTAATACTGCCCCAGTCGTGGCCAACCCAGATCGCAGTCTTGCCGCCAAGGTGGTTATGGAACTTCGCCATGTCTGCCACGACTTCCTTGATGGTGTAGGCGTCGTTGGCTGCCGGGGGAGAGGAGCCGCCGTAGCCGCGCAGATCAGGAGCGACGCGGTGCCGACCGTCGGCGGCGAACGGGTCCATCTGGGCGCGCCATATCAGGCCGATGCCTGGCCGGCCGTGGAGGAAGATCATCAGAGGTCCGTCGCCCGGCCGCACTTGATGTAGTGCGTTGTCTGACGAGGCGTGCTGAAAGTGCGCGAAGCCAACGTCGAGGCCGCGCCTGGCCGAAGCTCGTTCTGGCCAACCCGTCGGCGCGCCCGGACGATCCCTGCGACCATCGCGATCAGAACCAGCGCGACTTCCAACGCCCCGTAGGCGACGGCTGTTGGCTTGAGCCCGAACCGTTCGACGGCAAGCCCGGCCGCGAGCGCCGGCACACTGAATGCGAGGTAACTGACGATGTACATCGTCGCGAACACCTGCCCTCGCTGGGCGACTGGCGCCGCCTCGCCGAGCGCATTGATGGCGAACCGGAACGCCGCGCCGAAGCCGAACCCCGCGACCACCGACCCGACCACGTAGAGCGGGAACGCACTCATCAGCATCGCCGCGATCGTGACCAGGACGCCGAGGGTGAGAGCCCCATAGCCGAACCTCTCGCGAAGTTGCGGCGGTAGGACTGTCGAGACAACGGTGCCTGATATCCCCGCGGCGAAGAACACTCCGAGCACGATGCCCACGACGAAATGACTGTGCACATCGAGGACGGTGCTGAGTACCGACGACCCGAGCGACAGATACAGACCGGCGAGCGCCCATGTCGCGCCGATCAACGGAACCAGTGCGAAGAAGGCCTGCCGCGTTTACACGTCGGTCGGTGAGCTCGTAGGCGAGGGTGCTGAGAAGATCAGCTTTCCCGTCATCGCCGAGCGGGCCGGGGTCAACCCGACGACGCTGGAACGACGTCAATGCACTCCTTGAGGAAGTCGCGGTCGCCGCCCTGACGGGAGACGGTGAGTCGGTACCCGACACCGGATCGCTCGAGCAAGACTTGACGGAGTGGGCGAATATCATCGCCCGCGACATCACCCGTCCCAAGCGGGCCCGATATTTGCGCGCGATGGTGTCGGCCCGCGTCGAGATCGTTTCGAGCTGCCCGGTCACGGAGACGCGGCGCGAGCAGGCGTCGGAGATGGTACGCCGTGCCCGCGAACGCGGAGAGACGGCACCGACAGTCCCGCAGATCCTCGACCACATCATCGCGCCGCTGTATCACCACGTCGTATTCGCACTACAAGTCGATCATGAATACGCACGACGGCTGGTCCGCGATGTGCTGGCCATGGTCCGCTGAGCCGGTATCGGGCTCCGAACATCTGACGCGCATCATCGCGCTCCGTCGGCCCACCAGATCCGAGACTCTCGCTCCAGATTTTCGAGGCAAGGCGCGCTCGCGGCCACGACCCTCCGAGGATTCGGAGGCGGTGGCCAGCCGCCTCCACCGAATGGGGTCTGTCAGGAACTTGTGTTCAGACTCGGCGTGATGTCCACGACTTCTGCTTGTGGTCGAGAAGAAGTTCACGCTCATGACGGAGCAGGGTTCTGGCGATCTGGTGCCGTTCGGCCGTTGTCGGACGCCGGCTGACATGTCGCTGCTCGCTGAGCAGCTGGACGCCTCGGGGGCCGAGCATGGAGCAGGGTGTGCAGCTGACCGGGGCGGACGGGCTGATGACCGCGTTGACGCGCCGGGAGCTGCAGACCGTGCTCGAGGTGGAGATGGCCGGGCACCTCGGCTATGACCGCGGCGATCCGGCCGGGCGCGGGGCGGCGAACGTGAGCAACGGGTCGGTGCTCTCCGGCCCTGGGACGCGCGCAAGCCTGCCCCACAGTCCGGCAGCCCGCTGACCGGGAAAAGCGTTCCGCTGTTGCCCGAATGCCGAAACAGTAGTGGAAGCGAAGACTGAGTAGCCGCCAGGTCCACATGACAAAATAAAGGGGACGTGCATGTTACCTGCCGCTTCGACCCGTTTGTCCGTTGTCATCGATACGGACCCCGGGGTGGATGACACCTGGGCGATCTTGTTCCTGGCCGCCCAGCCGGACGTCGAGATCGTCGCCGTTGGAGCCGCGCACGGCAACGTGCCCACTGCCGTGGCGGCAGCCAACGCCTTACGTGTGCTCGACGTCGTCGGCCTGGATCAGGTACCGGTAGCCCTGGGCCATCCGGTTCCTCTTCAGCAGCCTTTACAGACAGCAGAGTTCGTCCACGGCGTTGATGGACTGGGTGGCAAGGCGGGGCCTCCATCACCGCGACAGGTCAGCGCGGAATCAGCAGCGGAGCAGCTGGTGCGCCTGGCCCGGCAACGGCCGGGAGAACTGACGTTGCTCGCTCTGGCGCCGTTGACCAACATCGTCCTCGCCCTGCGGATGGAGCCGAACCTCCCGCGACTCCTGCGCCGTGTGGTGTTCATGGGAGGTGCGTTCCACGTCCCGGGCAATGTCACTGCCTGGGCCGAGGCGAACTCCGCTCATGATCCGGAGGCAGCGGAGGAGGTGCTGCGCGCGGGATTCGACCTGATCGTGGTGCCGCTGGACATGACCGAACACGCATGGGCTGACGCATCCTGGCTCAAGCGGATCGCGGATGCGGCCGCCCCGGCGGCCCGCTTCGCGTCATCGGTGCTCGAGACCTACGTTGCCCTCTACAGTGACGCTCACGGCACCGTCGGCTGCGTCCTGCACGACCCACTGGCTGCGGCCATCATGGTTGATGAGTCCTTGGCGACATACCAGGAGCGCCAGGTCATGGTCGAACTTGCGGGACATGCGCGTGGCGCCACACTGATCGACGAACGGAAGTTCAGCACTGACCACGGGGGCATCCCCGATCAACGGCCTACGGTGCGGATAGCCGTCACCGTGGATGCCGCCATAGCCATGGACCGAGTCCACCGCGCTCTGATCACCCCTGAGGCCGGTCAGTAACCGAAAGGACACCTACCGTGTGCCTGGACAAACTCCAGGAGAGGCTCAGGGTGCCTCGGGTGTCCCTCGATCGAAGCGGCCTGGGCGGTCGTGGGCGTCGGCGAGGTAGGGGCCTTGCGGACATGCCGCCAATGTGATGTGCCGGTACCAGCCCGGGTATCGGCGGACCTCGTACTGATCCAGGCCGGTTCTTCAGCCGGCCGATCGCATGCTCGACACGCGCTCGGACCCGGCGATGCTCGGCGTTGTCGGCTTCCTCGCCGGCCAGCAGGGGCCGGCCGGGTCGTTTGCGGTGCGGGACGACCAGGCCGGTGTTGATGTAGGCGCCGTCGCCGAGCGCGGTGACGCCGCGGCACTGGTCCGGCAGACCGGAGTTGCGCCACACATGGGCGTCGGCCTTGTTGCCCGGGGACGGGCGGGCGGTGGCCACGACCAGGCGTGTGTCGGCATCGATGATGACCTGCACGTTCGCGGAGAACCGGTAGTTGCGGCTCGAGGCACCGACCTTGCGGTCGCGGACCGGGACAAGCGTGCCATCCACGATCCACAGCCGGTCCGCAGCATCGACAGGACGTGAGACCCATGGCAGGGGCGCAGTAGCCGATCCCGAAAAGCAAGCCGCCTAGCTTGTGGCCACCCCCGTATGTGTTTGGTCGAACTGGTACTGGAGGACCCGCTCGGGCGCCCCGTCTCGTGCAAGCCGATGCCAGCTTCGTGACGAAGACGTTGGCCGCGGTGGACGAGGTCCGCCTTCAAAGATTGTCGGGGCAGTGGATCACGGTGGGGTGGCACGCCGCCACGGCTGACCGATCTTGAGCGGGAGTTACCGAATCCGTGTCCACGTTCGCGGACGAGACCTGGCTCCCGACGGCTGTCAGCGGCCGGTCCGGAATCCCCACGTACGGCCAGTTGAGATGTCACTCTCGGTTTTCGGATTGACCGGTTCCTGATGTGGCCGGTCACGTACAGGCGGACGCGATGGGATGCCGGACACGTCGGTACCGGGTACAGGCGATCAACTGTCTGTGCGGGCGTCTTGGCCGACGAGTTGTGCCACGCGCTCCATGCAGCGCATCCGGGCAGGAGAGAAGTCGTAGGGCATCTTGGTGACCGCCTCCGAGGCGCTCATCTGCGTGTCCTCCTCCTCTGCCGGGTCGGCGTCGTAGGCCATGTGGTGGGTGTATCGCTGTACGGCGATTTCCTCGACGCGCGGGTCATCGGGGTCGACGCCGTCGTCGAGGGCGGCCTCGGCCTCGTCGAGACGGTCTTCCTCGGCCCGCCTCGACGACACCACATGTGGCGAGGCATCCCGCATCCCACTGGCAGACCTCTGCACCCTCATCCGCCAGCCGTTGTGTGCCACGAATTAGCACGCAGAGTGACATCGGCGGCCAGATAACTCCCCACCAAGTGGCCGCCGCTGGGGAATTCCAACTGGCCGCCGACAGACGGAGCAGCTGAAGAACCCATCGAGGACTACCTCCTTATCACCTGGCCCGCACCGTCGAGCCCCGACAGCATCCACGAATAGACCGACCGGCGAGGCAGTCAACTGCGGACCGGCCCGCACCGCACAGCACCCGCTTCGCCGCCCGTCAGCGGCGACGAAGTCGATAGGAAACGGATGCTGCGGGAACGGCTGGGCAAGTCAATGGGCCGCCACTTCTAGAGAGACTGCCGCCGGATCCGTCCCGGACGGCTCTGTTGTCCGGGCCGTGCGCCGGCAGAACACGCCGGAACCTAGCTCAACCGATCGAAGTGAAGGCAGCGCGAGCTCAAGGGCCGATGTCCCCGGGTGCGCACCGTGCTGCTCTGGGCTGCGGTTGGCTGTGCTGCCTCCTCACCGCACTCTCCCCAGCTGTTCTGGAGAGCTGCGGCGCGTGGCCAAACTGCCCTGTCACTCTCGGCACGCCCAACGCCCATGCGTGACGGAAGAACCCGTAGCTCCTCAGTCCTCGGCGGGCTCACCCGCGTCTGCGGCTGCCTGCGGGGCGGCGGTCGAGTAGAAGACGGCCCTCTTCTGCTTGGTGCGGTGAGCTTCGCCCTTGGCGACGAGTGACTCCAGAGTGCTGCGCACGACCGTGGCCTTGATCTCGCGCTCCGGAAAAGCCTGGGTGAGGGCGGCGGTGACCTCGGTTGCCGAGCGTGGTTCACCGTGCTGGGCGAGGTCGTCACGGATGAGGGCCCGGAGCGTGGGTGCACCCGCCTTTCGTGCCTGCTTGGGGCGGCTCCTGACGGGCTCTGCCCCCTTCCGCCTGCCGGTCGTCGTGCTGGTGTTCTTCTTCGGCTTGCGTGCTGCTGGCAGCGATGCGGACTTCCGCGCGGCGGACGAGCCGTTCTCGGAGCTGCTGACGTCGGTGTTCTCGGGTACGTCACCGGCGGCTTCGTCACCGAGGGCCTGCCGCATGCTGAGCAGGAGGGCCCGGTTGTTTTCCAGCGCCGACAGTTCCTGCTGCAGTGCCGTGATTTCGGAGCTGAGGCGTTCGTGTTCGGCTGAGTTGCGTTCGAGATCGGCGGTGATCTGCGCCGCGTATTGGGACTTCAGATTGGTGTTGCCGGCAGAAGTGTCCACCACAAGCTCCCTCGTCTGGGCTGTTTCATGTTGGTGGTGGATCGTACCTCTACGCGATGGCTGCGCGACTACTGACTTCAGCGGGCAGGTGTGTAGGTGATGCGGGCGTCGCGGCAGCTGTCCGCGAGGTCGGTGAGCGCGGTCACTTCGCCCGGGTCCACTGACAGCCCCCAGCGGGACTTCACCACGGTCCACTCCTCGGTATACCGGCAGGGGGCTCCCGGATCGTAGGGAAGTCACTCGGCCGGGTCCTGATCGGCCTTGGAGCGGTTCAAAGCGTGTGAGCTCGCAGATTCCTGGAAGTGGGAACGCCGGAACCCGTGGGCGTGTCCTGGACGGTTGCCACTCCGTGTACGGGTTCGTGGTTGTCGTCGGCTGGGCTGGCCGCGTTGGCCAGGCAGTGATGTCCTGCACCGGTACGAACCAGACGGCCCGGTCTGGTGATGACTTTCCCGGAGAGCGAGTATCCCGCCCCAGTGGGTGGGACAGATGTGTTCCCTGTGATTCCTCACCCGCGGTCCGCCGAAATGGGCGTCGTGGCGCCCAGCGCGCCTCATTGCCCGACTGCCGGTTTGTGCGTGCGACGCTCAGGAGCGGTGTGTCCTGCACCGTCATGGCGCAGCAGTACCACTACGGGCATTCCGGCGAGGATGTAACCGGCGCCCTGCGCGGCGAGTACGGGGACGATGCCGAGGGACTGGCCCAGGAAGCCGGCCGTGCAGGTGCCTGCGACGATCGCGATGCCTTCGGCCGCGCCGAGTGCGCCGAAGACGCGGCCTCGGTGGCTGTCGGTGGTGTGGCGTTGCAACAGAGTCATCACGGAGGTGACCATCAGTGCGCCGGGGAAGCCGGCCAGGATCATCAGCATGATGGCGGGCCAGGCGGCGGCGAGTCGCAGCGGGTAGAGCAATAGGGCGAGGTCGATCAGCCCGAAACCGATGGCGGCCCAGCCCATCGCCCGGGTTGCGGGGAGACGGTTGCCGATCCACACGTACAGCAGGCGCGCGACACACGCCGTTCCCACAGCTGTCGCGACCGCGATCTCCATGCGGCTCCTCACATCACTCTGCGGCGGTAACTCCTCGTACCGCCATCGACGTATAGAAGTGCACAGAGGGCTGCGATGTGTGACATGCGACTTGAGCGAAAGTTGGAGGCTGTGCCGGAAGCCGCCTCCGCAAGCGGACCGCGGACTGGCCGGAGACGCACCTGCCTCTGGGCTCTGCCATTACCCGCGCCCGAGCCTGATCGCGAGATGCGTCGCTCACGACTCAGGTTTTGGGACGGCACCTACACGTTTTCGGGCCGCACGCCCGCCACCGGAAGCGCTGGGCGCGCAGTCGGCCCCGCGTCGATTCCGGTGGGTAATCTGTTTAATCCTGTGACACATGGGGGTGGTTCGGGCAACATCGGGCGTCATGGTCGCTCTTCGCTCCCGTCGTCTGGAAGGGCTCTTCGGGGCCCGGCTGGACGCGGTCTCACACGCTCAGGTCGCCGCCCCGAAGACGAACGCGGTCTGCGAGTCCTACGACCTGGAGTTCAAGGGGGAGCTCCACGGCGGCAACGACAGGGCCCGGCGGGACCTGGCCGGTGACGTGGCGGCTCTGGCCAGAACCGCTTACGAGTATCAGTGTCGGTGGCGGCTGGAACGCTGGATGGATGAATGGCGATGAGCAGCTGCTGCGCGGCCGGGTCTACGGCTGTGACCACGATGACCCTGACCCAGGCCCGCTCCCGTACCAGACCTATGCCGCGCTCATAGGCGGGCCGCTGGATGGGTTGCTGCTGGACATCACCGGCTGGCGGCCAGGGGAAGTCGACCGTGGCGCGGCTCTGTCTACCGAGCTCGGTCAGTTTCCCGGCGGACGGTCGCTGTACGACCCGCGCCCTGGCGAGCCTCGCACACCGGGCCCGGGTGTGATCTGCCGCTTCTACTACTGCGGCGACACGCCCTGACCGGCGCCCCGACCACGGCGGGCCGGCGGTCGGTTCGTCTGTCTGAACCTCCGGCTACGGCCTGCCATCCTTGGGTGGTGCTACTCGCTGATCACGAACATCGCATCAAGTTGCGTCCGCTGCGTTATCAGTTCCCGGTGGTCAGCGGCGACCAGTATGACGACAATTGGCTGGTTACCGGGGGTGAGGTGACCACGCCCGAGGGCAGTTGGTCCTTCGCTGACCCCTGCCTACTGACCGATGAGGCGCGCCAGATCTTGCCGTGGCTGCGCGCCGTCGGTGGAGCAATGTTGGCGGGCGCACAGCCGGATCTTCACTTCAAGGCCGCCGCCGCTGGCCTGCGCCAGGCGGCGGACGAGTGGGATCGTTGTCTGGCCCCGTTCCCACCGCGCTGAGGGCGCTCTATGCCCTATCACCTGCGCTTCTTCTTCGAGGTCGGCGTTCCGTACACCCCTGCGTGGCCGGACGACGTCGACGGTCCCCACGGTTCCCCCTGCGTGCTGGAACGGCTGTCTATCAGTGCGGCCACGCGGGAGGAGCTGGCAAGACTGTGCGAGTGGTACCAGTCGTCCATCGACTGGGAGTACTCATCAGAGGGCGGTATGCGAGTTGGCGGGTGTTTTGTCGTCACCTGGGCGTGTGGGATTGCGACAGCCCAGCCGGGCGGCGGGCTCGGGCGCGCTGGGCTGAACACCGTGAGCGAGCGCAAGCCCTACAAGACCGACCTGTCCGACGAGCAGTGGGCGCAGATCAAGCCGGTGATCACCGCGTGGAAGGCCGCACACCGTTCGGTCAGTGGCCACCAGGGTCGGTACGAGATGTGGGAGATCGTTAACGCGCTCCTCCACCAGGGCCGCACCGGCTGTCAGTGGGATCTGCCGATGGGGAATCACATCGCTGTCACGGCAGAAGGAGTCGGGCGGTATAGCCGGTTCGGTCTCGGTTCACAGACGCTGGGTGATAGCCCAGGTCCGTTGGCGATCTTCCGCGTCGAAGAGGTCGGTGTGGGTGATCATGACCTCGGTGGCCCCGGCGTCGAGATAGCGGCGCAAACCGGCGGCGACGATGTCCTCGTCGCCGGCGATCAGTAGGTCCGCCGCGTTCGACAGTCCCTCGGTCGCGATGACCTTCCGGTAGGACGGGATGCTGTCGTAGAAGCCGAGGGCAGCCGATACGCGGTCGCGGGCGGCTGCGGCGTCGTCGGTGACCACCGCGGGCACCCCGGCCACGATCTGCGGGGCTGGCCGCCCGGCCGCGGCGGCGGCTTCGGTGATGACCGGCACGATCTGTTCGGTGAGCGTGTAGGGCCCGGCGAGGAACGGAATCGTTCCCTCGGCCAACTCGCCCGCAGCCGCGAGGGCCCGCGGACCCATCGCGGCCACCAGAACCGGGACCGCCGGGGAAGCCCCGGCCACGGCCGTCGAGCCGACCGGGCGCGACGCCAGCGTCTCCCCTTCGAAGGCGGTGTTGTCGCCGTCCAGCAGCGGGCGCAGCGCGGTGAGGTACTCGCGCAGGTGCTGGATCTGCGGCGGATACGCCAGGCCGAACTGCGGCTGGAGCACAGTGCGTGCGCCGAGCCCGACACCGAGCCGGAACCGCCCTGCGGTAGCTGCCTGCGCCGTCTTCGCCGCCGCCGCGAGCAGCAGAGGATGGCGGGGATATATCGGCACGACCGAGGTGCCTACGTAGACCCGGGGCTCCGCCCGGCTCACCAGCGCCGCGAGTTGGGGCGCGTCGTAATCCGCCGCCTGCCCGAACCACACGGTGCGCACACCGGCGTCGGCCACCTCGTGCGCGAGCTCCACGGCACGGTCCACAAGGTTGGTCATGCCGGGTTCCTGCGCGAACGTGCCTCCCAGGAATACTCCGACCCGCGTTCCGGCAGCCTCCATCACGAGCTCCTTCACCTGATCCGGCGCAGCCGTTGTCCCGCAGCACCACGGTGATTACAGGTTCTGAAATCACCGTACACCTTGATTGCAGTCTCTGTAATCACTACTCTGCGTGCCATGGGACGATGGCCGGCCGGCGCGCAGGAACGGCTGCAGGAAGCCGCGATCGAGTTGTTCACCGAGCGCGGCTACGAACGGACGACAGTCGCCGAGATCGCGAAGCGAGCTGGCCTGACCGAGCGCACCTTCTATCACCACTTTGCCGACAAGCGTGAGGTGCTTTTCCCTGATCAGGGCCGGTTCATCGCCGAGATCCGCGAAGCGGTGGGCGTGGCACCCGCGGAGCAGTCCCCGCTCGACGCGGTCCTCGCGGCATTCACGGCCACCAGTGACTGGTTCGACCAGCGCCGGGACGCGTCACAGCGCCGCAGGCACATCCTTGACGCACATACCGATCTACAGGAACGCGAAGGGGCGAAGATGGCAGCCCTCGGTGAGGCGATCGCCGACGCACTGCGCACCCGGGGCATCTACGACCCGGCAGCCACGCTGACCGCCACCATCTCCGTCGCCGCGTACCGGCTCGCCTCAGCCCGGTGGCTGGCCGACCCACAGCGTGGCGCCCTCGGCCACCACCTGCACACAAGCTTCGACGATCTGCACCGCACCGCAGGCACCTGGTAGCGCTACACCGATACCGGCGCGGCCGTCAGGGCATCACAGAACCGAGAGGGCAGTACGTGGACTGATGTCCGTTTCGCTGTTTCGGGGGGGTAAGCGCGCTGGCCGCGGCGTCGCCGGGCGGCTACGGCCGCGGCTGGGTGAACAAGCCTCCATGTCCATCGCCTCGCACACCTGCCGCGCCCGCAGCGGCGCGTCGGTGAGCAGGGCAGTGAGCGACTGCGTCCGGCGGGCGTGGCGGCGCGTCAGGCCCGGTATCTGCTCGGCGAAGGTCCGATGGGCCCAGGAGGTGTTCACGCAGACGAGGCGTTGTGCCCGCAGCACACGCGCGCCCCCGGGTTTACCGGGCAACCGCAGGACACCGACGTACCGACCAGAAAAAGCACGCCCAACGTGTGGCGCTGTCCCTGTTCCGCCCGTCACCAACTGGCTCTGCCGGGACGTCCGGTGATCCACCCGGCCCACTGTCCCGACCATCCGCAGAAGAGTGACGGCTCTCCCGGGCCGCCGCTGCCGAAGTCGGCCGACGACGCCGAGGCCGCCTTCGTCGCACGAGGCGATCAGGCCGGGGCGTGCCCGACTGGCCCGTCTGCCCGGACCTCGTCAGGCGCGACGGGTGTGCCGCGGGAGGCAGCGATGGCCAGACAGACCCGATCACGCGTCATCGGCAGCGTGCCGAGCCGAACCCCGGTGGCGTCCCGCACCGCGTTGGCCAAGGCGGCAGCGACCGGGAGGAAGGGGCTCTCGCCCATCGACTTGGCGCCCAGGGGACCGAGGGCGTCGGCGGTGTCGGCGAAGTACACCTCCGTCCGCGGCACATCGGCGAACTCCGGGATGTGGTACTCACGGAAAGTCGCCGTGGTGACGTGGCCCTCCTCGTCCATCACCAACGACTCGTGCATGGCCGCGCCCAGGGCCTGCGCAACACCGCCCTCGATCTGTCCACGGCACTGCATCGGATTGACGACCCGGCCGGCGTCGCCCGCTTGGACGCTCTGCAGGATCCTGATCTCACCGGTACCGGTATGGACCGCGACCCGGAAGCCCTGGACGTTGAAGGCGACCGAACGCGGGGAGCCCTCGCAGGTGCCGGTCGCGCGCAGCTCCCTGCCGGCGGCCTGGGTCGCCACCCCGAGCTCGGCGAGCGGGATTCGCACACCGTCGCAGCACACCTGGTCCTCGTCGAGCTCACCGGCTGACCGCTCGCCGCCCACGTGGTCGGCAGCGGCAGCGATGATGCTCTCACGCAGTGACTCCGCAGCACGGGCGGACGCCAGGCCCGCGACCACCGTCCCGGTCGAGCCGAACCCTCCGGTGTCGTAGCCGACCTGGTCCGTATTACCCTGCGCAATCAGAATCCGGTCGGGACTCGTGTGGAGCACGCTCGCGGCGAGCTGCTGGTGCACGGTCGTCGTGCCGGTGCCGAATTCGACGCTGCCAACGGCCAGTTGGTAGCGGCCGTCCGGCAGCAGTCCGATCCGCGCCTCGGCTCGATGCCCGTGGGGCGGACTTGTAATCATCATCGCCAGCGCCGTCCCCTGCCCGACGAGCCATTCCTCGCCCGGCGGCGCCTGAACGCCGTTGCCGCGGCGCAATGCCGTGTCGACGAGGGTCAGGCACTGGTCGAGGCCGTAGCTGCCGATCTCGACGTCATCCGGCTCGGTGCTGAAGCTCACCACGGCGTCGCCCGGCCGGATCACGTTACGTTCCCGGAAGGCGATCGGGTCCATGCCGAGCGCGCGGGCGAGTTCATCCATCGCCGACTCGACGGCGAAGATCGTCTGGCTGAGCCCGTACCCGCGGAAAGCGCCGGAGGGCATGTGGTTGGTGTACACGGCGCACCCTTCGACCTTCTTGTTCGCACAGCGGTAGACGGCGATCGACTCGTTGCACGAGCGGGACACGGTGCAGGCGTGGTTGCCGTACGCCCCGGTGTCGGAGACGACCCGCAACTGCACGGCCGTGAGCGTGCCGTCGCGCCGTGCGGCCACCTTGACGCGGACGCTGACCGGATGGCGGGTGACGGTCGCGGTGAACTCCTCCTCCCGCGTGAACTCCAGCTGCACGGGGCGCCCGGTGCGCAGCGCGGCCAGCGCGACGACGTCCTCGGTGAGCATCTCCTGCTTGGCCCCGAAGCCGCCGCCGACACGGCCGCACACCACCCGTACCTTCTCCGTGGGCAGGTCGAGGAGGGTGCACAGTGCCTTCCTGGTGAGGAACGGCACCTGGCTGCTCGTCCGTACGGTGAGGCAGCCGGACTCGTCCAGCCAGGCGATCGAGGCGTGGGTCTCCAGGTGCGCGTGTTGGATACGCTGGGTGACGTAGGTGCGTTCGCACACCGCATCGGCCTCCGCGAAGGCCGCCTCCACATCGCCGATGTCACCGTGCACCTGATCGGCGATGTTGCGTTGCGCGTGCGCGATGTACTGCTCGGTCCCCTTGTCGCCGTGGAGCACGGGGGCGCCCAGCGTCATCGCCTCCTCGGGGTCGAACACGCTCGGTAGCAGGTCGCAGGTGACGGCCAGCCTGCGGCAGCCCTCCTCCGCGGCTGCCACCGTGTCGGCCACGACGGCCGCGACCCGCTGCCCGGCGAACCGGACGACGTCGTCGAAGAGCCGTGTGTCGGCGGGATCGCCCTTGGGGTCCTCATGCCGCCCCGTCGAGTACAGCCGTGGCGGTGAGTCCTCGTGGGTGAGCACAGTGTGCACACCGGGAACGGCACGCGCGGCGCTCGTGTCGATCGCCGTGATCCGCGCGTGCGCGTGCGGGGAGCGCAACAGCTTCATATGCAGTAGGCCATCGACGGGGACGTCCAGGGTGTAACGGACCGTTCCCGTCACTACCTGCCGGCCGGCGGGCGCCGGCAGGTTCCGCCCGAACGGCTCCCCTCCCGGATCCTGCTCCACTCGTACGATCCCGTGGACGGCGTCCTCGATCGAGCGGTAGCCAGTGCACCGGCAGAAGTTTCCCTTCAGCGCCCTGGGGAGATCCTGCAGCTGGGCGGGGTCGAGTGCGGCCACCGTCGTGATCATGCCCGCTGTGCAGAAGCCGCACTGGAAGCCCTGGGCGGACAGGAAGTCGCGCTGGACCGGATGGAGATCCCCGGCGCGGGCGAGTCCTTCCACCGTGGTCACCCGATGGCCGGCCGCGCGAAACGCGGGATAGAGGCAGCTGTGCACAGGCTGCCCGTCGACGTGCACGGTGCACGTGCCGCAGTCGCCCGCGTCACAGCCATTTTTCACCCCGAACCAGCCGAGATCCCGCAGGTAGCTCCGCAAACACTGCCCGGGGCGCGCTGGTTCGCTGAAGATCTCACCGTTCACCTCGATCTTCATCGGCCTCACCCACCGAGTGATGACAGTTCTGACCGAATCTCCTCGGCGAACCGGAGAGTCATGTGGCGCCGCCACGCCGGTGCTCCGTGCACGTCGCGGTGGTAGAGCTCCGGCGGGATCGCCTGGTCGAGGGCGGCGTGAAGCTCGCCCGGCCCGGGTACCCCGCGGAAAGCCAGCCGGACCGGACGCACGGTCGATGCGGTCACTGTCAGCACGAACGCACCGTCGTCGGGTGACCGCCTGCCGATGACCAGTGCGGCGGACCGGCCCTGCGGGGCCGGCGAGATCCGACGGAAAGCCGTGTGGCAGCGCAGCGCGGACGCCGGCAAGGTGATCGAGCGCAGCAGCTCACCGGGTCTGAGTACGTTGCGCTGCGGACCAGTGACGAAGTCGGTGGCCGTGACCTGCCGGTCGCCGCCTTCGCGGGTCCAGATGGTGCAGACGCCGTCGAGAGACGCCATGAGCGAGATCATCGAGCCGGCAGGCAGTGACAGGCAGAGGTTGCCGCCCACGGTCGCCTCGTTCCAGACCTTGAACGAAGACAGCAGCGCCTGACGGCACTGGTCCAGGAGCGAGGTCGCAGTCCACTCCGCGGGCGTCGGGATTTCGACGAGTCGCGCCAGCGTGCACGTCGCGGCGATCTCCAGCCCATCGGCGTCGGTCTTGAACGGTGCCCAGCCGAAACCTCTCACGTCGATGAGGCGGTGCAATTCCGGTTGCGGCTCGGAGAACAGCCACGTGCCGCCGGCAAGCCAGGCGTCGCCCGCTTGCCACACCGACTGCTCGGCACGGGTAGGTGCCTCGACGACCGTCTCGATGGTGTTCAGATCCATTCGGAACCCCTGAGCGCGGGGGAAGGGTGTCAGTACGGATGCCGTCGAGCCTGTCCGTCCACGCCACCCCAACGGGAGGTGCATCTGCCCGACGGTGATGCTCCGCGCGCTGCGGGCTTTCCGAAGTCCTCATGCTGAGGGCATCACCAAATTCGTTGTCCTCGGCCATTCTAGTCGCAGCTGGAGTAGAGGGCGTCGATCCGCGACCAGTAGAGGGCGCGTATGCACATCGGGCAAAATACGCCACTGGTGCAGACCGCGAATCCCTCGTGAGTACGCTCCGTCCGCGCCGAGCAGACCACCGACCGGTGGCAGGCCGAGTACGCCCTGCGCGTCGGCGTGGAAGGCGCGATCAACCAGGTCCTCGATGCCACGGGCCTGCGCCGAACCCGCTACCGCGGCCTGTCGAAGGTCACCCTCCGGCACGCCTGCTCCGCGACCGCGATCGCACGCACTTCCGCGGGGAAGCCGCGTATCGAGCTGCGCAAACACAGCACCTCAGGCAGGTTGCCGCCAAGCGCAGGTCACTTATGGTAAAGGAGCCGGAGCGTGACTATGTGATCCAGAACCGACCTACATTTACCGAATGCCGTGTTTGCCAGCCGGTGAGACGCGCGTTCACAGTGGCCGGTGCAAGGAGCTGAAAAACAGGCCCACGCCCGTCTGGGCAAGATCAACCGGATGCCCCAGCCAGCGTTACGGACACGATGGCTCTGCCGCCACCTCGAACCACACCGTTTTTCCCCGGCCGCTGGGCGAATTGCCCCAGCGGTCTGCCAGCGCATCCACGATGAGCAACCCGCGGCCGCTCTCCGCAGGATCGCCGTCCTGCAGGGGCGAGGTGTCCGGCCGTGCCGGGTGCACGTCACTGTCCCGCACCTCGACACGCACACAGTCCGAGTATCCGCGCACACACACATGCACGTCGGTGGCGGCATGAATCAGCGCATTGGTGACCATCTCGGATACCAGTAGCTCCATCTTTTCGGCTACATGGTCCATCTCCCACTCATGCAGCCAGCCATGGACGGCAGAACGAGCGCGATGAGCACCTCGCAAATCATTCTGCGTGATTTCAAGCTGACGAATGCGCGCATGCGCAGGAGGACCCTCAAATTGCAGCAGCAGCAGCGCTGCATCATCGGTCATGCGATTGCTGCGGCGGCGGATCAGCTCGTCTGCCAGAGTTTCCAACTCATCAGCCCCGGAGGATTTAATAGCGGCCTCCATGATGTCCGACTGGGTTTCCTCTTGACTGATCACTCCATCGGTGTGGAGGGCCAGCAGTGTGCCCGGCTCCAAAATGGCCTCGGTCACCATATATGAGCTATCGGGATCGACTCCCAGTGGTACGCCTATGTCCAGGCCGCAATTGGAATTCCAATAGCAACCCGCGGGATTGCGGATTATAGGCGGTTGATGTCCGGCGGTTGCGAGCTGAGCGACGCCGGTATCCAAGTCGATTTGTATGCATGCACATGTGCACATCAAATGACTACTCTCCCAGAGAAAGCGGTTTATCCGCCCCAGGATGGTGCCGGGGTGGTGGCCCTCGGTGGCGTAGGCTCGCATGGCCGCCCGGAGCTGGCCCATCACCACAGCCGCCTGAATGTCGTGCCCCTGGACGTCACCGACCAGCGCGGTGACGCTGTGCTGATCAGGCAGTGTCACCAGGTCATACCAGTCGCCGCCCAGGTCGATCCCGCCGGTCGGCACGTATCTGGACGTGCTGCGGATGCCTGCACACTGCGGCAGCACCCGCGGCAAGAGGGTCCTCTGAAGCTGCTGTGCGAGGGCGTGTCGGGCGCCGTCCGCCGCCGTGCGTTCCAGCGCCTGTCCCAGCAGCGTGGCCAGCGCAGATGGAGCGGTCTTCGAGATGCCTGGCTGCTCGCTGCCGATCGAGCAGGTGCCCACCACGACCCCGCTTCCCCCTAGGAGTGGCAGCACCACCCAGGCGTAATCGTCACGGTCCCCTGTCCCCACCCGGCCGCGTGTCAGTGCCGCTCCCGGTGCATAGGTCAGTTGCCGCCTGTGCGCCATCGCCCTCGCCTCGGGCGTTGAAGCACTGATGAGCAATTGCCCTTCCAGCTCCGCAGGAACAAGTGCGAGCAGCCCTCGGCAGCGGCAATGACGAGCCGGTCACCCTTTACCTGGGTCACCGCCATCGCGTCCGCGTCCACCGCGGACATCACCCGCGCGCAGGCCAACGCGGCAGCTTCCCGGCCGTCCGACACGTGGTTGAGCTGCACGGCGAGCCGATGCAGGTGATAGACGAGCGGCGCGTTGTCAACGGCCGCTGCTCCTTGGCCCTCAGCCAGCCCGGACTCCGCAGCGTGTACCCGCGGCACGGCCGGAGGAGTCATGGGCACCCGCTGGGCAGCCAGCTGCTCCAGCTCGCGCCCCAGACTGCCGGACACCTCCGCGAGCTGCCGCCTCTCTTCTGCTGTCGGCTCTCTGGGGCCATTGATCCAAAACGCGGTCATCACCCCTACCCCGCCGACGGGGGCCGAAAATGCGGTAAAAGGAAACGGCATGGAAATCGCTTCCTCGGGATGCTCTCCCAGGAAATCGATCGAATGCGCCGTCGCCGTATCACCGGACCGATAAGCGGCCGCCGTCGCATATACCGGATCATCTGCCGGTATATGCTCAATAGGTCCCACTCCGAGGGGGCTAACCACCACTGCCGCGGCTATCAGCATCAATTTCGGTGGTTCCGGTCGCACAAGATACACCGTCGCCGCCGAAGCTCTCAGCGCATGTACGACATCCTGTGCCGCGGTGGCGAGCAGCCTATCCCGTGCATCCACACCCATAGGTGTCTCCAGGGAGCCCATGAGTCCTCCCAGTCAAAGCCCGCTTCACCACAAACAGTACGCCCACATCACGTCCTGGTCCTCGCCCTCAAGTTCCCCGCTGATCTGGACAGCCTTACTGGGACGGATGAGTCCCGGAGGAAGCTGTCCAGGTAGTGAGTAGCAAGAACAACATGCAAGCGGTACTCGGTGGAGTTCACGCGTGTGCCGTCGAATTGGCCCTGGGATGAGGAGGAAGTGAACTACTTCCCGGACCGGTTGGAGGACCCCGCGCTCAGGGACGCGGGGCAAGACAGCTGCCGGGCCTGTCGTGTATCGGACCGCGCTCCCGAGCGTGCTCCCATGGGAGCCGTACGTCCAGGTTCCGGGCGGTGATACCGGTGTGGGACAAGCCCTTCAGGAGGGGACGGCGGCCGAGGCCGAGCAGGCCCTGCGTGCTCTGGATATCCACCATCTGAGCACCGGCCACCGCCCGGGCTTCGGGTACACCGACGTGTACGAGGCCACGAGCCGCCTGATCGAGCCGGTCATCGAGCAGTACGAGACCGATGTCCGCCGCCGTCTGGCGCTGGGCACGCTCGATGCGGCCGAGGCCGTGGCCCTCGGCGTGCTCGAGGGCCTGGATGCCTGCGAGGGCGACTATGACGGCGACGAGGTGCTGTGCGGTGGTGCGGTGGTGGCGAGGCCTGGGTAGCCCATCGCGATGATCATCACGGGCGCGATGGCGTCGACTGGCCCCGCGGCGCCCGCGCCGAGTGTGTCGGACCCCCAGCCCCACTGGAAGACCGCGACGATCGCACTGAAGGCCGCCCATCGCCAGCAGCTTCATCGCCACGCCGATCAGCGATACGAGCAGGCTGCGAAAGGCGATCATCATCAGCAGGCCACCCAGACCGATGATGATGGCGAGGAAGACCGGTAGCTCGGAGGTCAGCACGTTCGCGAAGTCGTCCGAGCTCGCCGTGGAGCCGCCGACATAGACCTGTAGGTCGCTGCCGTGTTCCGCTTGCGGGATCACCCGGTCGCGCAGGTGCGTGATCAGGTCGGAGGTCTGGACCGACCGCGGAGAGGTGGTGGGAACGACCCGGACGGTGCCGACGCTCTGTCCCGGCTTCATCGGTGCCGCGTCCACCTGTGCCACGCCGTCCATGCCCTTCACCTCGGTGACCAGATGGCTCAGCGCCGCCTGGTCCTGCGACGTGGGTGCCTTGGCCACCAGCAGCAGCGGGCCGTTGAAGCCCGGCCCGAAGCCCTAGCTAGGCCATCGAGGCGTATGCCTGGCGGGTGGTGGTCTTAGGGTCGTTAGCCGCGTCCGAGCTGCCCAGATGCAGTGAGAACGCAGGTGGTGAGACCGCGGCCATGACCAGCACCGCGAGGATCGTCTTGCCGAGAGGGCGGGCCTGAACCGCGTGGGCCCAGCGGGCCCAGACCCCGGCCCGGTGCGCACCTCCCGGGGCGTTCCTGGTCATCGAGTGGTGCCCGGCCAGCTGCCGACACTAGCGGCGGCTGAGGGCGCGGTGCGGGAGCTGTCGGAAGAGTGCGGCTGTCGCTCGGCGTCGGCTGTGGGCGATCCAGCCGAGGATCGCGGCGAGGATGAGCGGGGTGTACCAGAAGGTGGTGTCCAAGTAGGCCCACAGGAAGATCTCGGCGCCCGCCATGAGCCCGGTCAGGGCCAAGGCGGCGAGACCGGCCAGGCGTGGGACCAGCAGGCCGATGGCGCCGGCCACTTCCAGGCCGCCGACCAGGTATATGAACCAGTCGCCGTATCCGATTCGGTCGAATGACTCGGCGGCGGCCGGCATCCCGGCCAGCTTCGGGACGCCGCCGGCGACAGCGAAGAACAGGGCGAGGGCGATCTGGGTGGCCCACAGTGCGACATCGGTCCGGCGGGAGACCCCCGGCGCTGGAGCGGCGCTGGGGGTGATGTGGGTGGTGGCAGCGGTCATGACGGGTCCTCGACGGTGATGGTGCGTCGACCGTCCACGGTTGTCGCTGCCCGGATGACATATCCGAAGCCGCTTCCTCCGTGCCCGAGGTAGCCGCCGCCGCGGGACAGGGGTGTGAAGAACAGGCCCAGGCCGTCCCGGGTGCCTTCCGGGTGACCGCTGTCCTGCGGCACCGGGACAGTGGTCCGCATGGCAGCGAGTTGGGCGGGCTTCAGCAGCTGTCCGCTTGCCAGTGCGGCGAAGAAGCGGTTGAGGTCGCGGGCCGTTCCGGTCATCGAGCCGTCGGCCCCGCTGTCGAAGGGGCGGTAGGGGATGGTGGTGTCGACCATCGGGCCGTTCACGGTGAACTGCTGGTAGTTGGCCGTGTGCGGATGCGGAAGGAAGGGCCAGGTGTCGGGGGGTGTCGGTGTGCTGCAGGCCGAGCGGGCGCAGGATGCGGTCGTGGACCTGCTGTTCCCAGGTGCGGCCTGTGATCTTCTCGGTGATCATTCCGGCGAGCACGTAATTCGTGTTGGGGTATGCCCAGTGGTGGCTGGTGGGAAGGCAGGTTCATGGCGCATGGCAAGGTCCACCAGCTCTTCGGGCTTGTAGGCACGCCACCGGTTGGCGAAGTAGGTCTGGGCACTGGGGTCGGGGGAAACGTCGTAGATGTAGTCGGCCAGGCCACTGGTGTGCTGCAGCAGGTTGCGGACGGTGATGGTCCGGCCGTCGTTTCCCGCACCGGACACGACCCCGGGCGCTGACTCAGACGGACTGAAAAGGTAGAAATATCAGCTGAGTGCTTGAATCTCGGTCGCTAGCCTCTCCTGGCCAGCCGCCCACGACGCCAATAGGGCTAGACCGTCCGCGGTCGCCGTGCCGGCGGGCGCGATGTAGACGTTCAGGAGCAGGCCGGGTTCGGCAGGCACCGTGCGCCTGGGCGCCTTGCTCCAACGCGGTCCGAACCAGCTTGACTTGGGCGTCATCCAGCTTGGGTGGCCGCCCGGTGGCCGGACGCCGCCGCAGTGCCTCAACCCCGCCCTGCGCCCAGCGTCGTAGCAGGAAAAGGCCCGCGTCGACCTCTAACGAGCTCGTGCACGGTAGGCGGTGAGGCGTCGAGTCCGGCCAGCTCGGCCAGCCCGCCGGTGGGGTGGGAATCTCGCTGCTGTCGAGTTCGGCGGCGGCAGGCTCCTGGAACTGCTCCCGCCAGGTATCCAGGTCGGCCTCGCTCATCGGGAACGTCTGATGCGGTGTTGTTTCCTGGCGGTGCGCGATGCGGGCGAGCTGGACGTCCTTGGCCTCGCTGAGGTTCACGGAAAGCTCGTCGAGCGGGTGCCGGCGCTGGCTACGGCCCGCCTCGTGCCGGTGGAGTTTCTGACTGATGAGCAGGCCGAGGCCTACGGGACGTTCTCCGAGGTGCCCACGCGCCCGGAGCTGGAGCGGTTCTTCTTCCTCGACGATGACGATTGTGATCTGATCGCGCTGCGTCGTACGGACGCGCACTGGCTGGGCATGGCGGTGCAGATCTGCACGGTCCGCTACGTCGGCCGGTTCCTGGGCGAGGACCCGCTCGCGGTGCCGTGGGAGGCCGTGGAGTACCTGGCGGGGCAGCTCGGCATCGCGGACGCCTCGTGCGTGAAGCGGTACGCCGAGCGGCGCTCGACGGTGTACGAGCACGCGGACGGGATCCAGAGGCGGTTCAGGTACCGGGACTTCACCGACCGGACGTGGGGGCGGGAGTTACGCAGCTTCCTGTACGGGCGGGCGTGGACGCACGCCGAGGGGCCGGTGGCGCTGTTCAACTACGCGGTGACGTGGCTGCGGAAGAACCGGGTGCTGCTGCCGGGTGTCTCGGTGCTGGCCCGGCAGGTGTCGGAGGCCCGTACGGCGGCCGAGCGGCGCCTGTGCGAGGCGGTGGCCCGGGCGACGGTCCGGGCGGATGCGGCGCTCGCGCCGGCCTTGGCGGAGCTGCTGGTGGTGCCGGAGGGCAGGCGGGTCTCGGAGCTGGAGCGGCTGCGCACTCCGCCGGTGAAGTCGACGGGCACGGCGATGGTGCGGGCGATGGAGCGGGTGGAGGAGATCTCCGCGTTCGCGCTGGGCCGGGTGAACCTGTCGCGGGTGCCGGTGAACCGGCTGTCGGCGCTGGCCCGGTACGGGCAGCTGAGCACGGCGCAGACGATCGATCGGGCGCCGGAGCCGCGGCGGACCGCGCTGCTGACGGCGGTGGTGCGGCAGCTGGAGGCGCAGGCGGTTGACGACGCGCTGGATCTGTTCGCGGTGCTGATGGCGAACCGGCTGATCAGCCCCGCGCGGCGGGCGTTGGACCGGGAGCGTCTGGCGATGCTTCCGCAGCTGGAGAAGGCGGCCCGGATCCTGGGGGAAGGCGTTGAAGATCCTCACTGAGGAGCTGGACCTGGTCGCCGAGCACGAGGCGGACCTGGACGTCGCCGCGCTGTGGGTGGCGGTCGAGGAGGCCGTGCCGCGTACGGCGGTGGCCGGCGCGGTGGCGACCGTCGAGGCCCTGGTGCCCGAGGACGACGGGTCGGCCGAGGCGGCGATGCGCGAGAAGCCGGGCCTGCGCTACAACGCCGTGCGCCCGTTCCTGTCCCTGCTGGGCGAGTCGGACGCGCTGGGCGCCGCCCCGGCCGGGCGGCGCATCCTCAAGGCGGTGCGCCGCCTGCCCGCGCTGTCCCGGCGCCGGGTCAAGGACCGGCTGCTGCTTTCCCGCGAAGTCGACGCCGAGCTGGTGCCGGCGATGTGGAAGCGCGCGGTGTTCACAGGCGCCAAGCTGCCGCAGGGCGCGGTCGACCGCGACGCGTACGTGGTGTGCGTCCTGGAGCAGCTGCACCGCGCCCTGAACCGGCGCGATGTGTTCGCCTCGCCGTCGAACCGGTGGGCGGACCCGCGCGCCCGGCTGCTGGACGGGCCGCGGTGGGAGGCGATGCGCGCGGATGTGCTCGCGGGCCTGTCCCTGGCCGAGGACGCCGAGGAGCGCCTGGCCCAGCTCACCCGGGGGCTGGACGCGGCGTGGCGGCAGATGGCCGACCGACTGGAGGAGGCCGGCGCCGACGCGAAGGTGGAGATCGTCGTCCCCGAGGGCGGCGGACGCGCCCGCCTGTCGGTGGACAAGCTCGGCGCGGTGGGCGAGCCGGAGTCGCTGACCTGGCTGAAGGCCACCACGGAGGCGATGCTCCCGGGGATCGACCTGCCGGACCTGCTGTTCGAGGTCCACTCCTGGACCGGGTTCCTCGACGCCTTCGGCCGCGTCTCCGAGCGGCGCCCCGCATGGAGGGCCTGCTCGTCTCCGTGGTCGCGCTGCTGGTGGCGGAGAGCTGCAACATCGGCCTGACCCCGGTCATCGACCCGGAGAACAAGGCGCTGACCCGCTCGCGGCTGTCCCACGTCGACCAGAACTACCTGCGCGCCGACACCATCGCCGCGGCGAACGCCGCGCTCATCACCGCCCGGTCCCGCATCGAGCTGGCCCAGATGTGGGGCGGCGGGCTGCTGGCCTCCGTCGACGGCCTGCGGTTCGTCGTCCCCGTCACGAGCATCAACACCGGGCCCTCGCCAAAATATTATGGATATAAACGGGGCGTGACTTGGCTAAATGCCGTCAATGACCAGGTCGCGGGGATCGGCGCGATGGTCGTACGCGGCACCCCGCGCGACAGCCTCGACACGCTGGACACGCTGCTGAACCTTGACGGCGGGGTGAAGCCGGAGATGGTCGCGACCGACAACGCGTCGTACTCCGACATGGCCTTCGGCCTGTACAAGATGCTCGGCTTCCGCTTCGCCCCGCGCTTCCGCGACCTCGCCGACCAGAGGTTCTGGCGGGCCGACCTGCCCGACGGTGAGGCGTCGGCCGCCGGGTACGGGCCGCTGGAGGCCGTCACCTGCAACAAGGTGAACCTCAAGCGGATCGCCACGCACTGGCCGGACATGCTCCGCGTCGCCGGATCGCTCATCACCAACCAGGTCCGGGCGTACGACCTGCTGCGGATGTTCGGGCGTGAAGGCCACCCGATCCCGCTCGGCGCCGCGTTCGCCGAGTACGGGCGGATCGACAAGACCATGCACCTGCTCGCGCTGGTCGACCCGGTCGACGACACCTACCGCCGGCTGATGAACCGGCAGCTCACCGTGCAGGAGTCTCGCCACCCCCTCGCCCCGCGCGATCTGCCACGGCGGCCGCGGCCAGATCCGCCAGGCGTACCGCGAGGGCCAGGAGGACCAGCTCGCCGCCCTCGGCCTCGTCCTCAACGCCGTCGTCCTGTGGAACACCCGCTACCTGGACGCTGCCGTCGTCCAGCTCCGCGCCGAGGGCCACGACATCAAGGACGAGGACGTCGCCCGCCTCTCTCCGCTCAAGGACCGGCACATCAACTTCCTGGGCCGCTACCTGTTCGACATCGAGGCCGGCGGCCCCGGCCAGGGCCTGCGCCCGCTGCGGGACCCGGACGCCGTCGAGGACGGCGAAGACGAGGAGTGACGGGCGACGCACCCGACCTGTCGGGCCGTTCGTCGTCGAAGCGGAGGTCCCGCGCAGATACCCGGGACCGGTAAGAGAAGGGGACACCATGGCCCGCACGAAGGTCCGGCCGCCGGGCCGCTGCACCCGCTGGTGAGGACGGCCGGGAAATACGCGGTGTCCGGGCCCTGTGGCGACCTGCTGCCGGTGGACCGCTTCACCCTCACCCGCTCCCGCCGCGCCTGACCCGCCGGCGGGGGCCGGTCCTCCGGCTTGACTTCGAGTGCGCTCCAAGTCCTAGTTTCGGAGGCGTTCTTCAGTGCTCAAGGTACCGCCCGGTCCGCCGGGCAGGAGGAGTATCCGCGCATGATCACCCGAACCTCGCTCGGCTCGCCCGGTCTCACCGTCAGCGCGATGGGCCTGGGGTGCATGGGAATGAGCGAGAGCTACGGCGCCGCCGACTGGGACGGCGGCCTGGCCACCATCGACCGGGCCCTGGAGCTGGGCATCACGTTCCTGGACACCGCCGACGCCTACGGCACCGGGCACAACGAGGTGCTGGTGGGCCGGGCCATCCACGGCCGCCGGGACCAGGTGCAGCTGGCCACCAAGTTCGGCATCGACCGCAGTGCCGGCGACCGGGCACGCCGCATCCGCGGTGCCCGGGACTACGTGCTGCGCTCCTGCGACGCCTCGCTGCTGCGGCTGGGCGTCGAGGTGATCGACCTGTACTACGCCCACCGCCCGCCCCAGGACGTGGAGATCGAGGAGACCGTCGGGGCGATGGCCGAGCTGGTCGAGGCGGGCAAGGTCCGCCATCTGGGCCTGTCCGAGGTCGACGGCGAGCTGCTGCGCCGGGCGCACGCGGTGCACCCGATCACGGCGGTGCAGAGCGAGTACTCGCTGTGGACCCGCGACGTCGAGGCGGTCACCCCGGTGATGGCCGAGCTGGGGGTCGGGCTGGTGCCGTACTCGCCGCTGGGGCGGGGGTTCCTGACCGGCAACCTGGACCGCTCCACGCTGGGCGAGAAGGACTTCCGGCGCACCAACCCCCGCTTCGCCGGTGAGGCGGGCGAGGCCAACGAGAAGATCGCGCAGACCGTGCGCGAGGTGGCCGACCGGCTGGGTGCCACCCCGGCCCAGGTGGCGCTGGCCTGGGTGTACGCCCAGGCCGAGCGGCTCGGGGTGGCGGTGGCGACCATTCCGGGCACCCGCAGCCCGGCCCGGCTGGAGCAGAACGCGGCCGCGCTGGAGCTCACCCTGGACGCCGAGGCGCTGGCCGCGCTGGACCCGCTGAGCGACCAGGTGATGGGCGAGCGCTACACCCCCGCGCACACCGCTGAGGTCGCTCGGGGTTAGCCGGTGGGCTCGACGCGCACGACGTCCAGCTCGACGACGTCGTTGACGTCGCGCCCACCGGTGACCTCGCCGGTCACGACCAGCCGGGGTCGGGCCGGCGGTGCCCCGTCCTGTTCGACGGCCAGGATCGCGCCCCGGTTGCCGGAGCCCGGGGAGGATCTCGCCGTAGGAGACCAGCGCCCGGTACCCGTCCGCGCCCACCGCGAGCACGCCGACGCTCAGCTATGTCGGCCTCGGGGAACATCGGTGCAGCGGTTGGCGCTGAGAACGATCATGGTCGGCCGGCACACCGGCTGGAGGCTCCGCTGGGGTTCGCGGAAAGATCGCCGGGCGGGTACCGGCGCTGGCTACGGTCCGCTCGTGCCGGTGGAGTTTCTGACTGATGAGCAGGCTGAGGCGTACGGGAAGTTCGCCGAGGAGCCGACCCGCCCTGAGCTGGAGCGGTTCTTCTTCCTGGACGACGTCGACCGCGATCTGATTGCGTTGCGGCGCTCCACGCATCACCAATTGGGCTTCGCGCTTCAGATGTGCACCGTGCGCTACATCGGCCGGTTCCTCCCGGACGATCCACTCGACGCCCCGTGGCCGGTGGTCGAGCACTTGGCCGCGCAGCTCGGCATCGAGGACCCGTCGGTGGTGAAGCGGTACACCGAGCGGCCGAAGACGGCCTACGAGCACGCGTGGGAGATCCGGGACGCCTACGAGTACCACGAGTACGAGGACTGGGAGTGGTCTCGGCGGTTCCGTACGTTCCTGCACGGGCGGGCGTGGACGCACGCCGAGGGGCCGAAGGCGCTGTTCAACCAGGCGGTGGGCTGGCTGCGCCGCAACCGGGTGCTGCTGCCGGGGGTGAGCGTGCCGGCCCGGCAGGTGTCGGAGGTCCGGACGGTCGCGGACAAGCGGTTGCACGCCACCGTCGCGGGAGCCGCCCGCCGCGTGGATGCGGCGCTGATCGCCGCCCTTGCACGCGACCACCGGGGCAGCCGCGGCGCGATCCGCACGGCCGTCGCCGACCTCCTGCCCGACCACACCGCCGCCGAGGAGGAAGCCCCGGCCCTGGAGCTGCTGGTCACCCTCGACATGCCGGGCAAGGTCGCCGACTTCCTCCGCACCGCCGAGCTGGAGGCCGCCGAGCGGGCCGCGCTCGCCCAGGGGGTAGTCGTGCGGCGCGGCCAGGGCTACACCCTGCGCGTCACCGTAGTCCCGGCCGTGCACTGCCGGCTCCTCGCCCTCTGCCAACCGCTCGACGGCGGCCAGGGCGTGCCC